>NZ_JBGLQV010000003.1:0-509797 GCF_041402525.1 Aeromonas sp. S18(2024) | reverse complement strand
GGTAACGGTGACCCAGTATGCGACGCTGGAGCACGGGGTGGATGGCAGCAGTGCCGCGGCCCATGACGACAGCGTCTCGCTGGCAGCGGCCGCAGCGATCAAGGTGGTGCAAACCGTGACGGACGGTGATGGGGACAGCACGAGCGCGACCAGTGCGAGCGGTCTGGACATCGTGTTCAAGGACGATGGTCCGAGTATGATTACCCCTAATACTGCCGTAATAATGAATGGTGTAGGCAGTGCTTCTTTCCTGCTCGATCTTGATGGCTCAGTGGCTAACAACTATGGGGCAGATGGCGGCAGTCTGCGCTTTAGCACAAGTCTTAATGGTGCCAATAGTGGCATGACAGCAGGCGGGTTGCCGATCACCTATTCCCTTTCGGAAGATGGATTAACCCTAACTGCTGCAACGGGAGCTGGCACTGTCTTTACCGTTGTACTGAACCCAGCCAACAGTACTTACGCAGTTAATATGGTGGGTTCGGTGGATGGTGGTAATACCACTGTTGATTTTAATAACGTGGGTTATGACTTTGTCGGTGGCAATACAGCATGGGCGGGATTTGTTACCGCTGCTAATGATGACAGTAAAGATCTCCTGCTGACCCCCATGGGGGATGGCACTGTCAATACCACGGCATCGACCGGTGGGATCGGCGGAGGTGCATCGGTCGGCACCGGTGAAGCAATGAGAGTGGACTTTGTCATCGACTTGGCAGGTTCACCTAGTAGTGGTGGTAGTGGCTACTTCAATCCAGCAACCCATAACCACAGTTTTGATGGCCACTATAACGTTAATGGTGGCTCAGCCCTGTTTACCTCTATCAAGGCGGAGGGCAGCTTGGTTAAGGTGATTGCTCGCCAGGATACCAGTTCGTCAAGCTCGGTAGATAATGTGATTGGTGACGGGGTTATGGAGTCATTGACGGCCATTGCTATCGCCTATGGGACAGGCACTAGAATTGTGAGTCTCTCCGGAGGTTTGATTCAGACCGTTTCTGTCGGAGGTCACAACTTTACCGTGACCTTTAGTGATGCAGATCCGGGGGCAGGGGTAACTTATGTGGCTACAGTGAGCGGCGTTGTGGATAACACCCGTATCTCGGCTTATACGGCAGATGGTTATAATAGCCTCGAGTTCCACTATGCGGGTGGCAGTGACTTTAAAATCGGTGATTTTGGCACCTCAATACCTACCCCGGGTGTGCCTGTAAACTTCGATCTTGACGTTACTCTGACCGATGGGGATGGTGATACTGCTAACTCGAACCTCAATATTAGCCTGATGCCGGATGTACCCTACACAGTCGATATGCACAGTGCAGGGAGTGATACGTTGATTACTTTGACAGCTGAACAGCTCAATGCCATCGGGTCTGCCCATAATGATACCCTGACAGGAAATTCGCTCAACAATATACTTTTTGGTGGTGATGGTGACGATGTTCTCTATGGCATGGGGGGGGCAGACAAGCTGGTTGGCGGTTCAGGTAATGACACCCTGATAGGTGGTATAGGTGCGGATATCCTGATTGGTGACAGTGGTAGTGATACTTTCAAGTGGCTTTCAAGTGATGCTGATAGTAGCACCGACACCATTACCGACTTCACGCTGGGTAGCACGGCTAGTGGTGGCGATGTACTGGATTTGTCAGATTTGTTGGTTGGCGTACCTACTGGCGGCACCAACGAGGATCTGGCGACGGTATTGGACAACTACCTGCAGTTTGATACTGCTGCCAACAAGCTGACCATAGATACTGATGGAACACCTGGTGGTGCCCAGTTGACCATCCAATTCCAGGGAGGATTGGACTTGGATCAAGGTGGCACGCTCACAACCAACCACGACATCATCAAGCAAATGCTGGATGACGGTAACCTCAAGGTTGATCCGTAGCCAGGAGTCGGGGCCAAGCTATGCTTGGCCCCTGTTTTTTATGACAGAGGATGGATAAGATAGCGGCGGTATAAAGGAGATACACCATGCAGTCATTCAACTGGGTCGACATTGATGGCATCCGCTATAGCTGGGATGGACAGGGTCAGATTACCTGTGCCGGCCAGTTTGGCTATCAAGCCTCGATCGCAGGTGATCGGCTGGATGCGGTGGAGATAGAGAATGATGCCGGTGATGTCGCAGGGACGCTTCATGTCGACTTTGCGGCTGCATCGATCAGCTACATCCCCGTCATGGATGCAGAAGCTTCCCATAACATGATTTTGGTTGGTCATGAGTTGGGTCAGCAGGAGTATCTATTGAATAGCTTTCATCCTGCATCCTTGCAGGAGTTGTTGGGGCCTTCTGAAACAATCGCTTGGACTGTAGTCGCAGATGACTTCAGTTCTCTCGGAACGGAATTACCTCCTCAAGGACATATCCTGTCGTGGGATTCATTCCATTTCGATGATGAGGTGTTGCTCGACAGTTCATTGCCGACGACAGCGCATGCAGAGATTCTTCCCGCTGCTGATGCGACAATCAGCATCAGTCTCGATTTGACCAATCAGGTACTGGATCAGATCCCGCCATTGCACGATATATAAATTCCCGTTTGCCAGGGGCATAATGACCTCAACTTTTCGATTGAGGTTTTTTATATGTGGCGTCCGCTTCTTACCCTTTCTGCGCTGGTTGTCAGTGTCTCCCTGTATGCTCTGGAAGTGCCTCAGGCACCCCATCTGGTGGTGAGTGGTTACGCCGAGCAGAAAGCGGAACCCGATATGCTGACCCTCAATGTGTCGGTCACCGCGTTGGAAAAACAGGGGTTCAAGGCCAAGCAACAGGTTGATACCAGAGTGGCTGCATTCTTTGGCCAGCTGGAAGGACTGGGTATCAAGCGCAGTGATGTGGAGGCGGGAAATCTGGTCATCTCTCCCGAGTATCAATATGGCGAGAACAAGAAGCCGACCTTGCTGGGGTATCGTGCCCAGCGTCAACTGGCGGTGAAGCTGTATCAACTCGACAAGCTGAGCCAGTTGATGGATACCGCACTCAAGGCAGGACTCGAGTCGGTGTCACATATCGAATATGGTCTGAAATCTCCGCAAACCATCAAGGAACAGGCACGCCTGGCTGCGGTCGAGGATGCGAAAAGCAAGGCCGAATCTCTGGCCAAGGCATTTGGCATGAAGCTTGGCAAGGTATACAGCGCTGAATATCGAAATTCATCGCCAGTTCCCGTCTATAGCCGCAATCTCAAGGCGCTGGCCATGTCCGCCGCACCTGCCGCAGATATGGTGGAAAACAGCTATCAACAGCAACAGATCACCATCACCGACAACATCGAGGCGGTTTTCCTCCTGGAATGATGGATAGCCAGTCTACTGCGCATTGATAATGCCAAAACCCGCTCTCGCAACGGGTTTTTAATGTCCAGCGCAACATCAGAATGAAAAAAGCCGACTCGAGAGAGTCGGCTTTTGTTTACTTGAATGGCGTTCAGACTGTGACGGCGTCAGCCTTGGCTGCTTCTGGTGCCGGATTACGGATGAGGTAATCGAAGGCCCCGAGTGCGGCGGTTGCACCAGCACCCATGGAGATGATGATCTGCTTGAACGGCACAGTAGTGGCGTCCCCTGCGGCGTACACGCCGGGCAGGGAGGTGGCGCCCTTGGTATCGATCTCGATCTCGCCGAAGCGGGTCATCGCTACCTCGCTCCCCTTGAGGAACTCGGTATTGGGCACCAGGCCGATCTGGACGAAGATACCCGCGACAGCCAGATGCTTGATTTCCCCGGTGGTGCGATCTTCGTAATCCATGCCGGTTACCTTGCTGCCATCACCGATCACTTCAGTGGTGCGGGCGCTCATGATGATGTCGATGTTGGCCATGGAGCGGGCCTTCTGCTGCAGCACTTCGTCGGCGCGCAGGGTGTCGGCGAACTCCACCACGGTAACGTGCTCGACGATGCCGGCCAGGTCGATGGCCGCCTCGATGCCGGAGTTACCGCCACCGATCACCGCCACCCGCTTGCCTTTGAAGAAGGGGCCGTCACAGTGCGGGCAGTAGGCCACGCCCTTGGTGCGGTACTCAAGCTCACCCGGCACGTTCAGGTCGCGCCAGCGGGCACCGGTTGCCAGGATCACGGAACGACTCTTCAGGGTTGCACCGGATGCAAGATCTACGTTGACATAGCCATCCTTGCTGATGGCGGCGGCGCGCTGCTCGGTGATCACTTCCACGCCGTATTGCTTGACGTGCTGCTCCAGGCTTGCAGCGAGCTTGGGGCCCTCGGTGTAGGGCACGGAGATAAAGTTCTCGATGCCGACGGTGTCCATCACCTGACCACCGAAACGCTCGGCGACGATGGCGGTGCGGATCCCCTTGCGGGCTGCATAGATGGCTGCCGCAGCGCCAGCCGGGCCACCACCCACCACCAGCACGTCGTAGGGATCTTTCTCATTCAGCTCAGCGGCTTTGCGTTCGGCAGCGCCGGTGTCGAGCTTGGCGACGATCTCTTCGAGCGAGATGCGACCCTGGCTGAACGACTGGCCATTCAGGTAGACGTTCGGTACCGCCATGATCTGGCGCTCGTTGACCTCGTCCTGGAACAGGGCGCCGTCGATCATGGTGTGGGTGATCCCCGGGTTCAGGGTAGCCATCAGGTTCAGTGCCTGAACCACGTCCGGACAGTTATGGCAGGAGAGGGAGATATAGGTCTCAAAGTGGAACTCACCCTTGAGGTTGCGGATCTGCTCCTGCACGGCTGCATCGGCCTTGGAGGGGTGACCGCCGCTTTGCAGCAGGGCCAGTACCAAAGAAGTAAATTCATGACCCATGGGAATGCCGGCAAAGTGAATGCGCGGAGTCTGGCCCTGGGTGGCCACACTCATGGAAGGCTTGCGAGCGGCAGTGCCAGAAGTCAGAGTAATCTTGGGTGACATCTCGCTGATCTCGGTGGCCAGTGCCAGCAGCTCTGCGGATTTGTCACTGTCATTGCCGGACACGCTGATCTCGATGGGATTGACGATGTACTGCAGATAGGTGTTCAGCTGTTGTTTGAGGTTGGTATCCAACATCTTCGAATTCCTTCTTGTGATTGCGGGTCGGCGCTATGCGTGGGCCAGAAAGCAGACCGGCCCTGAATCGGGCCGGTCTTTGGAGTGGGGAGGCTTAGATTTTGCCTACCAGATCCAGGGACGGGGCCAGAGTGGCTTCGCCTTCTTTCCATTTGGCCGGGCATACTTCACCCGGGTGAGCGGCAACGTACTGGGCAGCTTTGACTTTGCGCAGCAGCTCCAGCGCGTCACGGCCGATACCGCCGGCGTTGATCTCAACGATCTGGATGATGCCCTGCGGGTCGATAACGAAGGTGCCGCGGTCAGCCAGGCCAGCTTCTTCGATCATCACGCCGAAGTTGCGGGTGATGGTGCCGGTCGGGTCGCCGATCATCGGGTACTGGATTTTCTGGATGGTGTCAGAAGTGTCGTGCCAGGCTTTGTGGGTGAAGTGAGTGTCGGTAGAGACGGAGTAGATCTCGACACCCAGCTTCTGGAATTCGGCGTAGTTGTCAGCCAAGTCGCCCAGTTCGGTTGGGCAGACGAAGGTGAAATCAGCCGGGTAGAAGAAAACAACGGACCACTTGCCTTTCAGGTCAGCGTCAGACACCTGAACGAATTTGCCATTGTGGTAGGCGGTGGCGTTGAACGGCTTGATTTCAGTGTTGATGTAGGTAGACATGTATTGGCTCCTTGGTGATGTACATATGCCTGTCTGGTGTTGGTGAGTCGAGCCGGACAAGGCGTTTAACTTTCGATGGATTCATCTTAGGGTCTTTCGCTAATCGATAAAAGCCGCAATTTTGAATCGCTTAAATCTAATAATTAGATACTACTTCTCTGCTGTACCTAACATGAACATGGCGACCTAGATGCGCTAACTCCTTGTCTGAATTCCATATCTGTGGTGTTGCTCCCCTTGTGCGAGGGGAATGTGCGATCAAGCGAGAGGCCTGGAATAGAAACGTGGGGGGAGTAAATGGCGGTAAGGCGAGAGGGGAACGTGCAGATAAAAAAATCCCGGCGCTATCGTGAGACAGGGCCGGGTCATCAAACAAGGAATGGCTATATAAACAAATGCTTTACAGCAAAGACTAACTACGGGGTGTGCAAACTTGCAGACAAATGAGAGGAAGAAGGTGGGTGCACAATCCCTCGTCTCCCCCTCGGCAATCATTGCATGGGGGAGATAATAGTGTGATGAAGATCACAAAGCAAGTTTTTGGTGTAAGTTTTCATTCAAAATGAAAACCTTTCATTTTTATAGGCTCTTTTATCGCCTAAAAACGCTTTCGTTGTAATTTAATTACAAATCGGTGGTCAGAAATCGGTAGGGGGATCCTGCTCTTCCATCAACTCCAGCAGGTTGATGGCCACCGCGATAAAGTCAGACTCTGTCACTATGCCCACCAGTTTGCGCCCCTTGAGTACCGGCAAGCAGCCATATTTGTGGCGTTGCAAATAGAGGGCCGCCTCCTTGATGCCGGCGTGGGGATCCACGCTTGCCACCTGACGGGTCATGATCTCGTCGAGCTGGACACTATCGGTGAATTCGGCCTCCCGCTCCGGACTGATGAGCAGCAGTTTGGACTCGCGAGTCGCCAGAATGTCGGTGAGGGTGACCAGGCCCAGCAGATGATGATGCTCATCGACGATGGGGATATGACGGATCCGCTCCTGCTGCATCAGATCCATCGCCTGTTTGACGCTGTTCTCCGGACCCAGGGTGAAGGGCTGTTCTGTCATGATTTCGGCTAGGGTCATCATGGTGGGCCTCCTTATGTACCTGCTTTCACCCTAGCCCACCCCCATCGGGCAAGACATGATCAGGGTCAATACAGATCATTAAAGAATCATTAACCCATTGTCTGTCACAAAAATGGCCGCTATCCCTTGTCTCTCTTGGGTTTTTGGTCTTTTGGGTTGCCTTGCAAGAGGGGGATAACTAGACTAGCCGCCGATTCCCCCGAGGTGAAAGATGCAAGTATCCGATTTTCATTTTGATCTGCCAGACGAGCTGATTGCCCGCTACCCAATGGCAGAGCGTACCGCCAGCCGCCTGTTGCAGCTTGACGGTCAGACTGGTGCGCTGCGCCATGGTCAATTTGTCGATGTGCTGGACCAGCTCAACCCCGGTGATCTGCTGGTATTCAACAACACTCGCGTCATTCCTGCGCGCATGTTTGGCCAGAAGGCCAGCGGCGGCAAGCTGGAAGTGCTGGTCGAACGCATTCTGGACGAGCACAGCGTACTGGCGCACGTCCGTTCTTCCAAGTCGCCCAAGCCCGGTACCCGCCTTATCCTGGATGGCGGCCCAGATGGCGAGAAGGTCGAGGCCGAGATGCGGGCCCGCCACGACGCCCTGTTCGAGATCCACTTCCTTGATGCGCGCCCAGTGCTGGAGATCCTGGAGGCCATCGGTCACATGCCGCTGCCACCTTATATAGATCGTCCCGATGAAGATGCTGACAAGGAGCGTTACCAGACCGTCTACAACGCCAAACCGGGCGCGGTGGCGGCCCCAACTGCCGGTCTGCACTTCGATGAGCCTCTGCTCGAGAAGATCCGCGCCAAGGGGGTGGAAACGGCTTTCGTCACCCTGCACGTGGGGGCGGGGACCTTCCAGCCGGTGCGGGTGGACAAGATTGAAGATCACCACATGCACTCCGAATATGCCGAGGTGCCGCAGGAGGTGGTGGATGCTATCGCGGCAACCCGAGCTCGTGGCGGTCGCGTCATTGCGGTGGGTACCACCTCGGTGCGTTCTCTGGAGAGTGCCGCCAAGGTGACCCTGGCCCAGGGCAAGCCGCTGGCGCCGTTTTTCAGCGACACCGACATCTTCATCTTCCCGGGTTACGAGTTCCAGGTGGTGGATGCCATGGTCACCAACTTCCATCTACCGGAGTCGACCCTGATCATGCTGGTCAGCGCCTTTGCCGGGTATGACAACGTGATGGCGGCCTATCAGGCAGCCGTGGCCGAGCAGTACCGTTTCTTCAGCTACGGGGACGCCATGTTCGTCAGCCGTCGCCGGACGCAGGCTTAAGCTTCGTCCTTCAGGCGCCGTTCACGAGTTTGATGTGAGAATCGTGGGCGGCCCCAAAAATCGGGCCCATGAGGGCCTTCCATTGTCAGACTGTTTCTCTGACTGAAACCGAGGTAGCAATGAAATTTGAATTGAAAACCACTGACGGCCGTGCCCGTCGCGGTCAGCTGGTATTCGAACGCGGTACCGTACAGACTCCGGCCTTCATGCCGGTCGGTACCTATGGCACCGTCAAGGGGATGACCCCGGAAGAGGTAGCCGAGACCGGTGCCCAGATCCTGCTTGGCAATACCTTCCACCTCTGGCTGCGTCCGGGTCAGGAAGTGATGCGCGCTCACGGCGATCTGCACGACTTCATGAACTGGCAGGGACCGATCCTGACCGACTCCGGTGGTTTTCAGGTATTCAGCCTGGGGGATATTCGCAAGATCACCGAGGCGGGCGTGCATTTCCGTCACCCCATCAATGGCGAGAAGATCTTCCTCGACCCCGAGAAATCCATGGAAATCCAGTACGATCTGGGCTCCGACATCGTGATGATCTTCGACGAGTGCACCCCGTATCCGGCCACCTATGAAGAGGCGCGCAAGTCCATGGAGATGTCCCTGCGCTGGGCCAAACGTTCCCGTGACAAGTTCGATGCCCTCGGCAACAAGAACGCCCTGTTCGGCATCATCCAGGGTTCCGTCTACGAGCCGCTGCGGGATGTGTCGCTGGATGGCCTGCTGGAGATCGGCTTCGACGGTTATGCGGTCGGCGGTCTGGCAGTGGGTGAACCCAAAGAGGACATGCACCGCATCCTCGAGCACGTCTGCCCGAAAATCCCGGCTGACAAGCCGCGCTACCTGATGGGGGTGGGCAAGCCGGAAGATTTGGTGGAAGGGGTGCGCCGCGGTATCGACATGTTTGACTGCGTGATGCCGACCCGCAATGCCCGCAACGGCCATCTGTTCACTACCGATGGGGTGGTCAAGATCCGCAACGCCAAGCACCGTGACGACACCAGCACCCTGGATGCCGATTGCGATTGCTACACCTGCAAAAACTACAGCCGCAGCTATCTGCACCATCTGGACAAGTGCAACGAGATCCTCGGCGCCCGTCTGAATACCATCCATAACCTGCGTTATTACCAGCGTGTCATGCAGGGTTTGCGGGACGCGATCGAGCAGGGTAAATTAGACGACTTTGTAACTGAGTTTTACCGTCGGCAAGGGAAGCCTGTGCCTCCGCTCGCTGAAAATGACGTGAAATAACAACAGCGTATCAGCTCGTTATCTTTGTGAATCTACATCAATAAGAGGTTGTTAAATGAGCATTATCTCCAAGGCATATGCAGAAGGCGCAGCTCCGGCAGCACAGGGTGGTGGTATGGAAATGATCATCATGCTGGCCGTATTTGGTCTCATCTTCTACTTCATGATCTATCGTCCCCAGGCCAAGCGCGCCAAGGATCATCGCAACCTGATGAGCTCTCTCTCCAAGGGTGATGAAGTGCTGACTTCCGGTGGCCTGGTTGGCAAGATTGCCAAAGTGGCAGCTGACAGCGATTACCTGGTGATCGCCCTGAACGACCAGACTCAAGTCACCATCAAGAAGGACTTCGTTTCTGCCGTTCTGCCCAAGGGCTCTATCCAGTCCCTTTAATCTCCCGAGGAGCACAGCGTGTTAAATCGCTATCCGCTGTGGAAATACCTGATGGTGATCGTGGTGATCGCCATCGGTTTTCTATATGCAGCCCCCAATCTTTACGGCGAAGACCCGGCCTTGCAGGTTTCTGCCAGCCGTGGTGCCGAAGTCAAGCTGGAAACTCTTGACCTGGTGAAAGAGACGCTCGAGGCGGCCAAGATCCCGGTCAAACATGCGGCGTTCGAGCACGGGCTGATCCTGGTACGTTTCAAGAACACCGAAGATCAGCTCAAGGCGCGTGATATCGTCGCCAATAAATTGGGCGATGACTTCATTACCGCGCTCAACCTGGCCCCTTCCACTCCCGCCTGGCTCGAAGCTATCGGCGCGGCGCCACTGAAACTCGGTCTTGATTTGCGCGGTGGTGTGCACTTCCTGATGGAAGTGGACATGGCCGAGGCGCTGGCCAAGCAGCAAGAGCAGATGGTGCAGGATTTTCGCACCGAACTGCGTACCCAGAAGATCCGCTACTCCGGCGTGCGCCGGGTCGGTGATCAGGTACAAGTGGTGTTCCGCGATGAAGCGGATCAGGAGCGTGCCGTTTCCCACCTGCGTCGCCAGAACCCTGATTTGACCTTCACCACACAGCAGAAAGGGGATGAGTACATCCTGCTGGCTGGCTTGAGTGAAGCCAAGATCAAGGAGGTGAAGAAGTACGCGCTTGAGCAGAACATCACCATCATCCGCAACCGGGTGAACGAGCTGGGTGTGGCCGAGCCGCTGGTGCAACAGCAGGGTGCCGAGCGCATCGTGGTGGAGCTGCCTGGTATCCAGGACACTGCCCGTGCCAAGGAGATCTTGGGGGCGACTGCGACCCTGGAATTCCACATGGTCGACGAGACAGCTGATATCCAGGCTGCCGCCGCCGGTCGTGTCCCGCCGAGCTCCAAGGTGTATACCGATCGCAATGGTCGCCCGGTGGTATTGCACAAGCGGGTCATCCTGACCGGTGATCACATCGTGGGTGCCCAGTCCGGTTTCGATGAGTACAGTCGTCCCCAGGTCAACATCAAGCTTGATGGCCAGGGTGGCAACAAGATGGCCAACTTTACCAAGGACAACGTAGGTAAAGGCATGGCGACCGTCTTCATCGAGTACAAGCCGGTGGGTCAGCCCGGTCCGGATGGCAAGCGCAAGTTCCGCAAGCAGGAGGAGGTGATCAACGTTGCCACCATCCAGTCGCGCCTTGGCAGCCAGTTCCGCATCACAGGGATCGACAACGCCAACGAAGCCCATAACCTGGCGCTGCTGTTGCGTGCCGGTGCCCTGATCGCGCCCATCCAGATCGTCGAAGAGCGCACCATTGGTCCGAGCCTGGGTCAACAGAACATCGACAGCGGTATGGAAGCCATCGGCTGGGCCATGCTGGTTATCGTGCTGTTCATGGGGATCTACTACCGAGCCTTCGGTTGGGTTGCCAACCTGGCGCTGTGCATGAACCTGGTGCTGATCGTCGGCATCATGTCGATGATCCCGGGGGCCACCATGACCCTGCCAGGCATCGCCGGTATCGTGTTGACGCTCGGTATGGCGGTGGATGCCAACGTGCTGATCTACGAACGTATCCGGGAAGAGCTGCGCAACGGGCGCGGGGTTCAACAGGCTATCCACCTGGGCTTTGATCGTGCTTTCTCGACCATTGCCGACTCCAACGTCACCTCGCTCATCACCTGTGTGATCCTGTTCGGTATCGGCACTGGCCCCATCAAGGGCTTTGCCCTGACGCTGGGCATCGGTCTGACTGCCTCCATGTTTACTGCCATCACGGTATCTCGCGCCATTATCAACCTGGTATGGGGTGGACGGCGTATCGACAAGCTGCCCATCTGAGGAAGAGACATGTTTCAGATCCTACATTTTGAAAAACCCATCCCCTTTATGCGTTTCGCCAAACCGGGTGTGGTGTTCTCTTCCCTGCTGATGGTGATCTCCCTGTTCTTCCTGTTTGATCGTGGGTTGAACTGGGGTCTGGACTTCACCGGTGGTACCACCATAGAGGTGGGGTTCCAGCAGTCGATGAGCCTGGAGAAGATCCACGACGTTCTGGCCGAGCAGAAGATTGAAGGGGCAACCCTGCAACACTTCGGCTCCAGCCGTGACGTGCTGTTCCGCCTGACCCCGCAAGAGGGGGTCAAGGTCGAGCAGCAGGGTAACGAGGTGTTGGCTGCCGCCAAGCTGATCGACAAGGATGCCGTGCTCAAGCGCGTCGAGTTTGTCGGCCCTTCGGTGGGTGACGAGTTGGCGACGGATGGTGCGCTGGCGATGCTGGCCTCCATCCTCTGTATCCTTGCCTATGTGGCGGTACGTTTCGAATGGCGTCTGGCCATGGGGGGCATTCTCTCCCTGGTGCACGACGTGGTGATCACCCTCGGCGTCTTTGCCTACTTCCAGTACGAGTTTGACCTGACCGTGCTGGCAGCCCTGATGACGCTCGTGGGTTACTCCCTGAACGATACCATCGTCGTGTTCGACCGCCTGCGGGAGAACTTTCGCAAGGTGCGCAAGGGGGATACCGAGTACATCCTGGATCTCTCCATGACCGAGACCCTGAGCCGTACCATCATCACCTCCGGCCTCACCTTCGTGGTGGTGCTGGCGCTGTTGCTCAAGGGCGGCGCGCTGATCCACGGTTTTGCCGTGGCCATGGTGATCGGTGTGGCGTTCGGTACCTACTCTTCCATCTATGTGGCGAGTGCGTTTGCCATGTTCCTCGGCGTCAAGCGCGAGCACATGCTGCCAACCCAGGTAGAGAAAGAGGGAGCGGATCAACAGGAGATCCTGCCGTAACCGTGAAAAAGAGCGCCGCTGGCGCTCTTTTCTTTTGTCTGCCTGTCGTATGCTGACGCAGATGATTCAAGTCAGAGGAGTTTGCCATGCAACACAATCCCCGTTTTCTGGCGCTGGTTGAAGGGATACGCGCCCGGGTAGAGGAGACAGACGTTCACCAGATCCGGCGTTGGCAGGAGGAGGGACGTACCTTCATCCTGGTCGATGTGCGCGAGGAGAGCGAATGGGCCAACGGCCATTTGCCGGGGGCCGTCTATCTGGGGCGAGGGGTGATAGAGCGAGATATCGAGACTCGTTACCCGGATCCGGCGACCGAACTCTACCTCTATTGCGGGGGCGGATTTCGCTCGATCCTGGCGGCCGATAATTTGCGCCAGATGGGGTACAGTCGGGTTGTCAGTGTCGATGGCGGTTTTCGGGGATGGAAGGATGCCGGATACCCTGTCGAATCCTGATTTATTTGATGGAGAGGGGCTCAGCCACATGACAAAGTGGTTGTTGCCCTTTACCATATGCGAGGTCAAGAAGCGTCAGCGTCGGAGTGTTCATTGAACGTCAGGAAAGGGATTGGATGCCTCCTTGGTATCCTGTTGTTGCTTCCTATGTGGGGTTGCAGCAGTAGCAGTCAGATCAACACCCCGAAAGAGCCCAAGCCGCAGCCCGCGTCACTGGTTTTGGCGACCCCTCTGCAGGTCTCCTACCAGAGCGAGCTGGCACTGGCGCGCCTCGGGCAGATGCTGAGTGAAATGGAGCTTACCACAGAGCAGCGAGCAGAACTCTTCTATGAGCGTGCCGTCGTTTTCGATCGGGTGGGGCTGCGCTCCCTCGCGCGACTGGATTTCAACCGTGCCCTGCGGGAGAAACCGGATTTTGCCGAAGCCTACAACTTCATCGGTGTCTATTTGGTGCAGCAGCAGAACTATGACGAAGCCTACGAGGCATTTGATTCCGCCCTCGAACTGGCTCCCGATTATGATTATGCCTACCTCAACCGCGGCATCGCGCTCTATTACGGCAACCGCCCCGATCTCTCCGCCGCCGACATGAAGCGCTTCTATGAGGCGCAGCCGGAAGATCCCTATCGGGTGATCTGGCTCTATCTGGCCGAGCAGAAGCTCGATCCCGCCGCCGCCATGAGCCGGATGCGCGAGCGCCTGAACAAATATGACGACGATGCCTGGAACTGGGATCTGGTTCGCCTCTATACCGGCGAGATCAATGCCAGCAAACTGATGGCCAACGTGGTCAAAGGGGTGAAGGACAATCGCGAACTCGCCGAGCGCCTGTGCGAGACCTACTTCTATCTGGGCAAATTCGAACTGGGCAAGGGCAACCGCAAGGAGGCCATCAGCTACTTCAAGCTGGCGCTCTCCAACAACGTTTATGACTTCATCGAACACCGCTACGCCCTGCTCGAGCTGGAGCTGATGGCGCGCAAACCCTTGCCGCCGGGAGCCCAGAGTGCTCGCAGCAAAAGCGATCAACCATCCTGAGCTGGTGTCATCAGCTGTAAAAAAGGCCTCGCAATGAGGCCTTTTTGCTGGGCGAGAGCCGGCGTTATACCACCAGACTCATGCCGGGGATCTGGCGCCAGTACCCGTTGCAGTCACGGTCCTGCTGCAGGGGCAGGGGGGCCTCTCCCTGCTGGTTGGCCTTGAAGCGGGCCAGCATGTCCAGGGTATCCATGCCCTGGGGAGAGAGCCTGACCACATCCACCAGCTCCGCCATGCTCGCCAGATCGTTGCCCAAGTTGTAGCAGTAGCCGGACTGGGTCTGGATCCCGTTGAGGTTGAACACCCGCTGCCCCTCGCGACTGTTGGCCAGACGACCGGTAGGGTAGTGAATGCAGGCGAGCTCGCAGTTGTCCTTGGGTTTGTCGAGGGAGCGGGCGGTGAAGCAGCGAGCCGAGTAGGCCAGTGGCAGATGGCCGTAGGCAAACACCTCTACCTCAAACTGCTGGCGCATGGCGCCCAGATCCTGGTTGAGTTGCACCAGCCAGTCGCGCGACAGCTCCACCGGCATCACCCAGCGTTTCATCCCCTGTTTGAGCAGCATGCCGAGCACATCTGCGTTGTAGGCGTTGATGGCCGGACCGCATACAAACGGCAGACCCGCTTCCCGGGCAAGCTGGACAGTGCCGAGATCGTTGGCCTCGACCATCAGGCCGCCATTGTCGACCAGCCGCTTGACCTCTTTGAGCTCGGAAGGGGCCGAAATGAGCGCCAGGGTAGAGAGCACCACCTGCTTGCCAGAATCAGCCACCTGATGGGCAAGCGCGATCCAGTCATCCACCTTGAGTTCGCGACGCTTGCTGCAGACGGTTTCTCCCAGATAGATGATATCGGCGTCGCTCCTGGCCGCAGCCTGATAAAAAGCTTCGGTGTCGGCCTTGGGCCAGTAAAAGAGCAGGGGCCCTAAAGAGAATTGCATTAGTTGAGCTCCTTGTTGCCGCAAGAGAAAAGCAGGAAAGAGAAGGACATAGGGGACTCCTTATTGCCACTGGCGGTGATAGGCACCGAGCGTGGTCTGGCTTCCCTCGGAGACGCGGGCGAGCTGGGTATCCCATTCGCTCTTGACCTGGTAGGCATCTGGATTGGCCTGGTAGGCATCAATGGCGGCGCGCCAGACCCGGGTCACCTGCTCTACATAGGCAGGGCTGCGCTGGCGTCCCTCAATCTTGACCGACTGGATCCCGGTCTTGAAGAGCTCGGGCAAGAGGCCGAGGGTGTTGAGGCTGGTCGGCTCCTCCAGGGCGTGGTAAGTCTGGCCGTCCACCTCGAAGCGCCCCTTGCACAGGGTCGGATAGCCGGCGTTTTCACCCGGGCCGTAGCGGTCGATCAACACCTCGTTGAGGCGCGATTCGAGGCCGTTTGGTGTTTCTTCCCAACGCACAAACTTGGCCGGTGAGCAGGCGCCGACCGTGTTGGGACTCTCGCCCGTCATGTAGGAAGAGAGGTAGCAACGCCCTTCGGCCATGATGCAGAGACTGCCGAAGGCAAAGACTTCGAGGCCGACATCGGTCTCGCGGGCCAGTTGCTTGACCTGATGCATGGAGAGCACCCGGGGCAGAACGACCCGTTTGGCATTGAACTGTTGCTGATAGAAGCGGATGGCAGCGGCATTGGTGGCGCTGGCCTGTACCGAGACATGCAGTTCCATCTCCGGGTAGCGACGGCTGGCATAATCAAGCACAGCCAGATCGGCGATGATCAGGGCATCGGCGCCAAGCGCCACGCCGCGATCCACCGCCTGCTTCCACCTAGCATCGGCCCCCGGGTGGGCGAAGGTATTGATGGCGATATGCAGTTTCCGACCATGCTGGTGCACATAATCAACCGCCTTCTCAAGTTTGCTATCGGTGAAGTTCAGACCGGCAAAGTGGCGGGCATTGGTGTCGTCCTTGAAGCCGATATAAACGGCATCAGCCCCGTTATCTACGGCTGTTTTCAGTGCCGGCAAGCTGCCTGCCGGACAGAGTAATTCCATTAGTACGCTCCGAGGGTGCATATGAAGGGCAAATAGGCCCTGATTGTATTCATCGGCTAGGCGCTGCTTTTTGACCTGAGGCAGTTTTCGGTGGCTTTACCCTTCTAGAGGTAACTCGGCAGAAGTTTGATTTCCCACAGGATCTGATTGGGAGGCATATGGTTGAATGCGCAAAAAAGGGAGTCCATCGTGTTTCAAAAATTGCATCTTGGTCTGGTAGAGCAGGCCCCCCGTTTCTTGCGTCATCCCCTCAAACTGGTGCCCTTCAATCTGCAAAAGCAGGTAATGGAGAGCCTGTTGGCTCGGGTATTCAAGGAGGCCATTGAGGATGGCGACTTCGAATTTCTGGCTGGCAAGTGGCTTAAGGTGGAAGTATCCGATCTCGAGCTGTGCTGGTTCATCAGTGAGCAGAAGGGTCAACTGGTTGTGGCGCGCGACTGCGAAAAAGTGGATGTCTGCTTCAGCGGCACTACCAATGACCTCATCCTGATCGCCGGACGCAAGGAAGACCCGGATTCGCTCTTCTTTCAGCGCAAGCTGAAAATTGAAGGTGATACGGAATTGGGTCTGGAAGTGAAAAACCTGATGGATAGTCTGGATCTCGATGGTCTGCCGAGCCTGATGAAGTATCCTTTGATGGACTTGGCGACCTTTATCGAGCGAGCCCGCAACGGGTCAGTTCAGACTGCGATGCAGGCGACGCCGGGCGGGATCCCGTCTTAAGTGGGCTGTCGCCCCGCAGACGTGATGACGGTAGCGGTGCCGGGCCCAAAGACAACGGCATGCCCACAGACAGGGGAGTAATGCAAGCGGGGCAAAGGGGGCGGGTTGCTGCGATATCAGCAGCCCCAAGGCCAGCCAGATAAAGGGTTGTGCCTCGTAGAGCCACTCCGGTTGCAACCAGCGTTTGTCTGGAAAGATGATGAGATCGGTACGGCGATAGCTGGAGCGCATCATCCAGGTGATCGCCCCGACGATAAACAGCAGGCAACCTGCAAACCACAGCAGAGGCTGCTCGCTCAAAGTGATCATGGCAATGGCCATCAGCAAATAGAGGCTGGGCAGTCTCTCATAGATATACGGGGGCAGCATGGCTGTGGCACTCCTGCGCTGTTAATCGCTTATCCTTCAAGTTTAGTCATCTCTCACGTTTGCCTCATGCTGGTTTGTTATACAAACTGTCGCGTTAGTGCTGAAATGGCGTTCCTTTAACGGTGCCAAAATAGCGCTCTCTTATGTTATAATTGCGCGCCATTTTTCACCGAAGATTGACTGGGCATGTTGGATCAGATTCGTATTGTTTTGGTAAACACCTCTCATACCGGCAACATGGGCTCTGCGGCACGCGCCATGAAGACCATGGGGTTGACCCAGATGGTGCTGGTTGATCCGCAAACCTTGCCGGATGGCAATGCCAATGCATTGGCTGCCGGTGCCAGCGATATACTCGCCAATGCCCGAGTCGTCTCTACCCTGGATGAAGCCATCGCCGATTGTGGTCTGGTCATCGGTACCAGTGCCCGTTCTCGCACCCTGAGTTGGCCCATGCTGGACCCTCGCGAGGCGGGTGAAAAAACCGTGGCGGAAGGGGTTAGGCATCCGGTGGCGCTGGTATTTGGCCGTGAACGCACCGGCTTGACCAACGATGAGTTGCAAAAGTGTCACTACCATGTGGCGATCCCGGCCAACCCAGAGTACAGCTCCCTCAACCTGGCCATGGCGGTGCAGACCCTCTGCTATGAGGTGCGTATGCACTGGCTGCAGTCGCAGGAACAAGTCGCTGAAACTGACGGTGTGCAAGATTACCCGAGTGCGGCCCAGCTCGAAGGTTTCTACCAGCATCTGGAGCAGACCCTGCTCAAGACCGGCTTTATCACCGAAGATCACCCGGGGCACGTGATGAGCAAGTTGCGTCGTCTTTTCAATCGGGCCCGACCGGAAGCGGTGGAACTCAATATCCTGCGGGGAATTTTGACCTCGGTTCAGAAATCGGGCGTCATCGATTAATCCTGACTAATTTACTCAACCATATACTTGACTGATTTGGTCGGGTATGTGACCATGTGCCCATTAATTGCTTCGCAAGACGGTAAGGCACATGAGACTGACTTCAAAAGGACGTTACGCTGTAACCGCCATGCTCGACGTGGCGCTGCATGCTGAGCAGGGGCCCGTTCCCCTTGCCGATATTTCCGAGCGCCAGGGCATCTCCTTGTCCTATCTCGAGCAACTGTTTGCCCGCCTGCGCAAGCATGGCCTGGTGAGCAGCGTGCGTGGCCCGGGGGGCGGTTATCGCCTCGGTCTGTCGCCAGACGAGATCTCGGTTGGCCAGGTGATCACCGCAGTTGACGAGTCGGTCGACGCGACCAAATGCCTGGGCAAGGGTGGCTGCCACGGTGGTACCCAGTGCCTGACTCACTCCCTGTGGCGGGACTTGAGCGAGCGGATCTCCAGTTTCCTTGGGGATATCACCCTGGCTGAACTGGTTTGCCAGGCCGATGTGCGCCGGATTGCCGGCAAGCAAGATGAACAGATGAAAACTGCGTTGTCCCTGGTTGAACGGGCGGAACGCGGCGATGTGAGCTTGAAAGTCCAACTATAAACGTGCTTTCCACAGCGGGGCGATGTATGACCCGAACTGTGACGGAGAAAAACATGAAATTGCCTATTTACCTTGATTATTCGGCAACCTGTCCGGTGGACCCGCGTGTCGCAGAAAAAATGATGCAGTGTCTGACCATGGATGGCCTGTTTGGCAATCCGGCTTCCCGTTCTCACCGTTTTGGCTGGCAGGCCGAAGAGGCTGTGGATCTGGCCCGTAATCAAGTGGCAGAGCTGATCGGCGCCGACCCGCGCGAAATCGTCTTCACTTCCGGTGCGACCGAGTCTGACAACCTGGCCATCAAGGGCGTCGCCCACTTCTATGCCAGCAAGGGCAAGCACATCATCACCTCCAAGACCGAACACAAGGCGGTGCTGGACACCTGCCGCCAGCTGGAGCGCGAAGGGTTCGAGGTCACCTACCTCGAGCCGATGCCGAACGGCCTGTTCACCCTCGAGATGATCGAAAATGCCATGCGCGACGACACCATTCTGGTCAGCATGATGCACGTGAACAACGAGATTGGCGTCATCCAGGACATCAAGGGGCTGGGTGAGCTGTGCCGCTCCCGCAAGATCCTGCTGCATGTAGATGCCGCCCAGAGCGTGGGCAAGGTCGAGATCGACGTCGAAGCGATGAAGATCGATCTGCTCTCTCTCTCCGCTCACAAGATCTATGGCCCGAAAGGGATCGGTGCTCTGTACGTGCGCCGCAAGCCGCGTGTGCGTATCGAAGCCCAGATGCACGGTGGTGGTCACGAGCGTGGCATGCGTTCCGGCACCCTGGCAACTCACCAGATTGTCGGCATGGGCGAAGCCTTCCGTATCGCCAAGGAAGAGATGGCCAGCGAAGGTCAGCGTGTGATGGCTCTGCGTCAGCGCCTGTGGGATGGCCTCAAGGACATCGAAGCCGTCTACCCGAATGGTGATCTGGAGCAGCGTGTTTCCGGCAACCTTAACGTCAGCTTTGCCTATGTGGAAGGGGAATCCCTCATCATGGCGCTGAAAGATCTGGCGGTCTCTTCCGGTTCTGCCTGTACTTCCGCCAGCCTGGAGCCCTCCTATGTGCTGCGTGCCCTGGGTCTGAACGACGAGCTGGCTCACAGCTCCATCCGCTTCAGCATTGGTCGCTTCACCACAGAAGAAGAGATCGACTACGCGGTCAAGCTTATTCGTGACTCCATCGGTCGCCTGCGCGAGATGTCTCCCCTGTGGGAGATGTACAAGGACGGCGTCGATCTGAACACGGTCGAATGGGCTCATCACTGATCTCGATGATCGGTGAACAACAGAATTAGCAGGAGTGAGATATGGCTTACAGTGAAAAAGTAATCGACCACTACGAAAATCCCCGCAACGTAGGTGGCTTCGACAAGAACGACCCCAGCATCGCCACCGGCATGGTCGGTGCGCCGGCCTGTGGTGACGTGATGAAACTGCAGCTGAAGATCAGCGACGATGGCATCATCGAAGATGCCAAGTTCAAGACCTACGGTTGTGGCTCCGCTATCGCCTCCAGCTCCCTGGTGACCGAATGGGTTAAGGGCAAGACTCTGGACGAAGCGGCCGGCATCAAGAATACCGACATCGCGGAAGAGCTGGCCCTGCCGCCGGTGAAGATCCACTGCTCCATCTTGGCTGAGGACGCCATCAAGGCGGCCATCGCCGATTACAAGCAGAAGAAAGGTCTTTAAGCGCCGGAGAGCAGTATGGCTATTACCATGACAGATGCCGCAGCGGCACGGGTTTCTTCTTTCTTGGCAAACCGGGGCAAGGGCATTGGCCTGCGCCTCGGCGTCAAGACCACCGGCTGCTCCGGCCTTGCCTACGTGCTCGAGTTTGTTGATGAACTAGCTGATGAAGATCAGGTATTCGAGCAGCATGGCGTCAAGATTATTGTCGATGCCAAGAGCTTGATCCATCTGGATGGCACCGAGCTGGATTTCGTCAAGGAAGGCCTCAACGAAGGCTTCAAGTTCAACAACCCCAACGTCAAGGGCGAGTGTGGTTGTGGCGAAAGCTTCAGTGTCTAAGAGGTTGGCATGAACCATTTCGAGCTGTTTGGGCTGGTTGAAGGCTTCGAGCTCGATACCCGCCAGCTGGCAGACACCTATCGTCAGCTGCAAACCCAGTTTCACCCCGATCGTTTTGCCACTGCTCCCGAGCGGGAGCAGCTGGCTGCGGTGCAGCGTGCCGCCCAGATCAACGATGCCTTCACGACCCTCAAGACGCCTCTACGCCGTGCAGAATATCTGCTCTCCCTGCGTGGCACCGATATTCGCGGCGAACAGCAAACCCTGCAAGACACTGCCTTCCTGATGCAACAGCTGGAGTGGCGCGAGCGCCTGGCCGATCTGAAAGGCGAGGCCGACCCTGAGCGCGCCATCAAGGATTTTAGCCACGAGATCAGGCATGATCACCAGCTGCTGATGCAGCAGCTGACCCGCATGCTCGCCGATGGCGAGGATCTCGGGGCCGCAGATTGCGTTCGCAAACTCAAGTTTGTCGACAAGCTCCTTGAAGAGCTGGAACGATTCGAAGACTCGCTGCTCGAGTCTTGATCCCTTAACGCTGGAAGTTTGATTACCCATGGCATTACTGCAAATCGCCGAGCCCGGCCAGAGCGCCGTTCCTCATCAGCACAAGCGTGCCGTCGGCATCGACCTTGGAACCACGAACTCGCTGGTCGCCGCCGTGCGCAGCGGCCACGCCGATACCCTCAGTGACGAGCAAGGTCGCGATCTGCTCCCGTCCGTTGTGCACTATCAGGCCGACGGGATCCGGGTTGGCTTCGACGCCAAGCGCGAAGCGGCCCTCGATCCCCACAACACCATCGTCTCGGTCAAGCGGATGATGGGTAAGGCGCTGGCTGACATCGACACCCGCCAGCAGCCTTATGAATTTGTGGCTGCCGACAACGGCATGCCCCAGTTGCAGACCCGTCAGGGGTTGGTCAATCCGGTGCAGGTGTCGGCCGAGATCCTGAAAAAACTGGCCGAGCGCGGCGCCCAAACCCTGGGCGGCGATCTGGATGGGGTGGTGATCACTGTGCCCGCCTATTTCGACGATGCCCAGCGCCAGGGTACCAAGGATGCGGCCAGACTGGCCGGTCTGCACGTGTTGCGCCTGCTCAACGAGCCGACTGCGGCAGCCATTGCCTATGGCCTTGACTCCGGTCAGGAAGGGGTGATCGCCGTGTACGATCTCGGGGGCGGTACTTTCGATATCTCCATCCTGCGCTTGCACCGCGGCGTGTTTGAAGTGATGGCCACCGGTGGTGACTCTGCCCTCGGCGGCGATGACTTCGACCACCTGCTTGCTGACTGGATCAAGGGGCAGGCCGGTTTGTCCGGCGAGCTGGATGCCCGTTTGCAGCGGGAGCTGCTGGATGTGGCCGCTGCCGTCAAGCACGGTCTGACCGATGCTGATGCCGTGCCTTGCTCCTTTGCCGGCTGGCAGGGGGAGGTGACGCGCAGCCAGTTTGACGCGCTCATCACCCCGCTGGTCAAACGGACCCTGCTGGCCTGCCGCCGCGCGTTGCGCGATGCGGGGCTTGAGCAGGTGGAAGTGCTGGAGGTGGTGATGGTGGGGGGCTCCACCCGGGTTCCGCTGGTGCGCGAACTGGTGGGCGAGTTCTTCGAGCGTACCCCGCTGACCAGCATCGATCCTGACAAGGTGGTGGCCATCGGTGCCGCCATCCAGGCCGATATTCTGGTGGGCAACAAGCCGGATGCCGAGATGCTGCTGCTGGACGTCATCCCGCTATCTCTCGGTCTTGAGACCATGGGCGGCCTTGCCGAGAAGGTGATCCCGCGCAATACCACCATTCCGGTGGCACGCGCCCAGGAGTTCACCACCTTCAAGGATGGCCAGACCGCGATGGCAATTCACGTGGTGCAAGGGGAGCGCGAGCTGGTTGCCGATTGCCGCTCCCTGGCCCGTTTCACCCTGACCGGTATTCCGCCGATGGCGGCGGGGGCCGCCCACATTCGCGTCACCTTCCAGGTGGATGCGGATGGCCTGCTCTCGGTCAGCGCCATGGAGAAATCCTCCGGTGTGCAGGCCGAGATCCAGGTCAAGCCCTCCTACGGGCTGGCGGAAGAGGACATTCTCTCCATGCTGAGCGCCTCCATCGAGAATGCCCAGCAGGACATGGAAGCCCGCATGCTGGCCGAGCAGCAGGTTGAGGCAGATCGCGTTGTCGAGAGCCTCAATGCTGCCCTGGTTGCCGATGGTGAGGCGTTGCTGAACGCGGACGAGCGTGCCGATATCGACGGGGCCATTGCCCATCTGCTGGCCATGCGCCAGTCGGGTACCACCAATCAAATCAAAGAGGCCATTGAGGCGGCAGACGCTGCCAGTGGCGAATTTGCAGCCCGCCGGATGGATGCCTCCATCCGCAAGGTGCTGACCGGACAAAACGTCAACAAGGTGTAATATGCCAAAACTGATCATTCTTCCTCACCCCGTGCTCTGTCCGGATGGCGCTGCCCTCGAGGGGCAAAGCGGCGAGACCATCCTGGACGTGGCGCTGCGCAACGGCATCGAGATCGAGCACGCCTGCGAGAAATCCTGTGCCTGCACCACTTGCCACTGCGTGGTGCGGGAAGGTTTTGACTCCCTCGAGCCGAGTGACGAGCTGGAAGACGACATGCTGGACAAGGCGTGGGGACTGGAGCCGGAATCCCGTCTCAGTTGCCAGGCCAAGCTGGCGGACGAGGATCTGGTGGTAGAGCTGCCCAAGTACACCCTGAACCTCGCCTCTGAACGTCATTAATCGGACATGAGTGAATTGCACATGCAGCAACCTGTGGTGCATCAGTGATATGGTGAAGGTCGTGACCCGTGAGGGCACGGCCTTTTTTGTATTCGTGATTTCCCTTTGGCCATGACAAGCGCCAATAAAAACAGTGCCAGTGAAGAAGGAAGCAAGAAAAGATGGCTGACATGATGAAGGTAGGGTTGTCCACCCAGGCTGCGGCCGCTCACTGGGGCGAGGGTGCCCTGCTCAGTTTCAACGGTGATGGTGCGTTGATCCATCTCGATCCTGTGTGCCAGGAAAACGAGGTGCTGCGTGCCATTCAACGTGCCGCACGCCGCCTTGAATCGACCGGGATCAAGCGCATCACACTGGCCGGCGGTGGCTGGGATCTGGAACGTCGTTACGCGTTTGCCCAGGGTTTCTACGCCGCCAAGGGGGAGCGTGAGCTCGACTTTGGTGAGCAACCATCAGAAGAGGCTCGTGATCTGGAGGCCCTGCAGAAGGCGACCCGCTGGGTGCGTGACGTCACCAATGGCTGCCCGGAGGAGATCTATCCCATGAGCCTGGCGGAGTCGGCGCTGCTGCTCATTCGCGGCCTGGCTGGGGACAAGGTAACCGCGCGTCTCACTGCTGGCGAGGCATTGAAAGAGTCGGGTCATATCGGGATCTGGTCGGTGGGCCGTGGCAGCGAGCGGGAACCCGTGTTGCTCGAGCTCGACTATAACCCGACCGGTCGTGACGATGCACCAGTGGCAGCGGCCCTGGTGGGCAAGGGGATCACCTTTGACTCCGGCGGCTACTCCATGAAGTCCTCCGACAACATGTTGCCGATGAAATCCGACATGGGCGGCGCCGCCATGGTCACAGGGGCGCTGGCACTGGCCATCAGCCGGGGGCTCGACAAGCGGGTCAAACTCATCCTCTGCTGCGCCGAGAACCTGGTTTCCGGCCACGCCTTCAAGCTCGGTGACATCCTCACTTACCGCAACGGTGTCTCGGTCGAGATCCAGAACACAGATGCGGAAGGCCGCCTGGTGCTGGCCGACGGGTTGCTGGCCGCCAGCGAGAGCGGCGCCGCTCACATTCTCGATGCCGCTACCCTGACCGGCGCCGCCAAGATGGCGCTGGGCCGTGATTACAACGCCGTGTTTGCCCTGGACGAGGCCGAGCAGCTGCGTGCGCTGGCCGCCGCCAAAGCTGAAAACGAGAAGGCCTGGCCGTTGCCGCTGGAGTCCTGGCATGCAGGCCAGCTCACCTCGGCGTTTGCCGATCTGGGCAATGTCGCCTCGGCCGAAGGAACGGCCGGCGCCACCACGGCGGCGGCGTTTTTGTCGCGTTTCGTGCGTGACGAAGGCAAGGGTTGGGTGCACCTGGATCTGGCCGCCTCCTATCAAAAAGCGGGCAACGATCTCTGGGCAACCGGTGCCAAGGGGCATGGTCTGCGCACCATCGCCCGCTGGTTGCAGGAGGTGAGTGTATGAACGTCTGGTTATGCCGTGACTTTGCCCCGGCCGAATGGGGGGAGGGGGCACTGCTCTCCCACCGTGCCGATGGCATGGTGATCCACCTGGTGAGCACGAGCCCTCTGCTTGATATCCAGCAGGCGGCGCGCCGCCTCTGCCAGCAGGGGATCCAGAAAGTGGCTCTGGCCGGTCACTGGGAACGCGAACAGCAGTGGGCCTTTGCCCAGGGTTTGCAGACCCCCAAGGCCGAGGTGCAACTGCAGTGGGCCATGTCGTCGGAAGAGGACAGAGAGGAACTGGAGGCGCGCTGGCTGTGTGGTCGCTGGGTGCGCGAGATGACCAATGCTACCCCCGAGCAGCTGGGGCCACTGGAACTGGCGGTGGAGGCTGCAGCCTTCATCACCGAGCTGGCGCCGGACAAGGTGAGCCACCGGATCCTCAAGGGGGCCGCCTTGCAGCAGGCGGGCTGGGTTGGCCTTTATCAGGTGGGTCGTGGCAGCGAGCGCGAACCCGTGTTGCTCGAACTCGACTTCAACCCGGGTCGGGATCCCAAAGCGCCGGTGGCGGCGGCCCTAGTGGGCAAGGGGATCACCTTCGACTCCGGTGGCTACTCCATGAAGAGCTCCGAGGGGATGCTCACCATGAAGTGCGACATGGGCGGGGCGGCCATCGTCACCGGTGCCCTGGCGCTGGCCATGCTGCGTGGACTCGACAAGCGGGTGAAGCTGATCCTCTGCTGCGCCGAAAACCTGGTGTCGGGGCATGCCTACAAGCTGGGGGATATCCTCACCTACAAGAACGGCACCACGGTGGAAATCGTCAATACCGATGCCGAAGGGCGGCTGGTGCTGGCCGATGGCCTGCAGCTCGCGAGCGAGTCTGGAGCCCCGCTCATCATCGATGCGGCCACCCTGACCGGCGCCGCCGTGATGGCGCTGGGTGGGCGTTATAACGCCCTGTTTGGCCTGGACAAGCCGCTGGTGAGCCGGGCCATGGCCTATGCAGAGGCTGAACAGGAACCGGCCTGGCCGCTGCCGCTCGAGCCCTGGCATCGCCAGCAGTGTCCGTCTCATTACGCCGATACGGCCAACAGTCGTCCGGTCAAGGGGGGCGGGCCGGGTGGCGCCTCCAACGCGGCGGGTTTCCTCTCCCGCTTCGTGGCCAACGAGGGGACTGGCTGGCTCCATATCGATCTGGCCGCCTGCTTCAGCGACAACGGCGACGCCCTCTGGGCGCCGGGGGCCAATACTCTGGGGATGCGCACCATAGCGCACACCTTGCTGGCAGAGGCTGGCTAAACGAAAAGGGCGCCTTGGGCGCCCTTTTTCATGGTGCTGGAATAATGAGCAAAAGATGGCTTTTTAAGCGCTTCATAGGATTATCGTGCACAAGCGCACATATTTTCTGGCCTGGCTCGGCCAATATGGCCCTGATGTTGACTGCAAGAATGCTATTTTTAATAAAAAGTTGCCAAACTGTGTGTTTTTTGGGTTTTTGTTTACGTATAATCGCCAGCGAACATGGATTCTAACAATAAACCTCTGTAGTTAAGGAAAGATCTCAATGGCCATCGAACGTACTTTCTCTATCGTCAAGCCGGATGCTGTCAGCAAGAACTTGATCGGTGCCATCTACAACCGCTTCGAGAGCGCAGGCCTGAAAGTGGTTGCCGCCAAGATGCTGCATATGAGCAGCGAACAGGCCGCCGGTTTTTATGCCGAGCACCAGGGCAAGCCCTTCTATGACGGCCTGGTCAGCTTCATGACCTCGGGTCCTGTCATGGTGCAGGTGCTGGAAGGCGAAGATGCCATCCGCCGTCACCGTGAAATCATGGGCGCGACCAACCCGAAAGAGGCCCTGGCCGGTACCCTGCGTGCCTGCTATGCCGAAAGCATCGATCGCAACGCCGTTCACGGCTCCGATGCCCCGGCCTCTGCCGCCCGTGAAATTGCCTACTTCTTTTCCGATGACGAGATCTGCCCGCGCGGCTGACAAGGTCCGGGTGATATGACAAAGGGAGCCTCGGCTCCCTTTGTTGTTTTCGCCTCCGGCGCAATATCCCTCTATTCTCCAGGTAGAAAGCCAGACCCATAATTTGTACAATGCCGCCCCCTGACATCGTCAGCCAATAATTGATGAAGTGTTTGAACCGAGGCCATTGATGAGCGAAACAAAAATCAACCTGCTGGATCTTGATCGGGATGCCATGCGCGCTTTTTTCGTCGAACTGGGCGAGAAGCCATTCCGGGCAGATCAGGTCATGAAGTGGATCTATCACTTTGGTTGTGATGATTTCGATCAGATGACCAACGTCAACAAGGTGCTCAAGGAGCGCCTCAAGGCCATCGCCGAGATCAAGGCCCCCGAGATCAGCCGTGAGCAACGCTCCTCTGATGGCACCATCAAGTGGGCGCTGCAGGTAGGGGATCAGGAAGTGGAGACCGTCTACATTCCCGAAGACGATCGCGCCACCCTGTGTGTCTCCTCCCAGGTCGGTTGTGCGCTGGAATGCAAGTTCTGCTCCACCGCCCAGCAAGGCTTCAACCGCAACCTGAAAGTCTCCGAGATCATCGGCCAGGTGTGGCGTGCCGCCCGGGTTGTCGGTGGCAAACGCCCCATCACCAATGTGGTAATGATGGGGATGGGCGAGCCGCTGCTGAACCTGGCCAACGTGGTGCCCGCCATGCGTCTGATGATGGACGACTACGGCTTTGGCATCTCCAAGCGCCGGGTGACCATCTCCACTTCCGGTGTGGTGCCGGCGCTGGACATGCTGGGTGATCAGATCGACGTGGCCCTGGCCATCTCCCTGCATGCGCCCAATGACAAGCTGCGTTCCGAGATCATGCCGATCAACGACAAGTACAACATCGAAGACTTCCTCGCCGGGGTGCGCCGTTATCTGGCCAAATCCAATGCCAACGGCGGTCGGGTGACCGTGGAGTATGTGTTGCTCGATCATATCAATGACGACATGCAGCACGCCCACGAGCTGGCCAAGGTGCTGAAAGACACCCCGAGCAAGATCAACCTGATCCCGTTCAACCCCTTCCCTGGCAACCCCTACGGCAAGCCAAGCAACAGCCGTATCGATCGCTTCTCCAAGGTGCTGATGGAGTACGGTTTCACCGTGATCGTCCGCAAGACCCGGGGTGATGACATCGATGCCGCCTGTGGTCAGCTGGTGGGGGATGTGATCGACCGCACCAAGCGCACCATCAAAAATCGGATGCAACAGGATGGGATTTCCGTCAAAATGGTTTAATTGCTAAGCCATTGTATAGACAGGGAATGGATACACGTACATTGATCGTAGTGGCAGCGCTCTGTGCGCTGCCAGGCTGTGTGACCGAGACCACTTACGCTGGCCAGAATTCGACCCAGCGTGAAGTGGGCCCCGACCTCAAGGCGGCTGCCCAGACTCGCCTGGATTTGGGTATTCAATATCTGCGGCAAGGCAATGCCGAACAGGCCAAGTTCAACCTTGACCGCGCCCTCCAGTACGACCCCTCCAATCCCCAGGTTCAGATCGGCTTTGCCTACTTCTACCAGAAGGTGGGAGATTTCAAGGCGGCCGAAACCAGTTACAAGAATGCCCTGGCCATGGATCCGTCCAATGCTGACGCAATGAACAACTATGGCGCCTTCCTGTGCAACCGGGGGCGCTATGATGAGGCGGACAAGGCGTTCAACCAGGCGGTCACCCAGCCCGGGTACGTGAAAATAGCCGATACGTACGAGAATGCGGCGCTTTGTGCCCTGCAAAATCGCAGAAATGATAAAGCCGGCGAGTACTATCGTCTGGCCTTGGGGTATAATCCCCGCGATCCAAGGTTATTGCTGGACTTGGCCGAACTTTCCATGAAAGATGGCAAGCTACCTGACGTGCAGTCCTACCTCGCCCGTTTTGCCGATGTATCGGACGAAAACGAAGCGAGTCTCTGGTTGAGATTGCGGCTGGCGCAGGCCATGGACAAACCGGCATTACTTCACCAATTCGGGACTGAGCTGGTAAGGCAATATCCCACTTCGCAACAAGCCAAGCGTTACTTAGCCAATGACTACTGAACAGCAACACGATTTCCAAGACGATTCCCAGGCAGTGGGCCCAGGCCAGCTGCTGCGCAACGCCCGTGAACAGCTCGGATGGACACGAGAGCAGGTTGCGTCTCGCATTCATCTTCGTCTGACCCTGATTGCCGCCATTGAATCGGATACTTACGACAAGCACACGTCCCATACCTTTATCCGTGGCTATCTGCGTACCTATGCCAAGCTGGTCGGGATCCCCGAAGAGACCATATTGGCGGCTTACGACAAGCTGGGTCTGACGCCCCCCGACAACATCGACATGCAGAGCTTCTCCCGCCGTTCCCGCCAGCAAGCCAACGACAGTCGGCTCAAGGTGGTGACCTGGCTGGTGATCCTGGTGCTGATCGGCCTCTCCGTCGCCTGGTGGTGGCAGAGTACGGCCCGTCGCTCCGCAGGTGACGAAGCCCTCGCTGCTACCGAGATGAGCGCCTCAACCTCCGTCGCAGCCACGGACTCTGTGCCGGGAACCGAGAGCCTGGCGCCGGTGACCGATGCAACTGAGCCTGCCATCGACGCTGCAGCGCCCGCTGCCGTCTCCGATGCGACTGGCACCCTGGCGCCGGAGGCGGCGGTCCTGCCTGAGGAAAATCCCAGCGCCGCCGTCAGCACCCAGGCTGAGAGCAGCACATCTGATGTGGCCGCGACCGACGAGAGCGCTGCGAGCGAGCCGGCCAGCGCGCCCCAGCTCAAGATGAGTTTTACCGCCGATTGCTGGCTGGATGTCAAGGATGCCAATGGCAAGACCCTGTATAGCGGTCTGAAGAAGGCAAACGACGAACTGGTGCTGGAAGGTGCCGAGCCGCTGAAATTGATCATTGGCGCGCCCATGGCCGTCAAGCTCGAATACAAGGGCCAGTCGTTTGATATGAGTCGTTACAACAACGGCCGTACTGCCCGCTTCTCACTGCCGCAGGAGTAATCTCTCAGTCATGTCCGCTCACGAATCTCCCATTATTCGTCGTCAATCCCGGCAGATCATGGTCGGCAATGTGCCGGTTGGGGGCGATGCCCCCATCACGGTGCAGACCATGACCAACACCAAAACCACGGACGTGGCCGCCACCGTCGAGCAGATCCAGCGGATCGAACGGGTCGGTGCCGACATCGTCCGGGTCTCCGTGCCCACCATGGAGGCGGCGGAAGCCTTCAAACTCATCAAGCAGCAGACCCGCATTCCCATCGTTGCCGATATCCACTTCGACTACCGCATCGCCTTGAAAGTGGCCGAGTACGGTGCCGACTGCCTGCGTATCAACCCGGGCAACATCGGTAACGAGCAGCGGGTGCGCGCCGTGGTCGACTGCGCCCGCGACCTCAACATCCCGATCCGCATCGGGGTCAATGGCGGGTCGCTGGAGAAGGATATCCAGGAGAAGTACGGCGAACCGACCCCGGAGGCGCTGGTGGAATCCGCCATGCGTCACGTGGATTATCTGACCCGTCTCGACTTCCAGAATTTCAAGGTGAGCGTCAAGGCCTCCGATGTGTTCCTCGCGGTCGGCGCCTATCGTCTGCTGGCCAAGCAGATCGAGCAGCCGCTGCACCTTGGCATCACTGAGGCGGGCGGTTTCCGTGCCGGTGCGGTCAAATCCGCCATCGGCCTTGGCATGCTGCTGAGCGAGGGCATTGGCGATACCCTGCGCATCTCGCTTGCCGCCGATCCGGTGGAAGAGATCAAGGTGGGCTTCGATATCCTGAAATCCCTGCGTATCCGCTCCCGTGGCATCAACTTTATCGCCTGTCCCTCCTGCTCCCGCCAGGAGTTCGACGTCATCGGCACGGTCAACGAGCTCGAGCAGCGTCTCGAGGACATCATCACTCCGATGGATGTCTCCATCATCGGCTGCGTGGTGAATGGTCCGGGGGAGGCGCTGGTCTCCGATCTGGGGCTGGCCGGGGCGGCCAACAAGAGCGCCTTCTACGAGGGGGGCCAACGGGTCGATCGGCTCGACAACAAGGATCTGATCCCGACCCTTGAGCGTCGCATTCGCGCCCGGGCGGCCATGCTGGATCCCGCCAACCAGATCCTGCTGGACAAGGATTGAGCGAAACGGGGCCACATTCGGTGGCCCCGTGTCCAGGTGACTGATTTTACATCCCGCATCCGGATTCCCTGATTTTACCTCGGGGGTGAAAATCCCTATAATGCGGCCAAATTTTACCTCTTTTTCTCGAGTATCAACGTGGCAAAACAGATCCAAGCTATTCGCGGTATGAATGATTGCCTGCCGGAGCAGAGCCCGGTATGGCAGAAAGTTGAACAGATCCTGCGCCAGGTCGTTGCCAGTTATGGTTACAGCGAAGTGCGCATGCCCATCGTCGAGCAGACGCATTTGTTCAAGCGCGCCATCGGTGAAGTGACCGACGTGGTCGAAAAAGAGATGTACACCTTTGAAGATCGCAACGGCGACAGCCTGAGCCTGCGTCCGGAAGGGACCGCCAGCTGTGTGCGCGCCGGTATCGAACACGGCCTGCTCTACAACCAGGAACGCCGCATGTGGTACATGGGCCCCATGTTCCGCCACGAGCGCCCCCAGAAGGGCCGTTACCGTCAGTTCCACCAGTTTGGTGTCGAGCTGTTTGGCATAAACGGGCCGGATATCGACGCCGAGCTCATCATGTTGACTCACCGCCTGTGGCGTCTGTTCGGCATCCAGGATCACGTCACCCTGCAGCTCAATACCCTGGGCCAGAGCAGTGAGCGTGCGGCTTACCGTGATGCCCTGGTGGCCTACCTGGAGCAGTACAAGGATCAGCTGGACGAAGACAGCCAGCGTCGCATGTACAGCAACCCGCTGCGGGTGCTCGACTCCAAGGATGAAAAAGTCCAGGCTATCCTGGTCAATGCCCCGCGTCTGTTCGATCACCTGGGCGAGGAGAGCCTGGCTCACTTCGAGGGGCTCAAGCGCCTGCTCGAGTCTGCCGGTATCCAGTATGAAGTGAACGAGCGCCTGGTACGTGGTCTCGATTACTACAACCTCACCGTATTCGAGTGGGTGACCAACAGTCTGGGTGCCCAGGGCACCGTCTGTGCCGGTGGCCGTTACGACGGTCTGGTAGAGCAGCTGGGCGGCCAGCCGACCCCGGCCGTGGGCTTTGCCATGGGCATGGAGCGTCTGGTGCTGATGCTGGAAACGCTCGAGCTCAACGCCGATATCCGCCCGGCGGTGGATGTCTACCTCTGCATGGTGGGCGAGGGGACCGAGCAGGCTGGCTTCCAGCTGGCCGAGCGTCTGCGCGATGCGCTGCCAGATCTTCGCCTGATGAGCCACTGCGGCGGCGGCAACTTCAAGAAACAACTCAAGCGTGCCGACAAAAGCGGCGCGGCGATCGCCCTGATCCTCGGTGAAACCGAGGTGCAAAACGGGGAGATCACCATCAAATATCTGCGTGGTCAGGCCGAGCAACAGACCGTCACGGTCGATGCCGCCATTGCCCTGCTGGCAGCCAAAGGAGAGTAAGCTGTGGAAGTCTATACCACCGAAGAACAACAGGTTGAGGTTATCAAGGAGTGGTGGAAAGAGAACGGAACCTCGGTGATCGCCGGGACCGTGATCGGTCTGGTTGGTCTGTTCGGCTGGCGCTATTACAACCAGCATCAGCAAGAGACCATGGAGGCCGCTTCCCGCTCTTACAACCAGGTGCTGGAGCAGCTGGCAAAGGGCGAAGCTGCCGATCTTGAGCAGGCGCAGCAGTTTGTCACCGCCAACAAGGGCGATGCCTACGGCGATATGGCTGCACTGCAACTGGCCTCAGCCGCTGTGAAGGCGGGCAAGCTGGACCTGGCTGCCGAGCAGCTTGCGCTGGTGGCCTCCTCAGGTGACGAGAGCATTCGTCCGTTTGCTTCCCTGCGTCTGGCCCGGGTGCTGAACGGTCAGGGCAAGGCCGACGAGGCGCTGGCCCAGCTTGGCAAGATCAACAACGACGCTTTCAAGGCCCAGGTGGCGGAAGTGCGCGGCGATATCCTGCTGGGGCAGGGCAAGCTGGAAGAGGCGCGGGATGCCTATCAGGCGGCGGCGGATGCCGGCGGCCTGCAGGGCAGCCAGGAACTCAAATTGAAGATGGACGATCTGGCCTTGCCGGCCACGACCACAGGTGAGGCAGCGGATGCGTAATCTATTCAAGATGATGGCGTTGGGGGCGGCAGTCTCCTTCGCTTTGCAGGGGTGTTCCCTGTTCAGTTCGGAAGAGGATCTCACCCCGATGGCGCCCCTGCCGCAGGTGACCTCTTCCTTCACGGCGGATACCGTCTGGTCCTCCACCGTGGGTGACGGGATCGGCAACTTCTACTCCCAGCTCAAGCCGGTGGTGGAAGAGGAGCGTATCTATGCCGCCGCCCGTGACGGCGACGTCACCGCCTTCGACCGCGCCAGCGGCAAGGAGCTGTGGAGCGTCGATCTGGCGGATCTGCCGATCAATGCCGACAAGCGCAGCGCTCGTCTCTCCGGCGGTCTGGTTGCCCGTTATGGCAAGCTGTTCCTCGGCTCCGAGAACGGGGTGGTCTACGCCCTGAACGAGGAGAACGGCGAGGTGCTGTGGCAGACCTCGGTGCCCGGTGAAGTGGTGGCGAGCCCTGCGGTGGAAGATGGCCGTGTGGTGGTGCTGACCACCTCCGGTCGCCTGGTGGCGCTCGATACCGATGAAGGCAAGCTGCAGTGGTCGCTCTCCGAAGAGCAGCCGCCGCTGACCTTGCGCAGTACCGGTGCCCCCATCATCACCAACGGCGCCGTCATTTACGGCCGTGCCGATGGCAAGGTGGGTATTGCGCTGCTGAGCAACGGCCAGCCGGTGCGCCAGTCCAAGGTGGCCGACCCGCGCGGCGCCACCGAGCTGGATCGCATGGTGGACGTGGATGCCAGCCCGCTCATCGCCGGTGATGAACTCTATGCCATCGCCTACAACGGCCAGCTGATGGCCCGCAAGCTGATGAGCGGCGACGAAGTGTGGAAGCGCAAGTATTCCGGCTACCGCGATCTGGCGCTGACCGGCAATGCCATCGTGCTGACCGACAGCCGCAGCCATCTGTTTGCCATCGACCGTCGCAATGGTCTGGAGCTGTGGTCCAATACCCAGCTGGAGAATCGTACCGTTACCGCACCTGTCATCCTGGGTGACTATGTGGTGGTGGGTGATGTGGAAGGATACCTGTACTGGCTGGATCGTACCGACGGTACCATCCAGGCGATGCAGCAGCTCGACAGCAGTGGTCTCTATTCCGCCCCCCTGGTGGATGGTGACACCCTGTATGTGCAGAGCCGTGACGGCAAGTTGTACGCCATCAAGCGTCCCTGATCGTCCGAAAATGTGAATATCCGGCTCCTGGTCTTCGGACCCGGAGCCTTTGTCGTCTTGAGAATGAGGCTTTTATGACTCCTGTAGTAGCCCTGGTGGGCCGCCCCAATGTGGGGAAATCCACCCTGTTTAACCGCTTGACCCGTACTCGGGATGCCCTGGTTGCCGACTTCCCCGGTCTGACCCGGGACCGCAAATACGGTCAGGCGAAGTTGGGCGAGCTGGAATTTATCGTGGTCGATACCGGCGGTATCGATGGCACCGAAGAGGGCATCGAGCTGAAGATGGCCGAGCAGTCCCTGCTGGCCATCGATGAAGCGGACGTGGTGCTGTTCATGGTGGATGCCCGCGCCGGTCTGACCGCCGCGGATCAGGCCATCGCCGAGCACCTGCGCAAGTCCCACAAGAAGGTGTTCCTGGTGGCCAACAAGACCGACGGCATCGACGGTGATTCCGCCGTGTCCGAGTTCTACGGTCTGGCCCTGGGCGAGGTGTACCAGATGGCGGCGGCCCACGGCCGTGGTGTATTGAGCCTGCTTGAGCTGGCTCTGGCGCCCCACCTGGAGGAGCTGGTCGGTGCGGTAGCCGGGGAAGAAGCGCAGGATGAAGAGGAGGAGGACTTCGACGAAGAAGCCCTGCTGCGCATGGTGGCTGCCGGTGACCTGGATACCAAGGAAGACACCAAGGAGACCCCGTTTGCCGACCTGCCCATCAAGTTTGCCATCGTCGGTCGCCCCAACGTCGGCAAGTCGACCCTGACCAACCGCATGCTGGGTGAAGATCGGGTCATCGTCTATGACATGCCGGGCACCACCCGCGACTCCGTCTACATCCCGATGGAGCGCGACGATCAGAAGTACGTCATCATCGACACCGCCGGTGTGCGTCGTCGTGGCAAGGTGCACGAGACGGTGGAGAAGTTCTCCGTCATCAAGACCCTGAAGGCCATCGAGGATGCCAACGTCTGCCTGCTGGTGATCGACGCCCAGGAGACCATCACCGATCAGGACTTGAGCATCCTCGGTTTCGTGCTCAACACCGGCCGCTCCGTGGTACTGGTGGTGAACAAGTGGGACGGTCTGGATCAGAAGGTGAAAGAGGACGTCAAGAACGAGCTCGACCGTCGTCTGGGCTTCATCGACTTCGCCCGCGTGCACTTCATCTCAGCCCTGCACGGCAGCGGTGTCGGCCACCTGTTCGAATCCATTCAGGAGGCGTACCAGTCGGCGACCCGCCGTACCAGCACCGCCATGCTGACCCGCATCATGCAGATGGCCCAGGAAGATCACCAGCCGCCCATGGTGAACGGTCGCCGGGTCAAGCTGAAGTACGCCCACGCCGGTGGTTACAACCCGCCGCGCATCGTGATCCACGGCAACCAGCTCAACGACTTGCCGGATTCGTACAAGCGCTACCTCATCAACTACTTCCGCAAGTCCCTCAAGATCATGGGCACCCCGATCCGGGTCGAGTTCCAGGAATCGGTCAACCCGTTCGAGGGCAAGAAGAATACCCTGACCCTGAGTCAGGAGCGTCAGCGCAAACGCCTGTTGAAGATGAAGAAGAAATAAGCCATGGCGGCTGCCCTCACCGGCAGCCGCTTTGTTATGCTCTCCCGGATCCGCAAGGGAAGGGGAACCAGCCATGGGCCACCCCATGGCTGGTTCACTTTACGAGGAGTCGAAAATGGAAACCCCGCTTTGTCCATCCTGCCAGGCCGAACTGGATACCCGCAGCAAGGAACAGACCTGCGGCCAGTGTCAGGCCAACGTGCGCATCACGGCGCTATGCCCCGCCTGCCAGCAGGAGCTGGAGCGGCTGAAGGCGTGCGGCGCGGTGGATTACTTCTGCAACCACTGCAACAGTCTGGTCTCGAAACGCTCGGTGCAGTTCCAGGCGACCCTGTTGCCATGATGGTTGGTCAGCGAAAGAAGCGATAAAAAAACCCGGCAAATGCCGGGTTTATGCTGTGTGCTCAGCGATGAGCAGGGTAAATGAGCGGTTTCTGCGCCATATTTTGCGCTTCATGTCATTAAGCTTGAGTTTGCGTCTGGGGCTCCAGCTGCTCTTTGCTTTTCTGACCAGACTGATTTTTCTACGTTTTTGCATCTTGGTCTCCTCCCAATTGGGTGGCCATCCCGGCCTTGGGTCATTGGCGGAGCCCATCGGAAATTGCTGTTAGTGCATATCTCAACGCTATGAAAAACAATGCGATTTCAGATAGGCTCCGATGTGATCAGATGGTAGCAGAGAAATTTGGCCGAAAACAGCGGGATCCGCAGGTTAACTCTGGGTGATCCGGCTCACTACCTCGGCGATAATGGTCGGCCGCTCTACCGGCTCTGACGGACTGTCGTCATCCCGATCGAGACTTTCCCGCTGCTGATCCTTCTGCTGTTCGTTGTCGAGCCACAGCAGGCTCTGGTAATACTGGCGCACGTTGTTGACGTAGTTACGCGCCTCGCCGCCACGGGCATAGCCATAGCGTACCTTGCGATGCCAGCGCGCCTGCTGCAGCAGCGGCAGCACCTCTTTCACGTCGCCCCAGGCATCCGGGTTCTTGCCGAGTTCCTTGGTCAGGCGACGGGCATCCATCATGTGGCCGTAGCCGATGTTGTAGGCAGTGAGGGCAAACCACACCTTCTCATCCTCGGGCACAGAGTCGGGCACCTTCTCCATCATGTGTTGCAGATAGAGGGCGCCCCCCTTGATGCTCTCCTCCGGATGGGTCCGGTCGTTGACCCCCATCGCCTTGGCGGTGGGTTCGGTCAGCATCATCATGCCGCGCACCCCGGTATAGGAGCGGGCCTGGGGATCCCAGTGGGATTCCTGGTAGCTGATGGCGGCCAGCAAACGCCAGTCGATGTTCTTGGCATAGGCCTGGAACAGAGGCTGGTATTTCGGCAGCAGGCTCTTGGCGCGCTTCAGGAAGGTGCGGGTATCGACGAAGTCGAAGTTCTGCACGTGGCCGAAGTACTTCTCGTCCAGCTTGGCGATGGCGCCATCCATGAAACGCTGGCCGAAGAAGTCGATGACGCTGGCATAGAGGCTGTCATCGGGCAGCTTGGTCATGGCCCAGGCCACGGTTTGCTGCTGGGCCAGGGTCAGGCCATCGGTGAGTTCGGGGTAGTAGCGCTGGGTGCGAGCCAGCACGGTATCCTGCACTATCGTGTAGTCGATCTCTTCTTTTACGACCTGTTTGAGCAGATCTTCCACATCGGCATCGGTGCGGGTGCTCCAGTTGAGGTTGGGATAGTCCTTGCTGAGCTCCTTGAGCAGATCTTCGCCGCTGGAGCCTGCGGCCACCACTAGTTTGCCCTTGATGTCGTTCAGGGAAGCAGGCTTGGGCTTGCCGTTGCGATAAACCAGCTTGGGGGAGACCTGATAAAAGCCGGGACCAAAGCGCAGCAGTGCGCGCCGCTCCGGGGTGACCATGATGGCGGCGGCGGCGAGATCCAGCTTGTCTTTTTGCAGCAGGGCTACCAGCTCGTCGGCGGTGTTGACCGGTACTATGGTGAGCTTGACCCCCAGCCAGTCGGCATAATTCTTGGCCAGTTCGTAATCGAAGCCCTGGGCGATGTCGTCCCGCTGGTAATAGGAGGTGGGGCCGTAGAGGGTGCCAACCCGGATCTCGCCCCGTTGGCGGATCTGCTCCAGCTGGCTGGAGGGGGTATAGAAGTCACAGCCACCCAGGGCCAGCGTCAACATCAACCCGATAAACAGTCGAAAAATGCAGCGCAAGTAGGTGAGTACCTTTGTTGAAAAAATCGGCATTTGTCAAAAAAGAGGCACCTTTATACCAGAGAGTGTGCGTCGAGTCACACTGCATCAAATTAGAAAAACGTTTGTCCGCTGTGAGCCAGATCCCTATAATACGCGCGTCTCAATTCCCCCCCACTTTAAAACTTGGTGAGAAAGGTCATATGGATATCTTGCGTGGTGCCCCTGCACTGTCTGAGTTTCGAGTCCAAAAACTGCTGCAACGCTTCGCGCAGATAGCGGCAGAGAGTGAACCGGAGAGAGGAGTAGAGATAGAAGGGATCTATGCCGAATATGTGCACTTTGCCGAGCTGACCAGCCCGCTGTCGCCCCCCGAGCGAGCGACCTTGGGCCAGCTGCTGCGCTACGGCCCTACCATCCCCGAACACACCCCCAGCGGTCAGCTGTTTCTCGTTACCCCCCGCCCCGGCACTATCTCCCCCTGGTCTTCCAAAGCAACCGACATCGCCCACAACTGCGGCCTGACCCAGGTCAAGCGGCTCGAGCGCGGCATCGCCTATTACGTGCAGGCCAAGGGTGAACTGAGCGCCGCCCAGCGTGCCGACGTAGCGGCCGTGCTGCATGATCGCATGATGGAAGTGGTGTTTGGCGAGATGGAGCAGGCTGCAGCCCTGTTTGCCCATCACGAGCCGCGCCCCTTTACCCAGGTAGATGTGCTGGCCGGTGGCCGCGCGGCCCTGGTGGAGGCCAATGTGGCCCTGGGTCTGGCCCTGGCCGATGACGAAATCGACTATCTGGTGGAGAACTTCACCAGGCTTGGCCGCAACCCCAACGACATCGAGCTCTACATGTTTGCCCAGGCAAACTCGGAGCACTGCCGCCACAAGATCTTCAACGCCGACTGGACCATAGATGGTGAGCAGCAGCCCAAGTCGCTGTTCAAGATGATCAAGAACACCTTCGAGCAGACGCCGGATCATGTCCTGTCTGCCTATAAAGACAACGCTGCCGTGATGGAAGGGAGCCAGGCCGGCCGCTTCTTCCCGAGCCCGGCCAACGGTGAGTACCAGTACCATCAGGAGCAGGTCGACATCCTGATGAAGGTGGAGACCCACAACCACCCGACCGCCATCTCTCCGTTCCCGGGCGCTGCCACCGGTTCTGGCGGCGAAATTCGCGACGAGGGCGCCACCGGCCGCGGTGCCAAGCCCAAGGCGGGTCTGGTCGGCTTCTCCGTCTCCAACCTGCGCATCCCCGGCTTCGAGCAGCCCTGGGAGCAGGACTTCGGCAAGCCGAGCCGCATCGTCAGCGCCTTTGACATCATGCAGGAAGGGCCGCTCGGCGGGGCGGCGTTTAACAACGAGTTCGGTCGTCCAGCCATTCTCGGTTATTTCCGTACCTTCGAAGAGGAGGTGCCGAGCCACAATGGCGTCGAGGTGCGTGGCTACCACAAACCCATCATGCTGGCGGGCGGTATCGGCAACATCCGTACCGAGCACGTCCAGAAAGGGGAGATCCCGGTGGGGGCCGCCCTCATCGTGCTGGGTGGACCGGCCATGAACATCGGCCTGGGCGGCGGAGCGGCCTCTTCAATGGCCTCTGGTCAGTCGGCAGAAGATCTCGACTTTGCCTCGGTGCAGCGCGACAACCCCGAGATGGAGCGCCGTTGCCAGGAGGTGATCGACCGCTGCTGGCAACTGGGTGATGACAACCCCATTGTCTTTATTCACGACGTGGGCGCCGGTGGCCTCTCCAACGCCATGCCGGAGCTGGTGAGCGACGGCGATCGCGGTGGTCGCTTCGATTTGCGTGCCATCCCGAACGACGAGCCGGGCATGAGTCCGCTGGAGATCTGGTGCAACGAATCCCAGGAGCGTTACGTACTGGCCGTCGCCCAGGACAAGCTGCCGCTGTTCAAGGCCCTGTGCGAGCGCGAGCGCGCTCCCTATGCCGTCATCGGTACCGCCACTGAAGAGAAGCACCTGACTCTCTCCGATCAGCACTTTGACAACCACCCCATCGATCTGCCGCTCGATGTGCTGCTCGGCAAGACCCCCAAGATGCACCGCGAGGTGCAGAGTCTGCCCGCCCAGGGCAAGCCGCTGCAACTGGATGGCATCACCCTCGGCGACGCCGCCGAGCGGGTATTGCGTCTGCCCACCGTGGCGGAGAAATCCTTCCTCATCACCATCGGCGATCGCACTGTGACCGGTCTGGTCAACCGCGACCAGATGGTCGGCCCCTGGCAGATCCCGGTGGCCGACTGCGCCGTCACCGCCGCCACCTACGACAGCTACCATGGTGAAGCCATGTCCATGGGCGAGCGCACCCCGGTGGCGCTGCTGTCTCATGCGGCTTCCGCCCGTATGGCGGTGGCCGAGGCCCTGACCAACCTGGCGCCGGCCCACATCGGTTCGCTCAAGCGGGTCAAGCTCTCCGCCAACTGGATGGCCGCTGCTGGTCACCCGGGGGAAGATGCCGGTCTCTACGAGGCGGTCAAGGCAGTGGGTGAAGAGCTCTGCCCGGCCCTTGGCATCACCATTCCGGTGGGCAAGGATTCCATGTCCATGAAGACCCGCTGGCAGCAGGATGGCAAGGAGCAAAGCGTCACCTCGCCGCTCTCCCTGCTCATCTCCGCCTTTGCCCGGGTCGAAGACGTGCGCAACACCGTCACCCCGCAACTGCGTACCGATCTCGGTGAAACCGACCTTATCCTCATCGACCTTGGCAACGGCAAGCAGCGCCTCGGCGCCTCCGCCCTGGCTCAGGTCTATCGCCAGCTGGGTGACAAGGCGCCGGATCTGGACAACCCGGTCCAGCTCAAGGGCTTCTTCAACGCCATCCAGGCGCTGGTGGCCGATCGCAAGCTGATTGCCTACCACGATCGCTCCGATGGCGGCCTGTTCGTCACCCTGGTGGAGATGGCCTTCGCCGGTCACTGCGGCCTCGACCTGCAACTGGATCGCATCGGTGGCGACTTGCTGCCGGCCCTGTTCAACGAGGAGCTGGGTGCCGTCATCCAGGTGCGCCGTGAAGACAAGGAAGCGGTGATGACCCTGCTGGCCGGTCACGGTCTGGCGGCCTGCTCCCACGTGCTCGGCACGGTGCGTGAGGGGGATCTCATCACCCTGCAGCGGGCCGGTCAGGAGGTCTATCGCGCCAGCCGCACCGCCCTTCGCACCATCTGGGGCGAGACCAGCTGGCAGATGCAGCGCCTGCGCGACAACCCCGAGTGCGCGGATCAGGAGAATGCCGCCCGTCAGGACGCCACCGATCCTGGCCTGCAGGCCAGGCTTTGCTACAACCCGGTCGACGATGTGGCGGCGCCCTATATCGCCAAAGGTGTCTCGCCCCGTCTGGCGGTGCTGCGCGAGCAGGGGGTCAACTCCCACGTGGAGATGGCGGCGGCGTTTGACCGCGCCGGCTTCACCGCCGTCGACGTACATATGAGCGATATCCTCTCCGGTCGTATCAAGTTGGAGCAGTTCCAGACCCTGGTGGCCTGTGGTGGCTTCTCCTATGGCGACGTGCTGGGGGCGGGCGAGGGCTGGGCCAAGTCCATCCTGTTCAACGAGGGCGCCCGCGAGCAGTTCCAGCGCTTCTTCGAGCGCGGCGATACCCTGTCGCTCGGTGTCTGCAACGGCTGTCAGATGATGTCCAACCTGCGCGAGCTCATCCCGGGGGCCGATCTGTGGCCGCGCTTCGTGCGCAACCGCTCCGAGCGCTTCGAGGCCCGCTTCAGCCTGGTGGAAGTACAGGACTCTCCGTCCGCCTTCTTCGCAGGCATGGCAGGCTCGGTGATGCCGATCGCCGTCTCCCACGGGGAAGGGCGGGTGGAGGTGCGTGATGCCGCTCACCTGGCGGCGCTGCAAGCCAGCGGTCTGGTGGGGCTGCGTTTCGTGGATAACCGCGGTAACGTGACCGAACAGTACCCGGCCAACCCGAACGGTTCGCCGAACGGCATCACCGCCGTGACCACCACGGATGGTCGCGCCACCATCATGATGCCGCACCCGGAGCGGGTGTTCCGCACCGTGGCCAACTCCTGGCACCCGGACAACTGGGGCGAGGATGGCGCCTGGATGCGGATGTTCCGCAATGCCCGGGTTCGTCTGGGTTAATCCCGACACTGCCCATCAAAAGGCCGCTCAATGAGCGGCCTTTTTTTATCTTGATCGGGGGAGCTGCCATAAGGCTGGTAGTGCGGGATCGAAGGTGCTTTGTTGGCAACGGATTTACCCTGTGGTTGTCGTCGGGCTGGCAACGGCAAGAAAGGGAATAAGGAGAAGGGGCGCTTGTGACCTCAACGAGCGAGCGACAAGAGAAACAAGAGAAGAGGAACATAAAGAGATGCGGGGGGCCAGCTTGTCTGTTCCCCTGACATGAGGCAAAGCCTGAGTGTGCGGGCACTCTTCCATTAGTAGTCGGCGGCAGGCAGTAAAAAGGCGACCCCGAGGTCGCCTTTTGCATCTCTTTATCCAACCGGATATCTCGCGCTTAGAGCACCATGGCGGCAATCCAGCCGAAGATGATGAGCGGGATATTGTAGTGGATAAAGGTGGGCACCACGCTGTCCCAGATATGGTCGTGCTGACCATCGGCATTGAGGCCCGAGGTCGGGCCCAGGGTAGAGTCCGAGGCGGGGGAGCCTGCGTCGCCCAGCGCGCCGGCGGTGCCGACCAGGGCGATGATCGCCATGGGGGAGAAGCCCAGCTGCAGGCAGAGGGGCACATAAATGGTGGCGATGATGGGCACGGTGGAGAAGGAGGAGCCAATCCCCATGGTGATAAGCAGACCCACCAGCAACATCAGGAAGGCGGCGATGCCTTTGTGCTGGCCGATGCTGGAGGCAACGACCTGCACCAGGCTTTCGACCCCGTGGGTGGCCTTCATCACGGCGGCAAACCCGGCGGCGGAGATCATGATGAAGCCAATCAGCGACATCATGCGCACCCCCTGGGTGAAGGCATCCTGGCTCTCGCGGAACTTGATGACGCCACCACAGGTGAAGATGACGAAACCGGCCAGGGCACCCAGGACGATGCTGTTGGTCATCAGCTGCAGGCCGAGGGCCACGGCGATGGCCAGTAAGGCAACCCAGATGTGGGTGAGGTTGAGCTCGACGGCTTCCGGCTCGGCATCCAGGATCTTGGCCAGATCATACTGACGGGGCTTGCGGTAGCTAATAAAGACGGCCACCAGCAGACCCAGCACCATGCCGCCGACCGGGATGGCCATGGCAATCGGGATCTGGCTGGTGGTGATGGCGACGCCGTTGTCGATCAGGTTCTTGGCCAGAATGTTGTTCAGGAAGATGCCGCCAAAGCCGACCGGTAACAGCATATAGGTCGCGGTCAGGCCGAAGGTGATGACGCAAGCTACCTGGCGACGGTCTATCCGCATCTGTGCCATCACGTGCAACAGGGGCGGGATCAGGATCGGAATGAAGGCGATATGAACCGGGATCAGGTTCTGGGAAGAGATGGCGACGGCCAGGATGGAGCAAAGCAGCAGAGCCTTGACCCAGAGGATACGGGAGCTGCTGGCATCCTTGCCCAGTTGGCTGATCACCTTGCGCGCCAGCAGGTCGGTGATCCCGGAGCGGGAGATGGCGACGGCGAAGGCACCCAGCATGGCGTAGGAGAGGGCGATTTCGGCACCGCCACCCAGACCACCGCTGAAGGTGCTGAGGGTGTCGGTCAGCGAGAGCCCGCCGACCAGGCCGCCGGCAATGGCGCCCAGGGCGAGGGAGACCACCACATTGATCCGCAGCAGGCTGAGCACCAGCATCAGCCCCACTGCGACAACAACAGGATTCATTTGATTTCCTTATAGTTTGTGATTGCTGTCTGTCATATGAAAGAGAGCTAGTTTGCGAAAAATGTGACAAATGTCGAGAAAAAAATCAGGAGAGAGCGGCATCTGGCACAAAGTTGATCCTGTACGGGATTTATCTCCGCGGTTCGTCTCTGTGCTGGTCAGAATGGGGCCAGGAAGAGGCCCCGGCCTCATGGCCAAAAAGCAAAAAGGCTGCCCATGGCAGCCTTTGGTTTATGCATCCTGCGCATCGTCGTTGGCAGGGGCATCAGTGGTCTCTTCATCCACCTGGGCGGGAGGCCAGCCCCCCATGCTCTTCCAGCGGTTGACAATATGGCAGAAGAGATCCGTGGTGCGCTCCGTGTCATAGAGGGCGGAGTGGGCCTCTTTGTTGTCGAACGGGATGCGGGCCGCCTGACACGCCTTGGCCAGCACTGTCTGGCCGAGGGCCAGCCCGGACAGGGCGGCGGTATCGAAGGTGGCAAACGGGTGGAACGGATTGCGCTTGAGCCCGGCCCGCTCGGCGGCGGCCATGACGAAGCCATGATCGAAGGTGGCGTTGTGGGCCACTATGATGGCGCGGCCGCAATCCTGCTCCTTCATCCCCTTGCGAATGCCCTTGAAGATCTCGGTCAGCGCCTCTTTCTCTGAGACGGCCCCGCGCAGCGGGTTGTAGGGGTCGATGCCGGTGAACTCCAGTGCGGCCTTCTCCAGATTGGCCCCTTCGAACGGCTCGACATGAAAGTGGAAGATTTGGTCGGGCACGAGCCAGCCCTGCTCATCCATTTTCAGGGTATAAGCGGCGATTTCGAGCAGGGCATCGGTTTTGGCATTGAAACCTGCGGTCTCAACATCGATGACGACGGGGTAAAAACCACGAAAACGGCCCTTGAGGGTATGAACTGCGTCGGTCATGGGATCTCGGTCGGCGTAAAACAGGGCGGCATTATGGCAAAAAAGCCGGTGCTTGTCCCCCCGTCTGGCCAGAGGGGGCGACCTAGTAGCGGCGCAGCCACCAGCGCGCCGCAATGAGGGCGATGAAGGCGCCAAGCAGGGCGCTGGCCAGCACGTCAATGGGCCAGTGCATGCCGAGCAGCATCCGAGACAGACCAATTCCCAGTGCCCACAGGGGGAGCAGCCAGACTCCCTCGGGGGCTCGGGCCAGCCAGATCAGGCCGAAAAACTGGGCCAGCGCGATGGCGGCGATGCTGTGGCCGGAGGGGAAGGCGTAGTTCACCTCTGCCTGCCAGTGATGACCCAGCCAGTCGGGCAGGGCCAGCAACTGACTGGCGGCATGGACCTGTTCGCTGCGCAGCTCGGTGGCGCTGGTGTAGAAGGTCTTGATCGCCGGGATGAGGGATTGGCTCTCGAGCCAGAGCAGATAGGGCCTGGGCTCCTCGGTCAGGTGCTTGATGAGGCTCTTGAGGAGCCAGTCACAGGCCAGCAGGGCAAACAGGGCGCCGGCGAGGGCCACGAAGGCGGCGTGATCCAACTTGAGCTTGTGGCGGGTCAGCAGCAGCAACACAGCGCCTGTTACCGCGATACCGGGGAGATCGACCGTACGGGTAAGGGCGTAGAGCCACCATAGCCAGTCCTCATGCAGCAGCGCGGGAATAAAAGGTTGCCAGGGCAGGCAGACGAGCAGCAGCAGGGGAAGGATCAGCAGGGCGCTGAAACCGGCTACCTGACGGCGAGTGAGGGCGGTGGCGTGAAGCTGTGGCGACATAAAGAAAAGAAACAAGGGCGATGGCAAAAGAGGGTCATTGTGCCAGCGGGCAACCGGGAGGGCAAAGTCTGTTGCCTCCTTGTTACCTCTGCTTACACAATCGGCCACATAGCGCCCTCCATCTGGTTGTTGTGTGTACCGCCGCGCTGAAATCGGGACGCGCTGGCACTGTTATTGCGTAACGGGCTGAAATCCTGACTGGCTTTGGGCTAGAATGGCGCGCGCTGGCGGTATTGACCAAAGAGAGCCCGATGAAAATAGTCGTTGATGAGAATATGCCCCACGCCGTGGAGCTGTTTGCCGAATTCGGTGAGGTCGTCCCCCTGCCAGGGCGGCAGATGCAGGCGCAGGATCTGCAGGATGCCGACGTCCTCCTGGTGCGCTCCGTCACCCGGGTCGATGCCGCCCTGCTGGCGGATTGTCCCAAATTGCGCTTCGTCGGTACCGCCACCATAGGGACGGATCATGTGGACAAGGCGCTCCTGGCGAGTCGCCACATCCCCTTTTTCAGTGCCCCCGGCTGCAACAAGTATTCGGTCGGTGACTATGTGCTGAGCGCCTTGCTGGTGCTGGCCGAGCGCTACGAACTGGTGCTCGCCAACCTGACCCTGGCGGTGATCGGTGCCGGCAACACGGGCGAGTGCGTGGCCACCAAGGCCGAGGCGCTCGGCATGAAGGTGCTGCGCTGCGATCCGCCCAAGGCCCGCAGTGGCGCGGCGGGGGAGTATGTGGATTACCAGAGCGCCCTTGGCGCCGATATCATCAGCTTCCACGTGCCCATCACCCGCGAGGGGCCGGATGCCACCTTCCATTTGCTGGGGGAGCAGGAGATTGCCAGGCGGCCCGCAGGCCAGATCCTTATCAACGCCTCCCGCGGCGAGGTGTGGGACAACCGGGCGCTGCTTGCCCGCCAACAGGGGCCTGAACCGCTGCGGCTGGTAATGGATGTGTGGGAAGGGGAGCCCGAGCCGTTGCAGGCGCTGGTGCCTCATACCGAGATCGCCACGCCCCATATTGCGGGCTACAGCCTGGAGGGCAAGGCCCGTGGCACCTGGATGCTCTATGAGGCGCTCTGCCGCCAGCTGGGGCGCGAGCCGCGCCAGGATCTGCGCCGCCTCCTGCCGCCGCCCGATGTGCGGCTGGTCGAGCCGGGCCGGGCGCCGGATCAGGCGTTGATCAAGCAGCTGGTGCACCTTATTTATGACGTGCGCCGCGATGATGCCCGTTTTCGCAACCGGCTGGGGCAGCCCGGCAGTTTCGATGCCCAGCGCAAGCACTACCCGGAGCGCCGTGAACTATCCTCCCTGCAGATCGGGGGGGAGCATGCCAGCGCGGCGTTGGGGGCCTTGGGATTCGATATCTCCCGGCCCTGATCGGGTGGCCCAAAGCGGCCATTCGCGCGTGATTGCCAAGTTATTACCGAACCGGTGCCGAGTTCCTTGCACCGGTTCGGACGTTTCAGGCAGACATCAGTCTGCCGACCATGGCGCCTGTCGGCGCCATCGCACCTTTCTAGAGGAGAACAGAATGAGCCAGCAGTTTAACGTAGCGGTATTGGGCGCAAGCGGCGCCGTGGGTCAGGCGATGATCGAGATCCTGGAGGAGCGCGAGTTCCCGGTGGCGACCCTCTATCCGCTGGCCTCCAGCCGCAGCGCCGGGGAAACCGTGCGCTTTGATGGCAAGAACCTCGAGATCCAGGATGTCGAGGAGTTTGACTGGAGCCAGGTGCAGATCGCCCTTTTCTCCGCCGGTGCCGAGGCATCCGCCAAGTGGGCGCCGGTTGCCGCCGAGCACGGCTGCATCGTCATCGACAATACCTCCTGCTTCCGTTACGACGAAGATATTCCGCTGGTGATCCCGGAAGTGAACCCGGACGCCCTGGCGGATTTTCGCAACCGCAACATCATCGCCAACCCGAACTGCTCCACCATCCAGATGCTGGTGGCGCTCAAGCCCCTGCACGACGAGGTGGGCATCGCCCGCATCAACGTGGCGACCTACCAGTCCGTCTCCGGTTCCGGCAAGGAGGGGGTGAGCGAGCTGGCCGGCCAGACCGCCCAGCTGCTCAACGGCCGTCCGGTGGAACCGAGTCTCTATCCGCAGCAGATCGCCTTCAACCTCATTCCGCAGATCGACAGCTTCACCGACAATGGCTACACCCGTGAAGAGATGAAGATGGTATGGGAGACCCAGAAGATCCTGGGGGATGCCAGCATCGCCGTGAACCCTACCTGCGTGCGGGTGCCGGTGTTCTACGGCCATGCCGAGGCGGTCCACGTCGAGCTGCACCAGCCGCTGGATGCCGAGCAGGTCAAGGATCTGCTGCGCCATGCTCCCGGCGTGACCCTGTTTGACGAGGAAGAGGATTATCCGACCCCGGTGCGCGACGCAACCGGCAAGGATGAGGTGCTGGTGGGCCGGATCCGCCAGGATATTTCTCACCCTTGTGGTGTAAATATGTGGATCGTGGCCGATAACGTTCGTAAGGGCGCCGCCACCAACAGCGTACAGATTGCCGAATTGCTGGTGCGCGACTATCTGTAAGGGCTGAAGGCAGTATGGGGACGCGGCAGGGAGCGCCGCGTACCTGGGCACCCGATACCGGCGCTGGTGCACCTGATCCGGGTGTGACCGGGGCCGCACTACGTTGCATCCAGATTCTGTTGTGATATCAACTGATTAAGTTTTTTCCTACACTCAGGAACAAGTTGGGTGCTAAATGTGTCGGACTGCTGGCTTGCGATGCAAGCCTGATTTATATTGAACCGATTGTTTTGGGGTAACTATCCAGATTTTTCAATGTGATAGGGCCGTCATACGAAGGAACGAATATGGGACATTCCCGCATAACGTTGGCAACGCTACTCGCACTGGGCCTGCTGGGCCCGGCCCAGGCCGAAGATCCTGCGCGCGCGCCTTTTTTTGTCGAGCTGAAAGGCCCTGATCAGCCTGAAGCGCCTGCCGTCAATACCCAGCAGCAGGCCGAGCCGGCAGCAAGACCCGTGGCACAACCGGTGCGTGCCACCGCCCAGCCCGTGGTTCGTCAGGTCGCCACCGCCAATGCGGGCAGCTATGGCCCGATCCGTCCGACCGATACCCTCTGGAGCCTGGCGAACAAGTACCGCCCCTCCAGCCGGGTCAGCGTCTACCAGACCATGGTTGCCATCTACGAGAAAAACCCTCGCAGCTTCGCCGATGGCAACATCAACCATATCCTGGTGGGGTCCCGCATCTTGCTGCCCACTACGGCAGAAGCGAGTGTCATCACGGATGCCGAGGCCCGCGCCAAGTTCCGCAGTGACAACGCCAGCTGGAAGGGGCTGAGCCCCAAATATCTGGCTGACAAGCAGGCTCATACCGCCAAGCCCGTGGTGGCCAAGGCGGCCCCTGCCAAGCCTGAGCCGGTCAAACCCGAATCCGTGAAAGCGCCTGTGGCTCCCGCTCCGGTCGTCAAGCCGGCGCCCATTCCTGCACCTGTCGTCGAACCCAAGGCACAACCGCAGGAAGTGGCCAAGGTAAGCGAACCCGCCCCGAAAGAGGCGGTGGCCCCGGCCCCGAGTGCGGCAGCCGAAACGGCACCGACCCCGTTGCCGTCCGATCTCGACAAGCCGGTGGGCCAACCGGCGACCGAGATGGCGCTGGCGCTGGAAGATGCCAATGCCCAGCTCGGCCAGATGACCGAGATGAACCACAGGCTCAAGCTGCGTCTGCAATCCTTGACCGAGGAGGTGGAAACCCTCAAGGCCCAGTTGCAGGATCAGACCGCACTGCAAAAAGAGATTGCCGAACTCAAGGCCAAACCGGTACCGCCGGTGGCGGCCGAACCAGAACCCAAGCAGAACTGGCTGATGGACTTGCTCTCTTCGCCGCTCAACCTGGCCATGATCATCCTGCTGCCGGTCTTGCTGGTATTGGCGATGGTGACCCTGTGGTTGCGTGCTCGTGCCCGCCGTGAGCTGGAAGAGCAGGAGAAGAGCCTCTCCGAATCCACCGCCATGATGATGGATCAGGATCGCAACGAGTTTGACGACCTGCTCAGCGTCGATGTGACCGACAACGAACCGGTGCGCCCAGTGGTGCCGGATCTCAACACCCCGGACGGCTTTGCACCGGACGAGCCGGAAAAAGCGGATGTGGATCTGGTGTTCAGCGATGAGGGCGAGATGGAGCTGCAAGGCTTCGAGCCTGAGCGGATGCCGGCCCAGAGTGCGAGCCGCGATCCGGATCTGGTGCCCGACCTCGATCTGGAGCATGACGAACCGGTGGCGCTGGACAGTGAACCCGCCATGGATCTGGCCGGTGAGTTCAATCCCAAGCCGGATGCCGCCGACGAGATCATGAGCGAAGAGGAGCTGCAAGCGGCCCTGTTTGCCGAGCTGGATGCCGATCTTGCTGCAGATATCGAACCCGAACTGAACCAGCACGCCACCGATAAAGAGGCGGATGATGAGCTGGCAAGCTTCGATCTCAGCGATTTCGAGAGTGCCTTCGACGCTCCCGCCGATGAGGTGAAGAGTGAAGAGGCGAAGGGTGATGAGGCGATCGAACTGAGCGCCGACAGCAGTGCCGACGAGATGCTGGCCGAGCTTGGTCTGGAGCCTACCGGTGCCCAGGATGCCAAACCGGATCTGGAGTGGGATCCCAACGAACTGGCACTGGCCGATTTCGAAGATGCATTCACCGAGGTGGAGTCTCATCCGAGCGATGTGCAGCCGCGCGAGCAGGCCGAGGAGAACGGCTACGTCGAGATTGACAAGCTGCTGGCCGAAGCCGATGCCGGTGTGCCCGAGCAGGAGCCTTACCAGAACTTCTCCTTGGACGTGGGGCTGGACGGTTTCCCCGAAGTGTTGCCGGAGTCCACCGGGTTTGACGTGGACGCCGACGATGGCGGCGTGGGGGCCAAGCTGGATCTGGCCCGCGCCTACCTCGAGATCGACGACAAGGATAGCGCCCGCGAGCTGCTGCAAGAGGCGGTGGAGCAGGGAAGCGATCACCAGCGCGCCGAAGCCGAGAAGCTGCTCAAGCGCCTTGGCTAGACCAGCGCCTGCAAGACAATGACGACAGGGGCAGCCGGCAGGCTGCCCCTTTTCTTTCGGCTTTTTGGGATTTTTGAGACGAGGCGCGTATAATCCGCCAGTTTTCTTTCACCGTCCTTTTACAACAAGACAAGTTTATCCATGCGAATTGCCCTAGGTATTGAATATGACGGCAGCCGGTATTTTGGCTGGCAGCGTCAGCGCGAAGTGATCAGCGTGCAGGAAGAGCTGGAAAAAGCCCTCAGCCGCATCGCCAATCATCCGGTCTCCATCCAGTGTGCGGGCCGAACCGATGCCGGAGTCCATGCTACCGGTCAGGTGATCCACTTCGATACCCACGCGATCCGCAGCGAGTCCGCCTGGACCCTGGGGCTCAACTCCAACCTGCCGCCGGATATCGCCGTGCGCTGGGTCAAGGAGGTGGACGAGGCGTTCCACGCCCGCTTCAGCGCCACTGCCCGCCGCTACCGTTATGTCATCTACAACCACAACTATCGCCCGGCGATCCTCGGTAGCGGCGTCAGCCACTACCACGAGACCATCGATGCCGAGCTGATGCACCAGGCCGGCCAATATCTGCTTGGTGAGCAGGATTTCAGCTCGTTTCGGGCCATCGGTTGCCAGTCCAAGACCCCGTGGCGCAATGTGACCCACCTGTGCGTCAGCCGTCAGGGGCCCTATGTGGTGCTCGATATCCGCGCCAACGCCTTCTTGCACCACATGGTTCGCAACATCACAGGTTCACTGCTGCTGGTGGGGCAGGGACTCAAACCTGTGGAGTGGATCGCCGAGGTGTTGGCGGCTAAAGATCGCAACCTGGCAGGGCCGACCGCCAAGGCCGGTGGTCTCTATCTGGTGGACGTGGATTACCCGGCAGAGCTTGCCCTGCCGCGGGTGCCGCTCGGTCCACTGTGGCTGCCGGACTCGGCACCGGGTACGACCAGTTTTTAGTAACTGCGCCCGAAAAATTGTGGTTTAATGACCCGTCATTTGTTGCCATCGAGCTATTAAGTCATTGAACAACCAAGGCTCGATGCGTGTTGTCAGGCACAAAAGCATTAAGGAATTCCATGAGCTGGCTTGAGAAGATTCTTCCCAAGAGCAAGATCACTGCCCCTCGTCGTCACAACATTCCGGAAGGGGTGTGGACCAAGTGCAGTGCTTGTGAACAGGTGCTCTACCGGGCAGAACTGGAGCGCAACCTCGAAGTGTGCCCCAAGTGTGATCATCATATGCGCATCAGCGCCCGTGCCCGTCTCGAGAGCTTCCTCGACGAGCAGGATCGGACCGAAGTCGGTGCCGAGCTGGAGCCCCATGACGTATTGAAATTCAAGGATTCCAAGCGCTACAAGGATCGTTTGTCTGCCGCTCAGAAAGAGACGGGAGAGAAAGATGCGCTGGTGGTAATGAAAGGGACCCTCAAAGGGGTGCCGGTCGTTGCCTGTTCATTCGAATTCTCCTTCATCGGCGGCTCCATGTCCTCCGTGGTCGGTGCCCGTTTCGTGCGCGCCGTCGAGGAGTGCCTGAAGGATGGTCGCGGCCTGGTCTGCTTCTCCGCCTCTGGCGGTGCCCGCATGCAGGAGGCCCTGTTCTCCCTGATGCAGATGGCCAAGACCAGCGCGGCGCTGGATCGCCTCTCCAAGGCGGGCCTGCCCTATATCTCTGTATTGACCGACCCCACCATGGGTGGCGTTTCCGCCAGTCTCGCCATGCTGGGTGACGTCAACGTGGGCGAACCCAAGGCGTTGATCGGCTTTGCCGGTCCGCGAGTCATCGAGCAGACCGTGCGCGAGAAGTTGCCGGAAGGCTTCCAGCGCTCCGAGTTCCTGCTGGAGAAGGGCGCCATCGACCTCATCATCGACCGTCGCGAGATGCGCAATCGTCTGGCCAGCCTGCTTGCCAAACTGATGAATACGCACGTCATCGAAGAGTAAAGATGAGCTCAAACATGCAACAATCCCAAAGCCGGTCGCTGGTCGACTGGCTTTCTTATTTGGAGCAGATCCACCCGGTCAATATCGACATGGGGCTGGATCGGGTCGGTCTCGTCGCCCGTCGTATGGGGCTCACCGAGCTGCCGTTCAAGGTGATCACTGTGGCGGGCACCAACGGCAAGGGCTCCAGCTGCGCCATGGCGGCCAGCATCCTGATGGCGGCGGGCTATAAGGTCGGCGTCTACTCCTCCCCTCATCTGTTGCGTTTCACCGAGCGGGTGCGGATCAACGGTGAAGAGCTGGCCGATAACGATCACTGCGCCGCGTTTGCCGAAGTGGAAGCGGCCCGTGGCGAGACGGCCCTCACCTTCTTCGAGTTTGCCACCCTGGCTGGGCTCTGGCTGTTTCGCCGCGCCGCGCCGGACGTACTGCTGCTGGAAGTGGGGCTGGGCGGCCGGCTCGATGCCACCAATGTGGTGGAATCCGATGTGGCCCTGATCACCTCCATTGCGCTCGATCACTGCGACTGGCTGGGGGATACCCGGGAGGCGGTGGCCGTGGAAAAAGCGGGCGTCTATCGCGCCGGCAAACCCGCCATCAGCGGTGAGCCCAATCCGCCAGCCACCATTGCCAGCGAAGCACAGCGCATCGGTGCCAATTTGCGTCAGGTCGGCATCGACTTTCGTGGTGATGAGCACGACAGCGGTTGGGATTATCACGGTCTCAACCACTGGTGCGATCTGCCCAAACCGGCCCTGCCGCTGATGAACGCGGTGACCGTGCTGGCTGCGCTGGAATCCCTGGGTCTGCCGCTGCCGGAGTCTGCCATCCGCGAAGGGTTGGCGAATGCCCGCCTGGCCGGGCGGATGCAACAGCTGCAAACAGCGCCGTTGGTCATCGTCGATGTGGCCCACAATCCCCATTCGGCGACCTATCTGGCCAGCCAGCTGCGCCAGATCCCTTGCAAAGGCGTGCGCCGGGCCGTGGTCGGCATGCTCAAAGACAAGGACATGGCGGGGTCGCTGGCCGAGCTAGATGGCCTCATCGGCGAGTGGTATCTGGCGAGCTTGAGCGGCCCGCGGGCTGCGAGTGCGGCCCAGCTGGCGGCGGCCCTTGGCTACGAGCGGGGGCCGGCGACCCCCTTTGACGATGTGGGGCAGGCCTATGCTGCCGCGTTGGCCGCATCGAGTCCTGATGATATGGTCATTGTGTTTGGTTCGTTTTACACTGTCGCCGACATTCTGGCGGGTGTCGCCGTCTAGGTCACACCCCGGCTCCCCGGCCCTTTGGCGGGGAGCCAGATCGCATATTGAGTTACGCAAAGGTAGGATTCAACTTGGCCTCTAAGTTTCAAAACCGTCTGGTGGGTACCGTCATCCTGGTGGCCCTGGTCGTCATTTTCCTGCCGGATCTGCTGGATGGGCAGAAGCTGGCGCAAAAGGAGGAGGCATTCGCCAAGATCCCGCTGCGCCCTGAACTGGAGCCCGCTCGTCCCGAGCTGCAGGTTTCTGCGGCCAGCACCCTGCCTGCCGAGCATCAGGCCAGCCAGCAGCAGGCCTCGGCGGCCCAGCAGTGGCAGGTGGAAGAGATCGCCGATCCCATGACCCTGGCAAACCAGGGGCAGGGCAGCGCCGCTCAGCCAACGGCACCTGCACCAGTCGAACAACCCAAACCGCAACCCAAGCCCGAGGTGGTCGCCAAGAAACCGGTCGAGCCACCCAAGCCGGTGGTCAAGCCCGAGCCTGCCAAGCCGGCCGAAGTGGTCAAGACGCCGCCCAAGCCACAGGCTGGCCAGATCAAGTCCCTCGACGATTTGATCGAGAGCAAGATGAACACGCCGACCCAGCCAGCCCCCGCGCCGGCACAGGGCAGCTGGATCCTCCAGCTCGGGGCTTTCAAGAATGTCGACAGCGTCAATGCGCTGGTGAGCAAGCTGCGGGCGGCGGGCTACTCGGCCCACACCTCGCCGCGCACGCCGGTGCAGGGCCAACTCAACCGGGTCTTTATCGGTCCGGATGTCTCCAAGGCCAAGCTGCAGGGGATGCAGGGACGGATCGCCCAGATGACGGGCCTCAGTGGCTCGGTCGTCTCCTACAATCCGTAACGCCGGCCAACGACAAACACACCGCGCCCCGTGCGCGGTGTTTTTTTATCCGCAAGTGTGCGGCTGGCGTGCGGGTTGGGATTTGCGGCCACTTGGGGTAGGCTGGCTCCTCCGTTACCTGCAGGAGTACAAGATGATCCTCTCCACCACCCCCACCCTGGAAGGCAAGAGCATACGTGAATACCGCGGCATCGTAGTTGGCGAAGCCATTCTCGGGGCCAACGTGTTCAAGGATCTGTTCGCCGGGATCCGCGACATCATCGGCGGCCGCTCCGGTGCCTATGAAAAGGAGCTGGCCCGGGCCCGGGAGATCGCCTTTGATGAGCTCAAGGAGCGCGCCGCGGCGCTCGGCGCCAACGCCGTGGTCGGGATCGATATCGACTACGAAGTGGTGGGCCAGAGTGGCAGCATGCTGATGGTCAGCATCAGCGGTACCGCCGTGGTGGTGTAAGCGAGTGATGCTCCAGTCAATGCCGGAGCAATAGATCGCCGTTTTATGAAAGAGGCCGCAACTGCGGCCTCTTGTGTATTCAGCTGAAGGAGACTCAGGGCAGGGCGTCTGGCCGGAAACTGGCACGGATCTGGGGCACCAGGGGGGATACCTCGAACCCCTTCTCTTCTCCCAGTACCGGGTGGAGCAGGGGCCGGTCGGTGATGGGGGTGATATCCCCTGCCAGCAGCTGGCGGGTGGCCTGGCCCATCTGGTAAAGCTGGCGCACCGGGGCAAACTGCTGAGCCAACGAAAGGGGATCGTCGGCCCGGGCAAAGGCCATCATGGGGATCTGGTAGCTGGCATCGCGCGGCGGCTTGTCGCCGTGAATGCCCTTGCCCGCCGACATCAGGAAGGGCTGGTGATCGCCAAAGGCCACCACCAGGTAGCGCTTGCCCGATTGATCCAGGGTCTTGATCAGTCGCTCCAGGGATGCCATGGCATCCACCACCCCGGTGTAGTAGGTGTTGAGCAGCTGTTTGTCTGACTCGCTCTGGGTCGGGCAGGCGCCATTGAGTTCCTGTCCCTGATAGCGGGGGCCATCGAAGGGGCCGTGCCCCTGCATGGTGACCGCATAGGCAAACAGGGGTTGGCTGTCCTGCTCGCTGCGCTTGAGCAGATGGTCGATCAGCGCATCATCCGAGATATAGAGTCCCTTGTGCTCCAGGGTGGTGAAGCGGGTATCGAACCAGCGCTCCTCATAGCCAAGGGCCGGAATGGCCTTGGCGCGGCCCCAGAACTTCTCCACATAGGGGTGGGCGAACAGGGTTTTGTAACCGCTTTGCCTGGCGCTTTGGGCCAGCCCGGGCACCTGCTCAGAGAGGTAGTAGTAGGGCACCACCCCCTGTTTGAACAGGCCCACCGGCAGACCGGTATTCATCTCGAACTCCGCCAGCACCGTCATGCCCCCTGTGGTGGGGGAGTGGATGGTCTTGCGCCACTGCTGCACGCTGGCGGGCAGGTGCAAGGTGGGGGCAGGGGCGCAGATCCGTCCCTGCCAGTCGAGCATCAGTGATTCATATTGCAGCACGATCACCAGATCCCAGCGCGGCGCGATTCCTTGGGGAGGGTGGCTCAACTGCGGCGTCAGCTCGTTGATCTGCAGCGGATAGCGAAACACGCTGCCGCTTTGCAGCATCTCGTCCACCAGGTTGAACAGATAGAGGCCGGGGCCGGAGCGGATGATGTCCCTGTGATAGTTGACCGCCCTGTCCACGTAGCGAATGTTGGCTCCCAGCAGCTTGTTGCCGGTCTGGGTGGCAAATACGCACAGGGCAAAAAATGCGGCGGTGGCGGCGGCGGTGCGCAGCACCCAGCGTGACAGGGCGAAGCGCCAGCACAGAAACAGCGCCAGCAAAGTGGCTAATATTGGCAACACCGGGTGCTGATCGAGCAGGATCCGCACCAGGGCCAGCAGGTTGCCAAGGTCATCCCCGCCAAGGGGTACCCCATAGATGGCAATCTTCATGAAGTTGGCCAAGAGGCCGATGCCGGAGAGGGCGGTGAAGACCAGCCCCATATAGAGGTTGAACCCCGCCAGGGCGCACAGGCCCCAGCCCAGCACCATGCTGGCCCAGGCCAGATAGTAGTGTTCCGGTCGAAAACCGGACCAGAGCAGAAATTCCCCCAGCTTGAACACCACGAAGCCGTGCAGCAGCACGAAGGTGAGGTTGCCGAGCAGCAGGCTGCCGAGCACCCGCCAGCGCATGTTGCGCCTGAGTCTGGGCATCAGTACCCTGAGCACGACGGCGCTTAAGGCCAGCACCAGCACCAGGCTGGTGAACAGATAGGTGAGATTGAATCCCCGTTCCGGCAGGGTTTGCAGGATCTGGCTGAACTCGGCGCTCTCGGGGCGGTCTGCCAGCAGCAGGCCGATACGCAGCTGATAGCGGCTGGCGAGGGCATCGTCCGGTGCCCGCAAGGTACTGTTGAGGTCAAGGGTGCAGCGGGCCTGTCGGCAACGCTGACGCTTGTCGACCCGCTGGCTCAGCTGGTCGATCCGCTCCCCCTTGTCATTGAGCAGCTCGACCCGCACCCTGTCCTCGGGTTGCAGCGGTTTGAGCAGTTGCCACTGGCTGCGTACCACCAGATAGAGGCCACGGCTGTCGCTTTTATAGAGCAGCGAGTGGCGGGTGAGGGTCGCCAGGGGCTGATCGGCGGGCCCCAGCACCAGCGGTTGGCCACGGCCGAGCCAGCTGCCCGGATTGAGGAGGGGTAACACCAGGGTAAACAGCAGCAGTGCGCACAGCAGAGCGAGCAGCAGGGTGGGCAGACTCAGGATGCGGCCCGTCGGGCGGCCTGAGGAGGAGACGTTCATATGAGCTCGTCCTTTGAGCGAGTGAGAGAGAAAGCGTGTATCCGCATACTGTTTGACCCGATGGTGCTGACCTTGTTCCTGCTTGTCAATTTAATGACGGCTTGATGAATATTGGGTGACGATACATCCCTGCAAATTGTGATCCTGATCGAGAGGCTGCACGGATTCTGTGATGAAAGCGTCATCATGATGTTTTGCCGCTGGTTTGGGGAGAGTGGGCTGTTTAGTCTCTCAATAGAGCCGGGAGGTACATATATGAATCCTAAAGTGATGGCGCGTCAGGCCAGATTGCTGCGCATGCTGGAGAGCAAGGAAGAGGTGCGGATCGGGCGCGAGCGCGATTGCCCGCTGCCCGTGGGGCAACTGGTCAATCTCAAGGAGACGCATCCCGCCGTGCTCAAGGTCTATCGCCACGGCCTGACGGCCGAGGTGTTCCACCTCAAGGTCGATGGCCATCACTGGTGCCTGAAGCGGCGCCGCCAGGATTCACTGGTCGCCAATCTCGATGGCAAGACCGCCTTTCTGACTGAGCTGGAGCGCCGCCGGGAAATAGAAGCGCTGCGTGAGCTCCATCCCACCATCCTCTCCCACGTGGTCTGCACCAGCTATGGCTCGGCCCGGGCCGGCATCCTGGTCTCTCCCTGGCTGCGTGGCGTGCCGGTGCATAGCCTCAACGAGCGCAATCTGGCCCAGATGCTGGAGGTGGAGGGGGAGCTGGCTCGCTGGGGCTGGTTTGACTGGGATCCGAGCCCCGGCAACCTGCTCGATGACGGTGAGCAGATCAGCGTCTTCGATTTTGGCTACATGTGGACCTTCGATCCCCGCTTCGAATACAACTCCAACGGGCTGGTCGACCCCCAGTTTCATGTGCCGGAGCGGCTGGAGACCCGCACCCTCTCCGGACTCTGGCTCGATGAGCCCGATCCCTTGCCGCAGTTTCGCTACTGGCGCGAGCTCTGCCTTGCCTGGGTGAAGCAGGAGATCCTCCATCTCGGTCGCCAGGGGGCGAGCGCCCCCGTGCTGGCGCGGCTGCATGCCCTGCAGGGGGAGTGGAGCGCGGCGCTGGCCAGTGACGAGGCGCTTGCCGCCAACTGGTGGCGCGACATGTATCGCAGCCACAAGCTCGATGTAGCGGACGATCTGAGCGGCCAGAGCTGCGGCCCGCTCACCCTGCGCCGTCTCGACTGGCTGGAGCAGGCGGTCACCGATCACTATCCCCTGCTGGTGGATAACCTGCCTGGGCAGGAAGAGGGCACCAGCCGGGATGACATGCTGGCGCGCTTGCAGCGACAGCGCCGCGAGGCCATGGCCTGCCAGCTGCCGGTGGCGACGCCGGCCTGAAACAGGGTCAACCGTGAAGGCAAAAAAGAGGGCACCCCAAGGTGCCCTCTGCTATGGAAGCTGCTTAATCCAGCAGCTCCTGATGGAGGCAGTTGACTATGTTGCCGGCGTCCGACTCCTGTACCAGGAAGCAGAGGTTGTGGGCGCTGGCGCCGTAGCAGATCATCCGGATGTTGTGATCCCGCAGGGTCGAGAAGACCTGGCTGCCAACCCCGTTCACCTCGCTCATGCGGTTGCCGATGAGGGCTACCAGCGCAAGCCCCGTCTCCACTTCCACCTTGCACAGCTGCCCCAGCTCCGCCAGTACCTTGTCACTCAAGACGGGCTCGCCGTTGCTCTGGCTGCCGGTGTGATCCAGGGTGAGCGATACGCTCACCTCCGAGGTGGTGATGAGATCCACCGAGATGCGGTGGCGGGCCAGGATGCCAAACACCTCGGCCAGAAAGCCATAGGCGTGGAACATGTTGAGGCTGTGCAGGGTCACCAGCACCTGGTTGCGGCGCAGGGCCACGGCGCGAAACAGCGGGCTCGAATCCGTGCTGGAGCGGATCCAGGTTCCCCCCGCCGCCGGATCCTTGCTGGAGCCGACAAACACCGGAATGTTCTGGCGCACCGCAGGTTGCAGGGTCGCCGGATGCAGCACCTTGGCACCGAAGGTGGCCATCTCGGCCGCCTCGACGAAGCTGATCTCCGGGATGGGACGGGCGCGGGTGACGAGGCGCGGATCCGTGGTGTAGATGCCGGGCACGTCGGTCCAGATCTCTATGCTGCCAGCGTCCAGCGCCTCGGCGAGCAGGGCAGCGCTGTAATCGGAGCCGCCGCGACCCAGGGTAGTGGTGCGACCGTCGCCATCGGCGCCGATGAAGCCCTGGGTGATGACGAGGGTGTCCCCAAGCATAGGGGCCAGGGCTTGCTGGCAGAGGGTGCGGGTGGCAGCGATATCCACGGTGGCCTTGCCAAAGCGACTGTCGGTGCGCATCAGCTGGCGCACATCCTGCCAGTGGGCCTTGACGCCGCGCTGGTGCAACAGCTCGGTAAAGAGGCGGGTGGAGATGATCTCACCACAGGCGATGAGGCGATCGGCCAGCTCGGCGTCGGTCTGCTGGTTGGCCTGGCGCGCCATGGTGCGGATCTCGCCAAGCTGGGCCCGGATGAACTCGCTCACGTCGTCCGGGTTGCCCAGATCGGCCAAAATGGCGTGCTGGATCTCCGCCAGCTTGCCCAGTTGCGCCTCTTGGCCCGTCTCATCCAGCTCGCCCTGGGCCAGCGCTACCAAGAGATTGGTGACGCCGGCACTGGCGCTCAGCACCACCACCCGGGTGGTGGGGTTGGCCAGCACGATATCGGCGCAGTTGTTCATGGCCGCGGCGTTGGCGACACTGGTTCCGCCAAACTTGGCGACATTGATCGGGCTCATTGCGTACTCCTGTCTTAATATAAAAATCCGGTTCCATCGGGCAAAAAGAGAGGAGGAGGCTGAAAATGGCAGGAATGATCGAAGCTATCCCGGCCAGAAGCACTCCATCCGCAGAGCCCATCCCGTACCCGCCCTGTGAGAGCTCGGTGGGGGATGACCACTACCGATGACAACCCGGGGGATTCAGCCCCCGCAGCCGACAGCGAGGCATCCAGTTACCTCGTCCATCTCGGCGCTGCTCCCCCTGACCCAAGTTCACCGGACTCTGGCGTCCTCCCTTGGGCTGCCTGGGCAGCGCTCCTCTTCTGGCTCCACCGTGGCGGTGGAGTACAATTAGAAATAACCTGCGTTGGATTACACTGTCAATCGAGTTTGTGAAAAAGTTCAAATTAGTCTTCAACTAAACGCAGAATCAACAAGTTACGCAATGCTCTTTGACAAAACCTTGGAGCGGCGCTGCCAGTTGTAGAGGCGCTGGCGTGCCACCGGCAGCTCTTCCACCTCCAGCGGCTCGAAACCCCGTTCCCGGAACCAGTGGATGGAGCGGGTAGTGAGCACGAACAGGCTGCGGATCCCGAGCCGCTTGGCCCGCTCGGCCACCTTGGCCACCAGCTGATCCCCACGATTGGAGTTGCGGTAGTCGGGGTGGATAGCGACGCAGGCCATCTCGGCCATCGCCTCCTCGTGGAAGCAGTAGAGGGCGGCGCAGCCGATGATGAGGCCATCGCGATCTATGATGGTGAACTTGTCGATCTCCATCTCCAGCTGCTCGCGGGAGCGGCGCACCAGGATCCCTTCCTCCTCCAGCGGGCGGATGAGGTCGAGAATGCCGCCGATATCCTCTATGGTGGCGGCGCGGGCCTGCTCGGCGCTTTCGCGCACTATCTGGGTACCGAGACCGTCGCGGCTGAACAGCTCCTGCAACATGGCGCCGTCCTCCTTGTAGCTCACCAGGTGGGAGCGGGGCACGCCGCCACGGCAGGAGGCAATCGCCGCGCGCAGATAACGGGCGGTGCCGGACATCTCGGCCCCCGCCTGCTCCAGCTCCACCAATAGTTCCTCGGCCTGTTCGGGGAAGAGCTCCGAGATGGCCTCACCGTGTCTGTCCATCACCCCCTGGGTGCTGCTAAAACAGATGAGCTTGTCCGCTTTCAAATCCACTGCCACCCGGCGCGCCACCTCCTCGGAGCTGAGGTTAAAGCTCTCGCCGGTGACCGAGCAGCCGATGGGGGAAATGAGCACCAGGCTTTTCTGATCCAGCTGGCGGGAGATCCCCTCCACGTCGATGCGGCGTACCCGGCCGCTGTGGCAAAAATCGATGCCGTCATCCACTCCGAGCGGCTGGGCGGTGACGAAGTTGCCGCTCACCACGCTGATGCGGGCCCCCTGCATGGGGGTGTTGGCCAGTCCCATGGAGAGCTGGGCCGTGATGTCGTATTGCAGGCCGCCGCACACCTGTTTGATGAGGGCGAAGCTTTCGTCATCGGTAACCCGGGTTCGCTTGTGGTACTGGGCGTCGATGCCGGCGCGGGCCAGTGCCTCGTCATTTTGCGGACGTGAACCGAACACCAGCACCAGGCGTATCCCTAAGGTCTGCAGCAGGGCGATATCGCTGACGATATTGGCAAAGTTGGGGTGGGCGATGGCCTCGCCCCCGATCATCAAGACAAAGGTGGCACCCCGATGCACGTTGACGTAGGGGGTGGATTGCCGGAAAGCATTGACCAGACTGGGTTCGCGTTCACGCACTTGAGGGATCTTCCATAAAAAAACAGCGACTCGCTCAATATATGAAAATAAATTCACAAATCAAGACTAAATATTGATTTGTGGGGTTTCTGGTCCCGCCGTTGTTTCCCTTGTTCAGTTGCCTTGGCGACTGGTGTAGAGGAGGGGAGTGAGCCATCACAGGATTATGCAGGGGAGCTCTGGTTGATCCGGGGCGATAAACTGTTATCTTCGATATTCCTTTTCGTCAGCTGTGCGATGACACAGGGTTTTATACAAGGACAGGGTTCATGGAACAGATTATTTCGCCGGCAGATGCGCTGCCGGGCCGCCGCGAGGCGATGGTGATTGGCCAGCAACATGCGGTGAACGGTCACCCGACTCAGGGCCCCTGGCCTGAAGGGATGGAGATCGCCTGGTTTGGCATGGGGTGCTTCTGGGGTGTCGAGCGTCTGTTCTGGCAGCAGCCGGGAGTCTATTCCACTGCCGCCGGCTATCAGGGCGGGTTGACCCCCAATCCCACCTATAAAGAGGTCTGCAGCGGCCTGACCGGCCACGCCGAGACGGTGCAGGTGGTGTTTGATCCCAAGGTGATTAGCTACGGCGACCTGCTCAAGCTCTTTTGGGAGCAGCATGATCCGGCCCAGGGGATGCGCCAGGGGGGCGATATCGGTACCCAGTACCGGTCGGTTATCTTCCATGGTGACGAGAGCCAGCAGGCCATCGCCCAGCAGAGCCTGGCGGCGTTCCAGCAGGCCATGGTGGCCAGCGGCGACAGTCGCGCCATTACCACCCGCATCCTGCCCTATGCTCCCTTCTATTACGCCGAGGATTATCACCAGCAGTACCTGGAGAAGAACCCGGATGGCTATTGTGGCCTGGGGGGAATTGGGGTTTGCCTGCCGCCGTCGCTCAATCGTTGAGGCGAGCGGTAGCTGGTTTTTAAAAAAAGTAAAAATATCAGATCAAAGTCTGGAACTTACTGCGACGACCGCTGACTAACTGATTAGCGTCCAGGGATCGGATGCAAAGTCCAGACACATTTCATGCCTTGAGAACCACTCGATAAGTGAACGGTCGGGTGGGTTGAAAATGATAGCAAGCAGGGCTGCCTGACAAGGCGGCCCTTTTCATTTTCTGGCGAAGGAGAGTGAAACAGGCGCGGATCAGGCGATCGCGCTGTCAAACAGGTTCTTGATGAGATCGATGAACTCTTCGAGGAAGGCTTGCTGTTCCGGGGTCGGGGCGCGCAGCCAGACGGCAGAGAGGACCTCTTCCAGATCCGCTACCACGGCATCCGCTTCCTGCATGATGACGAAACGCACCTTGGGATCGAGCTCGGGATGCTGCTCGCAGATGGCCATCAGGTTGCTGGCCACGCGGCCGCTGACCAGATCCTCGATGGTCTCGCCCCCTTCACTCTGTTGTTGGGTCTCGAACAGTCCCAAACGCTCTACCAGATACTCGATCAGCGAGATATAGCCATCACTTTCTACCACCATGGGTGCAGCCTCAATACAGTAACAATACGAAAATCAGGCGTATTTTAGTGGCTTGACCTAGCTTGGCAAGCGGCAGAACAGGCGATATCGGGTAAAACTGACCCCGCCACGCTCCACACACTCCATCCCGGTCAGGGTAAAACCATGTCGTAAAAATAGCCCATAACTGAAGGCGCTGGCTTCGGTGGTCACCGCTTTGAGCCCGAGCAGGGGGGCGTTTGCCAACGCCGTGGTCAGCAGCAGGTTGCCAAGTCCCTGGCGCTGATGCTCGGCGCTCACATAAAGAAGGCTCAGCTGTCCGTCCTGGCTCAAGGTGACGAAACCCAGGGGCGTGTCGCCCCAGCAGGCGACCCAGCCGTGGTGCTCGCGAAGCTGATTGGCAAAGCCGGGATGATGGGCACCCAAAGCCCACTGCTCCACCTGCTCCGGGCTGTAGTGCTCGGGGCCTGCGCGGCGCACCGCCTGTTCGAACAGGGCGATGAGGGCGGGGATATGCTGCTCGCTCAGCGGGACGATATGAAGTTGCGACGTCATGACTTGGCCTGAGGAGTCTGCGGGCGTTTTGCCTTGGGCAAGCCGGCGACGACCCTCTCATAGGAGTGGTGCACCCAGCCCTGCCAGAGATCCTCGGCCAGGGTGTCGCTCAGGGTGACCGTGTTCCAGTGCTGTTTGTTCATGTGCCAGCCCGGTTTGACCTCGGGGTGAAGTTCTCGCAGCAGCAGAGCCAGCTCGGGCTCGCATTTGAGGTTGATGGAGAGGGGCTCCGCCTGCCAGTCCACCAGCGCAAACATCTTGCCGGCGATGCGGTAGACCAGGATCTCCGGACCAAAGGGCGTGTCTTCGGTGGCACCCGGCAGGGTGAGCAGAAACTGGCGCAAGTGAGTCAGATCCATGGTGGGTTCTCGCGTAAGGGGTGATCCTGGTCATGGTTTGCGCATATCTATCAGGGGCTTGCTTCTGTTACTATGCGCGCTGCCGAGTATACCCCCCATCACAGAAGGAGCCCATTGGATGTTGTACCACAAGACCTTCGAGCTGGGTCCCGAACGGGATTGGGTTGTGTTCGTGCACGGGGCGGGTGGCAGCTCTTCCATCTGGTTCAGACAGCTGCGTGCCTATCGCGAGCACTTCAACGTGCTGCTGCTGGATCTGCGCGGCCACGGTCAGTCCCACAAGCTGCAGCAGGTGATCCAGGGCCACTACAGCTTTCGCGCCGTGACCGAGGACATCGTTCGTCTGCTCGATCATCTGAATATCCGCCGTGCCCACTTCGTCGGCATCTCTCTGGGCACCATCCTTATTCGCCATCTGGCGGAGCTCTGCCCCGAGCGGGTCAAGAGCATGGTGCTGGGGGGCGCCATCCTGCGCCTCGACATCCGCTCCCGGGTGCTGGTGCAGCTCGGTCGCCTCGGCCAGCACATCCTGCCCTACATGTGGCTCTACCGCTTGTTCGCCTTCATCATCATGCCGCGCCAGCATCATCAGGAGTCCCGCAATCTCTTCGTGCGCGAGGCGCGCAAGCTCTGCCAGAAAGAGTTCAAGCGCTGGTTTCGCCTCGCCACCGAGGTCAATCCCCTGATGCGCTATTTTCGCGAGCGCGCCCTGCCCATTCCCACCCTCTATGTGATGGGGGAGGAGGATCACATGTTCTTGGCGCCGGTGCGCGAACAGGTGGCCCGCGATGCCAGCGCCTCCCTGATGGTGATCGAGCAGTGCGGTCACGTCTGCAACGTGGAGCAGCCCGAGCAGTTCAACCGCACCACCCTGGCCTTTCTCACCGCCCAGCGCCCCTGAATCGGGCGCCTTGCGGTTGCCGACCGCTGTGGTACTCCGCTACTACCCGGCGCGCCGTGCGCTTCGCTACCCTGTGGCTCCCATTGATAAGGAGCCAACATGACCAAACTCATCCACACCATGATCCGGGTTCGCGATCTGGATGCCTCCACCCGTTTCTACCGCGATGCCCTCGAACTGGAGGTGCGGGATCACTTCCCCTTCGACGGTTTCTCCCTCACCTATCTTGCCAATGCAAAGAGCGGCTTCGAGCTCGAACTCACCCACAATCACGGACAGGCCGAGCCCTACAGCCACGGCAGCGGCTACGGCCATCTGGCGGTAGCGGTGGAGGATATAGAGGCGGCCCATCAACGGCTGACGGCGCTTGGGCTCACGCCCGCGCCGGTCAAGGCGATGCAGCACGAGGGCAACCTGCTGGCCCGGTTCTTCTTCGTGACCGACCCTGACGGTTACAAGATTGAATTTATCGAGCGCAGCGGGCGCTTCGCCTGACGCTGAACTGGCAGCATGTACTTGACGGCCATAGGGGATCCTTCGGCCGTTTTTTCAGGCGGCGTTCCGAGCGGTCGCGGGGTTGGATTCGAGATAGATGAGGCAGGAGCAGCGCAGCAGGGAGGCAAAGTTGCCCATCTCCATGCCGTTGCCCTGCGCCTCCTGATAGAGCTCGGAGAGAAACTGTCCCATGGAGCGCCCCTGGGCGTGGCAGAGCTGCTCGAGAATATCCCAGAACTTGTTTTCCAGCCGGATGCTGGTGCTATGGCCGCAGATCCGCACCGAACGGGTGGTGCTGGTGTAGTTGTAGGGATCCTGGCCGGAGAAAACGGTGCACATGGGGCGCCTCTTGGGTAAACGGGGAGGCCATGGTAAGCAAGGCCTCCCGTCAGGTCAAAGTCGCCAACCCGTTCGCTCACACGAAGTAGTGGGCAATGTCGAGGTAGCGCTGGCGGATATGCTCGATCAGCAGCCTTATCTTGCGCGGCGGCTGGCGGGTGAAGGGGTAGACCGCGTAGATGCCGAGCTTCTTGCCCACCCGGTCCGGAAACAAGTCCACCAGCTCGCCGTTCATCAGGTCGTGATAGACGAGACAGCGCGGCACATAGACGATGCCGCGCCCCCCCAGTGCCGCCTTGCGCAGGGCGCTGGCGTTGTCGGTGGAGAAGTTCCCCGATACCGACAAGAGATAGTCCCCCTGTTCCCCCTTGAAGGCCCACTCCGAGGCCCCCGTACTCTGGTAGGCGTAGCGCAGGCAGTTGTGCTCAAGCAAGTCTGACGGCTCGCGCGGCGCCCCGAAGCGGCGCACGTAGGCGGGGGCAGCGCAGATCACCCACTGGGAGTCGAGGATGTGGCGGGCAATCAGGCTCGAGTCATCCAGATAGCCGGTGCGAATGACCAGGTCGAACCCCTCTTCCACCAGATTGACGAAGCGATTGTCGAGGGACATCTCCACCGTGAGCCCGGGGTGCTGCTGGCAAAAATCGGCCACGGCGTCGGCGAGCAGCAGCTCCCCCGAGATGGTGGGCACCGACATGCGCACATGACCGCTCACCTTTTCACCAAATCCCGCCACTGCATCGAAGGCGTCTAGTGCGGCGGCCTTCACATTTTTGGCACCCTGATAGAGCTCCTTGCCCGCCTCGCTCAGGGTGAGCCGGCGGGTGGTGCGATAGAGCAGCTGCACCCCGAGCTCCTCTTCCAGGCGCCCAATCCGCTTGCTAACCACTGAATTTGTCAGGGAATTTTGTTCGGCCACCTTGCTGAAGGAGCCGGCCTCCACCACCTGAGCGAAGAGAATGAGGTCGTCGGTACTGGCCATATTTGTCGATTTTAGGAATGAATGTTGTTCATTATTTCCATATATCGCGAAAAAGGAACAGGGTAAGGTCACGTTCGCTTAACAAAACAACAACAAGGTGCGCCCGTCGCACGACCTCTGGACAAGGATGCAATGATGACAGACACCCTGTTGGCCCTGGTGGCCTTCTCGCCGATCGTGGTGGCCGCCGTGCTGCTGGTCGGCCTCAACTGGCCCGCCAAGCGCGCCATGCCCATCGCCTTTATCCTGACCGTATTCATCGCCCTCTGGGGCTGGCAGATGAGCCCGACCCGGGTGCTCGCCTCCAGCCTGCAGGGGCTCATCATCACGGTGACCGTGCTCTGGATCGTGTTCGGCGCCATCCTGATGCTCAACACCCTCAAGCACACCGGCGCCATCAGCGCCATTCGCGGCGGCTTTACCAACATCTCGCCGGATCGGCGCATCCAGGCCATCATCATCGCCTGGTGCTTCGGCGCCTTTATCGAGGGAGCCTCAGGGTTTGGCACCCCGGCGGCCATCGCCGCCCCCCTGCTGGTGGCCATCGGCTTTCCGGCGCTCGCCGCCGTGCTGCTCGGCATGATGATCCAGTCCACTCCGGTATCCTTCGGCGCGGTGGGTACCCCCATCCTGGTGGGCATCAACAAGGGGCTGGATAACCAGGCCATCGGCCATACCCTGAGCGCCGGCGGCAGCAGCTGGGACATCTACCTGCAGCAGGTGACCACCAACGTGGCCCTCATTCACGCCGTGGTCGGCACCCTGATGCCGGTGCTGATGGTGATGATGCTGACCCGCTTCTTCGGCCGCAACCGCAGCTGGACCGAGGGGCTCTCCATCCTGCCCTTCGCGATTTTCGCCGGGCTCGCCTTCACCGTGCCCTATGCCCTGACCGGCATGCTGCTTGGTCCTGAGTTCCCGTCCCTCATCGGCGGGCTGGTGGGGCTGGCCCTGGTGGTGACGGCGGCGCGCCATGGTTTTCTGGTGCCCAAGAACTCCTGGGATTTCGCCCCCGAGAACGAGTGGCCCGCCGAGTGGCTGGGCTCCCTGAAGCTCGATCTCAAAGAGGCCGCCGGCCGTCCCATGTCCCTTCTGCTGGCCTGGCTCCCCTATGTGGCGCTGGCCCTCCTGCTGGTGGCGAGCCGGGTGAGCCCGGAGTTCAAGGCAAGCCTCCTGTCGGTGAGCCTCGCCTTCACCGATCTACTGGGGGAGAAGGGGGTGAGTGCCTCCATTGAGCCGCTCTACCTGCCGGGGGGCCTGCTGGTGCTCTGCGCCCTGATCGCCACCCTCATTCAGGCCCGCGCCCTGGCGCCCCTCGGCCGCGCCGTGAGCGAGTCGAGCCGCACCCTGATCGGCGCCGGCTTCGTGCTGATTTTCACCGTGCCCATGGTGCGCATCTTCATCAACTCCGGCGTCAACGGGGCGGATCTCGCCAGCATGCCGGTGACCACCGCGAATTTTGCCGCCGGCCTGGTGGGGGAGTTCTTCCCGGCCCTGAGCGCCACTATCGGCGCGCTGGGGGCCTTTATCGCCGGCTCCAACACGGTGTCGAACATGATGTTCAGCCAGTTCCAGTTCGAGGTGGCCCAGACCCTCGGCGTCTCCACCGCCGCCATGCTGGCACTGCAGGCGGTCGGCGCCGCGGCCGGCAACATGATTGCCATTCACAACGTGGTGGCGGCCTCGGCCACCGTGGGTCTCTTGGGCCGCGAGGGGGCGACGCTGCGCAAGACGGCGCTGCCGACCCTCTACTACCTGCTGGCCACCGGCCTTATCGGGTTGGCGCTCATGTACAGCTTCCACGTCTCGGACGCACTGCTGCAGTTGAAGTAAAGGAGAGCAAGTGATGAAGGTAATGCGGGTCTATCCGGCCAAGCCGGCCGATGTCTATCTCTACGCCACCTGTCTGGTGGACCTGTTCGACCCGGTGGCGGGGCTCGATGCCATCGCCCTGATCGAGCGGGAGGGGATAAGGGTGCACTTTGTCGAGAAGCAGACCTGCTGCGGCCAGCCGGCCTACACCTCGGGTCACGAGGAGGAAGCGCGCAAGGTGGCGAAAAGCCAGATGGCGCTCTTCCCCGAGCCCTGGCCCGTGGTGGTGCTGTCGGGCTCCTGCGGCGGCATGATGCACCATCACTATGCTCGCCTCTTCCCGGACAGCCCCGAGGTGACAGCGTTTTGCGAGCGGGTGTTCGAGCTGACCGAGTTTCTGGCCCGGGTCTGCCGGGTGCGCTGGCGCGCCGTGGGGGAGGCGAGCATCGTCATGCACACCTCCTGCTCGGCCCGGCGCGAGATGCAGGTGCACACCACGGCTCGCAGCCTGCTGGGGCAGCTCGAGGGCGTGACCCTGAACGAGCAGGCCTACGAGAGCGAGTGCTGCGGCTTTGGCGGCACCTTCTCGGTGCGCCACCCCCACATCAGTCAGGCCATGGTCGAAGACAAGACCCGCCATCTGCTGGCCACCGGCGCCGATACCCTGGTGAGCGCCGACTGGGGGTGCCTATTGAACATCAAGGGATCCCTGGCCTATCAGGGCAAAATCTTGCCCGCCACCCATCTGGCCAGCTTCCTGCTCGCCCATAGCGAGCCGGTGGCTCAGGGCTTACAAGCGCAAAAACAGGGGGCCCATCATGAGTGATCACGCCAAGTATTCGCCGCGCCGCTTCCACCCCCAGGCCGAGGCGGCCCTGGCCGACCCCGTGCTGCGCCAGAACTTTCGTGGCGCCATGGATTACCTGCGAGGCAAGCGGCGGGACGCCTTCGCCGATCCGCAGGAAGAAGCGGCGGTGCGCGATGCGGTGGAGCAGATCCGCCAGCGCTGCCTCTCGCGCCTGCCGGAGCTGCTGGAGCAGCTCGAAGCCAACTGTGAGCGCAACGGCATCAAGGTGCACTGGGCCCAGACGCCGGCCGAGGCCAACGCCATCATCCTCGGCATCGCCCAGCAACACGGGGTGAGCAGCATCGTCAAGGGCAAGTCCATGGTGAGCGAGGAGGTGGGCTTCAACCACGAGATGGCGCGCCACGGCATCCGTTGCCTTGAGAGCGACATGGGGGAGTTTATCGTCCAGCTCGACGGCGACACTCCGTCCCACATCATCATGCCCGCCATCCACAAGAACAAGCAGGAGGTGAGCGATACCTTCGCAAGCAACCTCGAAGGCTTTACCCCCACCACCGACGTGGACGCCCTGATCCAGACCGGGCGGCGGGCCCTGCGCGAAGAGTTTCGCCGCGCCGGCATGGGGCTCTCCGGCGTCAACTTCGCGGTGGCGGAGACCGGCAGCCTGTGCCTCGTCGAGAACGAGGGCAACGGGCGCATGTGCACGACTGTGCCCAAGGTCCACGTGGCCATCACCGGCATCGAGAAGGTGGTGGAGTTCCTCTCCGACGTGCCGCCCCTCTACAGTGCCCTGACCCGCTCGGCCACCGGCCAGGCCATCACCACCTATTTCAACGTCATCAGCGGCCCGCGCCGGGCAGGGGAGCTGGACGGCCCCGACGAGGTGCACCTGGTGCTGCTCGACAACGGTCGCAGCCAGGCCTATCGGGACGAAGAGCTGCGCAAGACCCTGCAGTGCATCCGCTGCGGCGCCTGCATGAACCACTGCCCGGTCTACACCCGCATCGGCGGCCACGCCTACGGCACCATCTACCCGGGCCCCATCGGCAAGATCATCTCCCCCCATCTGCTGGGGCTGGAAAGCACCCAGGATCTGGTGACGGCGTCCAGCCTGTGCGGCGCCTGCGGCGAGGTGTGCCCGGTGCGCATCCCCATTCCCGACATGTTGCAGCGCCTGCGCCGGGAGGCCAAACACGACGCAGAACCCGGCCACGAACCGCTGGCGGGGCAGGGAGCGGCCAGGAGCCGGCTCGAGACGCTTGCCATTCAAGGCTTTGCCTTCGCCGCCACCCACCCGCGCCTCTACCACGCCGCGACCGGTGTGGCCGGTCGCCTGCGGGGGCTGATGCCCAAACATCTGGGCCCCTGGACCCAGTGCCGCGAAGCCCCCAAACCCGCTCCCCAGAGCCTGCACGCCCTGCTGCGCCAGAAAAAGAAGGAGTCCTGAGATGTCGAGCAAAGAGGCTATCTTGAACCGCCTGCGCGGCGCCGCCACCCCCATTGCCCAGGCTCCCCATGGCTGGCAGCCCTGGCGCGGGGTAGATGACAACGCGCGGCGCGAGCGCTTTCTTGGCATGATCACCGCCAGCCACGCCGAGATCCTCACCGTCAAGGAGGCGACCCTTGCCCGGGATCTGACCGCCTGGCTGGATGAGGAAGGTGTGACGCATCTGGCCTGTGGCCAGGGCGGCCGCTGGCAAGATGAAGTCGCTGCTGCCTGCGCCGGGCGCTCGGTGCTGACCCCGGCGGGGGAGTTCGCCGGCTGGAAAGACGATCTGTTCGACGTCTGTCAGGCGGGCATCACCCACTGCGCGGGGGCCATCGCCGATACCGGCACCCTGGTGTTGCTGCCCGATGGCGGCGAGCCGCGCACCTTATCCCTGGTGCCTCCCTGCCATATCGCCCTGCTGGCGGCCTCCACCATCGCCGACAACCTGGCGGGGTTGGTGGAGGCCGGGCGCTGGCAGCAGGTCATGCCCACCAATCTGCTGCTGGTCTCCGGCCCCTCCAAGACCGCCGACATCCAGCAGACCCTGGCCTACGGCGCCCACGGCCCGAGCCGCCTCTTGGTGGTGCTGGTGGAGGATTGCTGATGCGCTGGAACCAGTTTGATGCCGCCGTGCTCTCGCGCATCCCACGCGAGCGGCTGGTGAGCGATCCGGATTTGCGCCTCGCCCACGGCACGGATGCCAGCTTCTACCGGCTGGTGCCAGAGCGCATCGTACGCCTCGACTCCTTGGATGAGGTGCGCTTCGTGCTGGGGGTGTGCCGCGAATTGCACCTGCCGTGCACCTTTCGCGCCGCCGGTACCAGCCTCTCGGGTCAGGCCCTGAGCGATTCGGTGCTCATTACCCTGACCGACAGCTGGCGCGGCCACCGCATTCTGGACAATGGCGCCCGCATTGCCCTGCAACCCGGGGTGATCGGCGCCGATGCCAACCGCTATCTGGCGCCTCTGGGGCGCAAGATTGGGCCGGATCCGGCCTCCATCAACGCCTGCAAGCTGGGCGGCATCGCCGCCAACAACGCGAGCGGCATGTGCTGCGGCACCGCCCACAACAGCTATCACACCCTGCACGCCATGACCCTGCTGCTGGCCGATGGCACCGTGCTGGACAGCGGCGATCCGCATAGTCGCGCCGCCTTGGCGGCCAGGCGCCCGGAGCTGATCACGGGGCTCGCCGCCCTGCGCGCCGAGGTGCTGGCCAATACCGAGCTTGCCGCCAAAATTCGCCACAAGTACCGGCTCAAGAATACCACGGGCTACGCCATCAATGCCCTGCTCGACCATGAGGAGCCCATCGATATCCTCACCCACCTGATGATCGGCTCGGAGGGGACCCTCGGCTTTATCGCCGAGGTGGTGCTCGATACCGTGCCTGAATACCCCCACAAGGCCTCGGCCCTGCTGGTGTTCCGGGATGCCGAACAGGCGTGTCTGGCCACCTCGCGCCTTAAAAGTGCGCCGGTGGCGGCGGTGGAGCTGATGGATGGACGCTCCCTTCGCTCGGTCGCGGACAAGCCCGGCCTGCCGGACTTTATCAAAGAGCTGGACCTGGCCGCCTGCGCCCTGCTTGTCGAGGTGCATGGGGAGTCGAAAGAGGAGCTGGTCGATCGTTGTGAGCAGGTGACGGCCATGGCCGCCGGGTTCGCTCAGGTCGCCTCTGTGCCCTTTACCGGCGACAGCGCCGGCCTCTGGGCTATTCGCAAGGGGCTCTTCCCGGCGGTGGGGGCGGTGCGCACCACCGGTACCACCGTCATCATCGAGGATGTCGCCTTTCCCATCGAACGTCTGGCGGAGGGGGTGGCGGGGCTGCAGCAACTGTTTGATCGCTTCGAATACGGTGAAGCCATCATCTTTGGCCACGCGCTGGAGGGGAACCTGCACTTCGTCTTTACCCAGGGCTTTGAGGATCCGGCCCAGGTGGCCCGCTACGGCGCCTTTATGGATGCGGTGGCGGAGCTGGTCGCCGTGCGCTTTGGCGGGTCCCTCAAGGCCGAGCACGGCACCGGCCGCAACATGGCCCCCTATGTGGAACTGGAGTGGGGGCCGGAGGGGATGGCGCTGATGCGCCGCATCAAGGCGCTGCTGGACCCCCATGGTCTGCTCAATCCCGGCGTCATCATCAACGACGACCCCAAGGCCCACCTGGCCCACCTCAAGCCCATGCCGGCGAGCGATGCCATCGTCGATCCGTGCATCGAGTGCGGCTTTTGCGAGGCGGTCTGCCCCTCGCGCACCCTGTCGCTCTCGCCGCGCCAACGCATCGTGCTTTACCGCGAACTGGCCCGCCGCAATCGTGCCGATGAGCCCTCCAACCAGCTGGCCCGGCTGTTTGACTATCAGGGTATCGACACCTGCGCCGCCACCGGGCTCTGCGCCGATCGCTGCCCGGTCGGCATCAATACCGGAGCGCTCATCAAGAAGCTGCGCACTGACAAGTACCAGCGCTTCGTGCCCATCGCCCGCTGGAGCGCCGATCACTTCGCCGGTGTCACCCGCACGGCGCGCAGTGCGCTGGGCCTCAAAGGGATTGCCGGCAAGCTGCTCGGAGACAAGGCGCTGGCAGGATTGGTGAACGGGGTTCGCCATCTGAGCGGCCAGCGCCCGCCCGCCTGGTTGCCGACCCTGCCGGGGCCAAGCCGCTACCAATTGCCGCCAGGGGAGGGGAGCAATGACGAAGCAAGGGATCGCGCTGTTGTTTATCTGCCCTCCTGCGCCAGCCGGGTATTCGGTCAGCAAGAGGATGCCCCGTCACTGCCGGACGTAGTGCTATCCCTGCTCAAGAAGGCAGGTTGCCGGGTAATCGTGCCGGCGAGAGTTGAGGGGCTCTGCTGCGGCATGCCCTATGACAGCAAAGGGATGGCCGAGGTGGCTGCCGCCAAGCGTATTGAGCTAGCCGAGGCATTGTGGCAGGCAAGCGAGCTGGGGCGCTGGCCCGTGCTGCTCGACACCAGCCCCTGCGTGCAGCGACTGCTCTCGGGGGCGCTTGGCAAGGGCCTTCGGGTGTTCGAACCCTCCGCCTTTGTGCTGGAACACCTGCTACCCCACCTTGAGCTGACCCCCATCGATGAGACAGTGATGCTCCATATCACCTGCAGCAGCCGGCGCATGGGGTTGGGGGATAAGATGCTGGCGGTGGCCCGCGCCTGCGCCCGCGAGGTGATCGTGCCAGAGCATATCCAGTGCTGCGGCTTTGCTGGCGACAAGGGGCTGATGACCCCGGAGCTCAACGCCGCCGCGCTCGCCAGCCTGCCCGCTCAGGTCCCCGCCAATTGCCGTCAGGGGTTCAGCAATAGCCGCACCTGCGAAATGGGGCTCAGCCAGCACGCCGGCATTCCCTATCACAGCATCCTCTATCTGGTGGATCAGGCGGCGAAATAAATAAAACCCCGGCAAATAATTATGCTGGGGTTACAGGTTGGTTTAATCGGTCAGAACTTATATTCTATTAATATATTTTTTATTATAACTCATCACGAACATTTTTAATCGCGCATATCATAAGCTTTCATAATGCTTAATAACTTTTACTATAGGGTCCAGTAATGGTTTTAGACTTCTAAAATCGATTTCTTTTTTTCGTTCCTTTATGATATGAGTTGCAAAGGCGTCTTTGCTGAGATCAGATTTCGCATCTCTTTTTTCAATGGTATTAAAACATTTCCCATTCACATGTTTCATCATTCTTGTTTTTCTATCAAAAAAGTGTTCTATATCAGTATCTTCATCATTTATTCCTCGAGGGGTAAATATTACATATAGATTTTTTATGATATGTATGAACTCTGATTTTCGAATTTCATTTGACTTGTCTAGACTGGATGGAAATAGATTTATCTTATCTTTAAAGTTTTTGCTTTGTAATAAGTATACGATATTGTTTGGCCCAGTATCATTATCCAAGAAAATTATAACTGGATTTTTAGGCTTTACATTTTCATACAGTTTCATATTTTTTTCGAAACTTTCAATGAACCCTTTCAGATAGTCTGTTCCACCATACAACCCTAATAAAAACCTTGTTCTTTTGGTATATTCAACAAATCGTACTAATAAATCATAATGCTCTCCTTTAGTGTCAACCAGTAAAGGATAATCAATTTTCAATTGACTAATTGCTGATTTTAAATAGATGTTGTCAGTTTTCCCTTCACAAAGAATAGTTGGCTTCTCATTTCCACAAAAGAGACGGTAATATAAAAACTGGCTAAATGTTTTTTCTCTTCCAGAGAGCAGTGTTTTTGTGTTTTTTCCAATATCTTTCAACGCATATTCAGGAACTAATGGTGATTTTTGTCTTAAGCGATTGTAGTGGTCTATATGATCAATAAAATTTAGTTGGCCTTCTAATTCGTTTAGATTGCCAGCAACCTCCACATTATCTTTAACAGATGTAAATGAACCGGTCTTGAATAGCGTATTACATTTAGCTCTGGCTAATCGCCAATATTCTTTTCTTGTATTAGGTTTCTTGTTGGCTACAAGCCCTGTAACATCATGACGAGAATCTTTTAATTGAACTCTTGTTTTACTGTCATTAATTGAAAACCCTGAACTTTTAATCGCTTGTAGCAGCCTATTTCCTAAAATGTAATTATTTCCGTCCATTGTTATTAATTGAGAGGGGAGTTTAGAACTTCTTGTAGAAAAAGTTATATCGTCAGCGTACCTTGTATATGTACATTTGTATTTCTTGGATAAAGATGCCAATTTGATATCTAAGCTGTGGGTTATTAAATTAGATAATACGGGTGAGCAGGGGCTTCCTTGAGGAAGAGCATTCTCATGACAAGCTATTTGTGCAATTACAGTTGCAATATGCTCATTCAATTTGAAATTTTCGTTTTTGATAAAAAAACCACGAATTCGCCCGAAGTTAAAACTATCAAAGAAATTTTCTAAATCAATGTTTAGAATGTTTTTCTTTCCAATATGCATCATTGCATTAGTTATAATCGAGCGATCTCTTGCAAATCCATGAGACAAAGATGGTTGCTTGGATTCTGATGTGGGAATTTTGACTTTTAAAACCTCTGCAGCATAGTCATTTTCTTTATTTTTTCTGAGCTTTGGTTTTGTTGATTGGGATGTAGGAAATTTCTTTGAGTTTATTTCATCAATGCAATCCAATAACAAAATAGATAGTCTTTTTTGTAAGCTTTTTAGCTCGTCTGATGGTGCATTTATGATTCTTATACCACCTGATTTTTTCTTTATAGTAAACTGATGATATTGTTTTTCAGGGCGAACGATATAAAGCGTTCTTGTTAAAAAAGCCGCATCTACGCCCAACAATTCAGCTAAATCAGGTTTGGTTGATATCTGTTTTAAAACATCAAGTTTTGACATATATACTTCCGTACATAAAGTGGCTTATGGGCACTCCTACGCACTTATCATATCCTGTAACACAGTGATACACTACCATAGGGCAATCCGAATGGACGATTTTTTCACTGCTCGCGAAACGCGAGCGAATAATCTGCCCATAAGCCAAGGCTGAATCTAATATGATAAAACAAATAAGTCAACTAGATTTTTAATTGTTCTATCGTCAATTTTTAAAATTTCTTCTTAGCTTTTTATATTTAAAACGGACATATAACACATTTAATGCCATTGACATGACAGAATTTAATATTTTTTAAAATAAAACAATAATATGTATTAATTATATATTCTCAATTCTGATAGCTACCGTACGGATTTCAGCTTCCGTTGTGCTGCCTTCAAGCTGAATTGAAGATGATTGAACCATCGCTACTCCATGGCTACCTTTGGGGCTCTGAGGTCCGGATGAGTAGCCTATCAAAGGCTGACCTCTCTGTTGAGTAAAAACACAGAAAATCCGTGGGATTTGAATGAAATCTTGATGGCGGTCAGATTTTGACGGGGATAGTCAGGATGGGGACGTGCAGATGGATAAGAATGTGACAGCTGAGGCGGCCGCTCAAATGTTGGTGATCAATAGCCGGTCATCTCCAGATAGCCGACGCCGTTGGCGTCCCCCGAGACGGAGACTGCCCCCTCCCAGTAGTCAAAGCGGCCCGTCATGGCCTGATTGGGCTGGCGTGCCTGGATGGTGAGTTTCATATCGGCGGCGTCAAGCTGCCACTCGATAGGGTAGGGCTGCCCCTTGGGGCCGCGCCAGGTCTTGCTGGGGGTGAGGCGGATCTGCGCAGGATTCAGCACCCGGCTGCTGCCATCGCGCTCAATCAGGATACCGTAGCGGTTTTCTGGCTTGTTTTCGGAATTGGCGCGTCCCGATTTGGTGCGCAGGCGAAACAGCATCAGCTCGCGGCCATCTTCAAATTGCAGCGAAAACCAGTCCCAGCCCGCTTGCCACTCGGCCAATATCGAGCTGCTCCATTCGTGATCAAACCAGCCCTCACCGCTGACGTTGCGGGTCTCGCCATCTAGGGTCAAGGTGCCGCTGATGGTCAGGCGCGGGTAGGAGTAGTAGAAGGAGGCGTTGCCCGGGCTCTTCTCGCTGTAACCCTGTTGGCCCTGCAGCACCGCCGGCTTGGCGGCGATCACCTTCAAATCAAGATTCCCCGCCTTGCTCTGAACCTTGAGGGTGGCGGGAAAGAGGGATTCCCCTTGGGAGGCCAACACCCACTCTTTCAGCCAATACTGGCCGCCGCTGGCGCCGGCCAGCCCCGGCCCCTGGCGGCTGGTGCGCTCATCCTGCTGGTGGCTGCCTTTACTCAAATCCGTGATGGCGAACTGGGCCAGCCAGAGCTGGGGAGTGAGCCAGGGGTTATCCGATTTGATGTTTTGCTCGATACCCTGGCGAAACAGGGTCCACTGCATGCCGTAGTCACGCCCCTGTTCGTCTTTCAGGTTGCCGGTGAGATACCACCACTCGGAGCGGTAGTCGGGGTGGGCACCGTGATCGGCGGGCAGCTGGATGGACTGACCAGGCAGAGCCTTTTTGAAGTGATCGCTGCCACCGCCGAGGATGGCCCCCAGATCGCTGGCACCGACAGCCCCGCCATACAGCGCCCAGAGCACCCCCAGTGCCAGCGGCCACGCGTTGATTTTTTTCATACCACTCTCCTTGCGGCGTACCAGGAGGCGAGCGCGCCACAGACGGGGGCGAGCAGGAGCGCCGTGACGGCGTGCAAGGGGGCGGCCTCGAAGGCCAGCCGCCAGCCGAAGGCGCGGGGGTTGACCACCTCAATCAGCACCCAGGCGAGGCCATAGCCCACCGGCAGGGCCAGGAGCGCCGTGAGCAGCCCCAATCCCGCCCCCTGCCACACCAGCAACCGGCGGCAGTGGCGGGGGCTTAGCCCCAAGCTCTGCAGGGTCTGCAGTTCGCCGCGTCGGGCCAACCCCAGCACCATAAAGGCCGAGCCGATACCGACAAAGGCGATCCCCAGGATCAGCAATTTCAATAGCTCGGTCACCACAAAGGTCTGGTCGAACACCTTGAGGGCTGCGGCGTGGATGGCGGGGGCGGGCAAGAGGTTCACCCGCTCGCCAAACTGCGCCCGCAGGCGATCGGCGAGGCGCTCCGGTTGGTTGCTAAAGAGGGCGAGGGATTGCACGGCCCCGCCCTCGAAGGCGTGCAGTATCTGCCCCTTGTCGCTGCCGTAATCCTGATAGATGCCGGTGACGGTAAGCCGCCTTGGCCCCTGCTCGCCCGTCACCTCGAGGCTCTGGCCCACTTTGACCCCGAGGCGCACCGTCAGCGGTTCGCTCGCCAGCACCTCGTCGGGGGTGGCGGGCCAGCGTCCGGCCAGCAGCGGGTAGGCGGCTTTAAGCTCGGGGATAAAGTCCATCTGCGCCCACTCGATGGGCTGACCCTGCCAGCGGGCGGGGCGCACCGAGCGGCGCGAGACGGCGCTCACGTCTGGCTGGGCGAGAATGGTGTTGAGGGGCTGCTCGCTCAGGGCGCCCTTGCTGCCTGCCACCCCTTTGGGGGCGGTGACGTAGAGATCGGCGGCCAGGCGCTGGCCGAGCCAGATCTCCACGCTTGAGCGAAAACTCGACACCATGACTCCGATGCCGATGGCCGCGGCGATGGCAAGTTGCAGCGCCATCACAGCGATGGTGGTGCGATCCAGGTGGTAGCGGGTCTCGGCTACCGCCAGTCGGGTGGTGAGGGAGCCGCCCGGCCGTGATCGCAGCCATCCCAGCACGGCGCGAAGGAGATCGGGCAGCCAGAGTGCCATGGCGAGCAGCCAGCCGCCGGCGATAAAGAGGGCGCCGGTGAGGCCGGTTTCTGGCCGCCACAGACAGAGCGCGCAGAGCAGCAGGATGGCGATGGCCAAGATGCGCCGGCGCCAGGGGTGGGTCGGCGGGCGGCTGTTGCCGTCCCGCAGTTCAAGGGGGGATTGGCGCAGCAGTTGCCACCAGCCGGGCAGGTTGGCGGTAAGCGTCCCCAGAAGGCCAATCACCAGCGCCTTGCCAAGGCTGGCGGGGGAGAGGCGCAGCAGATCGATGGGGTTGGGGCCATAGAGATCGGCTAGCGCCTGGGTGAGCTGCCCCATCAGGGCGAGGGCCAACAGGCTTCCCAGCAGCAGCCCGAGCAGGGTGCCGATGCTGGCGAGGATCAGGATCTCCAGGGTCAGCCAGCGCAGCAGCCGGCGTGGCGGCATGCCGAGGATGATGAGCTGGACCAGCTGGGGGCGGCGCACGCTCTGCACGAAGCGTTGGGCGTTGAACACCAGAAAGAGCCCCACCGCCATGGCGAGCAGGGAGAGGGCCGTGAGGTTGAGGGCCAGCGCATCGCCGAGCTGGCTGGCATCCAGCGCCGGGCTGATGGGGTCGAGCCAGAGGGGCTGCTTAGGGGCATAGGCTTGCAGGGCTGTTTGCAGGGTGTGAGCTTGCGTCTCGCTTAGCTTGAAGACGATACGATCGAGCCGCCCTTCCTTGCCAAGCAGGGGCTGGGCGAGGCCGATGTCGGTGACCAGCAGCCGCTCCATGGGCACGGCGCCGGGTTCGAAGGTGCCGGCCAGGGTGAGGGTCAGCGCTCGCTCACCCCGTTGGCCATGAGGCGAGGTTTCGCTTAGGAGAAACGTGCGGGGCTGACCCGGCTGCCAGCCAAGCCGTCTGGCCTCGGGGGCCGCCAGCCAGACGCTGTCGGCGCGGCTCAACGAGAAATCGGGTTGGCTGTCTTGCTCTGCGTCAAAGAGGCGGCGCAAGGGGCCGGGGTTGAAGAGATCCATCCCGAGCAGCTGGAAGCTGCGCCCCTGCTCGTCCTTGAGCCAGGCGTGCAGCTCTGGCATGGCGTTGAGGTCGGGCTGGCTTCGCACCAGCTTGACGTAGAGCTGCTCATCCAGCCCGCCGTCCGGCGCCAGCCGGTAGTTCGCTTCCCCCGCCAGCTGGCTGCGGGCGGCGACGAAGTTGGTGCGGGCGCTGTGGTTAAGAAGCTCGATGGCCACCACCAGAGAGACCCCCAACACCAGCCCGGTCAGGCTCATCAACAGCAGCCAGGGGTGAGTGCGATAGAGGCGCAGCAGCGCCTTTAGCGGCAGCATGGCAAGTCCTCGCTCACGGGGCGGACGTCACCCATGGGGAGCTCCGGTGCTGGGTGCACGCTTTAGCTCGACCAGCTGGCCCCCTTCGAGGCGCAGCACCCGATCCGCCAGGGCGCTGTAGGCTGGGTTGTGGCTCACCAGCAAGAGGCCGGCGCCGGTGCCCCGCACCGCCGTCATCATCAGTGCCATCACCTGCTCGGCGTTGTGTTCATCAAGACTGCCGGTGGGTTCGTCCGCGAGCAGCCACCGGGGCTTGTGAATGAGGGCGCGGGCCAGGGCGACCCGCTGGCGCTGGCCGCCGGAGAGCTGCTCCGGCCAGGCGTGGCGCTTGTGGGTGAGATCGAGCCGTGCCAGCAGGGTGTCAACCTCTGACTGCTGGCGCGGGATCTGGTTGATGGCGAGCGGCAGGCAGAGGTTCTCCTCCACCGTCAGTGTCGGCAGCAGGTTGAAGTCCTGATAGACGATGCCAAAATGGCGGCCGCGCAATCGGGCCCGCTCGTCCGCCGGCAATGTGTCGAGGCGGGTCTCCCCCAGCCAGATCTCCCCCTCATCAGGGGGAAGCAGGCCGGCGATAAGGCTCAGCAGGGTCGATTTGCCGCAGCCGCTTTGCCCCAGCAGCAGGGTGATCTCGCCGGGGGGGAGGGCAAGATCCAGGCGCTGGAACAGCGGAAGCCGTTCGCTGCCGTTATCGAAGCTCTTGCAGAGGTTGCGCAGGGTCAGCATGGGATAACCGGTTGATGGTCAATGGCTTTCAGTATGCCCGCTACTATGCCAGTTAGTGATCACGGCTGCAAAAGCGAAGCGGATCCTGGCTGGATCCTGCTCGCAAGAGGTGGTTAGAATAGAGGCTTCCATGGGTCACAGGATGCGCAAGGATGTTACACAAGCAAGTCAGTTTTATCGTCGACAGCAAGGGCAACAAGCAGGCTGCCGTGGTCCCCATCGATATCTACAACGAGCTGATGACCCTGCAAAAGGCGCTCTCCGACAACAAGCCGGGGGAGCGCGAGCTCTACCACTTCAACGGTAAGGGGGCTGAAGCCCACGGTTATCCGGTGGGCAAGCGGCAGAATCCCGGCTTCATGGTGCTGGCGGGCTCCACCGCCAACGGCGAGGACGCGGCATCCCTGCGCGAGGCGGTGATCGAGCTGCGCCAGGAGCTGCTGGGCAAGGGGATCCTTTCCCCCCGCAGCGAAGGGGGCTTCGTGTTTGTGGCCGATCAGCTGTTCAACAGCCCGAGCCTGGCCGCCAGCCTGGTGGCGGGCAACAACCGCAGCGGCCTCGATGCCTGGCAGAACAGTGCCGGCTACACCCTCAAGCAGTCGGGGTTTGGCAAGAAATAACGGTGAGTTCTCGTTGCCGATCAATTGATAATTGATTGACCTGGATGAAATTATTTTTTCATCCAGGTGCTAGCATGAAAGCCAGACGGTTCCCAAAGGAAGAGGCTCCATGTCTACGTTATCCCGCTTTGTCCCTCTGTTTTTGTTCTGTGTGTTTCCCGCCGAGGCCAGCAGTGGCCCCATTCCAATGACCTTCTCCACGGTCGGCCTGTTTTGTGTCGCCCTGTTCACCCTGGCCTATGCCCTGGTGATGGCAGAGGAGTATCTGCAACTGCGCAAGTCCAAACCCGTGCTGGTGGCTGCCGGGGTGATCTGGATCCTGATCGGCATCGTCTATGCCCAGGGGGGCATGAGTTCGGCTGCGGAGCAGGCATTTCGCCACAACCTGCTCGAATACGCCGAGCTGATGCTGTTTCTGCTGGTGGCGATGACTTACATCAATGCCATGGAGGACAGGATGCTGTTCGATGCGCTGCGGGCCTGGCTCATCCGCTCCGGCTTTCAGCTGCGCACCCTGTTCTGGCTGACCGGCGTGCTGGCGTTCTTCATCTCGCCGGTGGCGGACAACCTCACCACGGCGCTCCTGATGTGCGCCGTGGTGCTGAAGGTGGCCAACGGCGATCGGCGGTTCGTCAACCTCGCCTGCATCAATATCGTGGTGGCGGCCAACGCCGGCGGCGCCTTCAGCCCCTTTGGCGACATCACCACCCTGATGGTGTGGCAGGCCGGCAAGGTAGCGTTTGGCCAGTTTTTCGCGCTCTTTATCCCCTCTGTGCTCAACTTTCTGGTGCCGGCCCTGCTGATGAGCTTCATGGTGCCCAAGCATGCCCCCAAGGCGGTCAACGAGGTGGTGGATCTCAAACGCGGGGCCTTTGGCATAGTCGCGCTCTTTATCCTGACCATATTGACGGCGGTCGCCTGCCATAACTTCCTCCATCTTCCCCCTGTGCTCGGCATGATGATGGGGCTTGGCTATCTGCAGTTTTTCGGTTTCTATCTGCGCAAGACCCTGCCCACATCACTTGCCCGCAAGCGCGCCCTCTACGAGCGCAACGGCGATCAGGCACGTCTCAGACAGCTTGGCTCCGTGGTGCCCTTTGATGTGTTCAACAAGGTGGCGAAAGCGGAGTGGGATACCCTGCTGTTTTTCTACGGGGTGGTGATGTGCGTCGGCGGGCTGGGCTTTATGGGCTATCTGGAGCTGGTCTCCGCCTGGCTCTATGAAGGGGGTAATGCCACCCAGGCCAACATCGCCATCGGCCTGCTCTCCGCCATTGTCGACAACATCCCGGTGATGTTTGCGGTGCTCTCGATGAATCCGGACATGGCGCTCGGTCAGTGGCTGCTGGTCACCTTGACGGCCGGGGTGGGGGGCAGTCTGCTCTCCATCGGGTCGGCGGCCGGGGTGGCGCTGATGGGGCAGGCCCACGGCATGTATACCTTCTTCGGCCACCTCAAGTGGCTGCCCGCCATTCTGCTTGGCTATCTGGTGAGCATAGGGGCACATCTGTGGCTCAATAGCGCCCAGTTCTAAGGGCGATGAACATCCAGGGAAGGAAAGATGGGACAACTGTTCGAGGCGCTCTCGCCACAACATGTGGCTTTTATCGCGGCACAGAAGATCTACTTCGTCGCCACGGCGGCGGATCAGGGGACGGTCAACCTCTCCCCCAAGGGGGGCGACTCCTTGAGAGTCATCGATGCCCATACCCTGGCCTGGCTCAATCTGACCGGCAGCGGCAACGAGTCGGCGGCCCATGTGCTGCACAATCCGCGCATGACGGTGATGTTCTGTGCCTTCGAGGGGGCGCCGCTGATCCTGCGAGCCTATGGTCAGGCACGGGTGCTGCACCGTGGCGACACGGGGTGGGAGGCCGCGCTGGCCCGCTTTCCCGCAAGTATCGCGGCCCGCCAGATCTTCTTGCTGGATATCGAGCGGGTGCAGGCCTCCTGCGGTATGTCGGTGCCCCTGTTCGACTACCAAGGAGACAGGGAGGATCTGGCCAACTGGTCCGAGCGTCAGGGCAGGGAAGGGATCGAGGCCTACTGGCGCAAGAAGAACCAGCTGAGCCTGGATGGCCTGGAGAGCGAGATCCTGGCTCGCAGCGGGCTGGAGGCCACACCTTAGAGAAGGCGCGACGGTGAAAGAGGGAACTATGCCCCGTGATACACAAAGCCCTGCTGATACAAGCAGGGCTTTTTCATATGTCTCATGCGTGATGGCGACAAAAGCGTCAGGAGGCGGTGCGTTTGCCTGCCAGCAACCAGTAGCTCAGGGCCGATCCCGCCCCACAGCTGGCGATGGCGATAGCCATGGGCAGCGGTGATGCTGGCGGGTTGAGGTTCACCAGTATGCCCACCAGGGCGCCGATACCAAAACGCAGGGTGCCCGCCAGTGCCGAGGCGGTGCCTGCGGACTGCGGGAAGTGGCCCATCAGGCCGGTCATGGCGTTGGCCCCCACCAGGCTGATATGGCCGACGAACAGCACCACGGGGATGACGATGCCCCACAGACCCCCGGTCTGGCTCCAGGCGTTGTAGATGAGCAGGGCCCCGGCGCAGGGCAGCACCAGCAGGCCGTATTGCAGCATCCGCTCGGCGCCCACCCCCTTCACCAGCCGGCTGTTGACGAAGGTGACCACCATCATCAGCAGGATATTGAGGCCAAACAGCCAGCCGTAGTGCTCGGTCGGCACCTTGAAATACTCGATATAGACGTAAGGGGAACCGCTTAAGAAGGCGAACATGCCGGAGCTTGAGAGCGCCCCGCACAGCACATAACCCATGGCGCCACGATGGGTGAGCACCCCCCAGTAGTTGCGCAGCACCTGGCCTATCTTCAGGGGCTGCTTGTGCTCGGGCTTGAGGGTCTCCTGAATTTTCCACTGCATCACCACGCAGATAAGCAGGCTGATGACCACCAGCAGCCAGAAGATCACCCGCCAGTCGCTGTGGGCGCTGATGTAGCCGCCCACCACGGGGGCTACCAGGGGAGCGAGCGTCATCACCAGGATGACGAAGGACATGGCGCGGGAAAACGCATCCTTCTCGAAAAGATCCCGCAGCAAGGCGTTGACCACCACCGAGCCCGCCGCGCCACCGGCGGCCTGCAGCATCCGCCAAGCCAGCAGCTCGGGCAGCGAATCCGCCATGGCGCAGCCCACCGAGGCCACGGCGAACATCATCAATCCCGCCAGGATCACCGGTTTGCGGCCAAAACTGTCGGCGAGCGGCCCGTAGAACAGCTGGCCGATGGCAAAGCCGCCGAGAAAGGCGCTGATGGTGAGCTGGGCTCCGTCGATGCTGGTGGCCAGATCCCGGGCGATGGCCGGAATGGCGGGCAGGTACATGTCCACCGCGAGCGGCGTCAGGCCCGCCAGGGCACCGAGCAGAATAAAGAGAAAACGGGGAGAGAGGGCGGCGGCTTGGGGAACTGGGGCGTGGGGCATAGGGTGTCCGGTTGTCGACCTTGGTTGCGAATAAGAGGAAATAACGAGTCTACCAGCTTTAACCACGCCGGGCATGGCGTTCCTGTGCCAGCGGTTTGTCATGGTGACGGGCCGTGTCGGGCGATTGGTAACGGGTCTTGATGAAGGTGCCTGCCAGGGCCAGCCACCAGGCAAGCCAGGTCACCAGCGACAGGCCATAGCCGAGGCGCTCAGGCCAGCGGGCACTCAGGGTCACGGTCAGTCGGTAGTCGCCGGCGGGCACCTGAACCTGCAGCAGTCCGTTCTGGGTACTGCTGACGGGCAACTCGGTGCCATCGTCGCGCCAGGCCTGCCAGCCCGGATAGTAATACTGGTGCATCACCAGGGTGGCCGGGGTCTTGGCGTTCACGGTCAGCACTATGTTGCGGGGACGCCAGCCCTGGATCTGCCACTGGATGCCCGGCCGCTGTGTGGTGATCTCGGGCTGGAACTCATCCTTCCAGGCCAGCAGGGTGGGCGAGAAGTTGCCGCGGGGCACCTGCCTTGGCCGGTATTCCCGGGCGCTGCGCTTGCTGTCAAAGAGTGTATCGATCGCTGCCTTGTCAGGGCTCTGGGTGAGGGGGGATTCACGCACATAGAGCGCCTGCGAGGCCATGATAAGGGCGAGCAGCCCCCACCAGAGCCACTGCCATAACCGATGGACGGGAGGCGCCAGGGCCACCACGGCCACGGTGGCGATGACCAGGATCAGGTTGAAGCGCCAGGGAAATTGCACCAGTTGCAGCGGCGTGAGGAGCTGCCAGAGCGGCTCGCTCACGGAGAGGGTCATGAGAAAACAGAGGGTACCGATCACCCCCCAGCGCCGCAGTTCGGGATGATGGGGCTCGCGGGTGGCGGCCCAGGCCACCAGCAGCAGGGCGAGGGTCAGTATGGTCAGCCAGGTGAGGTGACCACGAAAACGCCAGTCATCCAGGCTCTGGGGCAGGCGATCGAGAAAATTGCGCTGGAATTCGAAGATGCCGGTGCGCATCTGCTCCATGGAGATGCCCCCCTGATCCAGCAGGGCGGGCAACAGCAGCAGACTCGCCATGGCCAGCCCCCATCCCTGTGCCAACAAGGTGGGCCAGATGGCGTCGCTTGTCTGGTTGCGCCAGGCCAGCAGCAGGCTGCGTACCGTCAGTAGCGCCAGGATGAGCAGCAGACTCGGCAGGTTGGAGAGGGCCAGCATGGCCACGGCAAACGCGAGCAGGAGCAGGCCGAAGGGGGCCTGTTTGCTGAGCCTGTCCTGCCCCAGCAGCGCCAGTGGTGCCCAGACGAAGGCCCAGCTTTCTGCCAGGGCGAAGCGGGCATAGATGTCGATAGCCAGATGATAGGGGAGCGCCATATAGAGCAGGCTGGCCCCCAGGGCCCGGCGGGGAGAGGCGAAGGTACGCAGCCACAGATAGGCAAACAGACCCGAGAGCCAGAGCGCCAGACTGCTGCTCCAGAGCAGGGGCGTCATGGCCTCGTGAGCGAGGGGCGTGGGGCCGGCGAAGAGGGCGTTGGCATAGTAGGGGAGCGGTGGGTAGAAGAAAAAAACCGGGCTGCCGAAGGAGCCATTCATGGCCATCAGCCAGCGGGGATAGAGTTCCCCCTGCCACAGTTGCACCGCAAAAAAGTGGCTGGAGAGCAGATGGTGAAAAAGATCATGCCCCTGACTGCCGCCGCGCAGCCAGAAGGGCAACAACATAATCGCTGTGGCTATCAGCAATACCAGAGGAATGCTGTAGCGCGTCCGCAATCCAACCATGTCGGGACTCGCTGGTTATGGCCGCAAGGAGAGTCTGGTCGAGTTGCCGGCTCCCTCTGCGTCCTGATCCTGCCGTCAGGGCCCAGCATCCGCTTGCCTGTCGGGAATGGCAAGCCAGAGGCCGGGCTCGGCGCGAAAGCGCGGAGCAAACCACCACTGTCGGTAGGGCGCGGGCAGGCTGCTCGCGTCGATAGGGCGCCGACTGAGACGACAGGCGCCCTGCGTCAGGACCAGACGCGCATCCCCCCCATACCAGCCATCGGTGATCGGAAGCTGCGTGGTCTCGCGCAGCAGCCTGACGCCCCATTGGGTGACCAGCGCAGAACAGCGCTGCTCTGCCAGGGTGGCCGCCTGAACCATGGCAGGTGGTCGGGGTGAAGTGAGGGTCGAACCAAGCAGCAGGAGCGCCGCCAGCACGGCGAGCGTCTCCCCCCGGTGCGGCAGCCTGCCTGCCAGCAGCACCAGACCGAGCAGGGTAAGCGGCGCCAGATGACGGGGATTGTCCGGGTTCTGGCCAAACAGGGTCCAGAGCAGCAGGGCGAGCCAACCCAGCGTCCAGACCAGCCTGCTCCCTCTCTCTTTTCGCCAGAGCGGCATCAGCAGCAGCCCGCATGCCAGGGGCCAGAGTGGCGTGAGCTGGGCGTGCAGGGTCTTGGCCCAGCTAAGCAACCGATCCCCGTGGGCCGCTGCCGTGTTGCCCCACAAGGTAAAGTGGCCGTTGGTAAAGCGCCGCCCTTCGCTGAAATAGGCCCAGCCATCGGCCTGCCAGACGAAGAGCAGGCAGGCGAATCCCACCAGGGCGATAGGGAGCACAAACCTGAGCCGCTCGCCTCGGTGTTGCAACCCCAGAGCGATCGGCAGCAGGGCCAGCACGAAATAGGAGGGGCGCAGGGCCAGCATGAGGCCCAGCAGCAGACCGGCCAGCGCCGGGTGGCGAGCCTGATGTCCGGATGCGGATTGAGTGGGTGACAGCGCCAGCAGGGCGCCAAGCCAGGCGGCGAGTGCCGGTCCGTCAGAGAGGCCGGAGAGGGCGAGCGTCGGGGTGAGCGGCAGGGCCAGCACCAGCAGCCAGACGGGGGCCAGGAGGCTTGGACGCTGCCACAGTCTGACTGCAAGCAAGGCTGCGAGCGGCGCCAGCAGGCCGGTGCCCAGCAGGCTGGCATACTGCACCGCGGCGGCGGGACTATCCACCACCAGATTGACAAGGCGGGCCAGCCAGATAAAGGCGGGATAACCCGGAAAGTGGGGCGCGAACTCCAGCACGCTAAAGCGCGTCACCCCGTGGGCAAAGTTCAGGGCATCGTCTGAATCGAGCGCCACCGGGAAAGCCAGCAGCCAGCCCAGCCAGGCCAACTGCAGCAGGATCAGCAGGTAGGGTCGATTAGCAAAGCGTAATCGGCCGTGGTGACCCCTCCCTTCTCCCACAAGAGAAGAAGGGGGCAAACCGGTGTCCGGGTGCATCTATCGGCAGGCCGTGCGTAGGGTGGGTAGAGCGAAGCGAAACCCACCGTTTGTCACTAGATGGAGCAATGATTGGCTGGTGGTCATCAGAGCGGTGCCAGCACGGCCATCAGCGCTTTTTCCGCCTCGGCAAAGGCGGTGGCATCGGCAGGCTTGGCGCCCACCCCGAATACCCCCGGGTTGCCGATGGCGTCGAGCACTCGGGTCAGCGCCTGATCCGCGGCCTGGCGATCCCCTTCACTCAGGGAGGGAAGGATCACATCCAGAAAGCGCTTGCTCTTGACCACCAGCACCTTGGCGGTCTGGTAGTCACCAAGGTTTTGCTTTGCCCCATCGAGGCGGCGCTCGATCTCCGCCTTGTAGGCGCGATTGAGCAGGGCGGCGGTGGCGGCAGCATCCTTGCTCTTGATAGCAGCGGCCAGCGGCGCCTGCAGTTCCACCTTGTGGTGCTGCTCCAGATAGCCGAGCTCATCGGCGAGCCCCTTGAGGGGCTCGCTGGCATCCTGGCCTTCACTGGCAGCCGTCAGCAGCTGCTCGCGGGCGTCGATCAGCGGCTCCTTGCCGGCCGCTGCATAGGAGTAAGCCTGAGCCTGTCCCATGCCAGTCAACACGGGGCCTGCCAGCAGGGTGAGGGCAATAAAACCGTGGCGTATGGTCATCCTGTTCTCCTTGGTTTGCTTATAGCGCGGACGTTACGCCACGCTCTGGGTCTCGATCACGGTATTTTCGTTGCGATGATTGAAGATGGCGTGGCGTCTGTCCACCCCGTCGATGACCATGTCGGCGGCCATCAGCCCCATCTCCATGGCGGTGTCGGTGAAGATGTAGCGAAACGTCCCCTGGCGGCCGGTCATGATGAGGTTGGTGATCGGCATCAGCGCCTGGATGGCGGCGTTGCGCCGGGCCTGATAGCCGAGATCCATCAGCGGATAGGCGTACTCGCTTCGCGCCTCAAACGTCTCGTCACCCAGCTTGGCGGTATCGACCCCCAGGCTCGCCAGATCCTGAGTGACCCGGCCGCGCAGATCGGCGAGCGGTGCCTGCCAGGTGGTATCCCCCGGATCGCAGGGGATCTCCAACATCACGGATGTTTGCCCCATCGGCGCCATAAAGGGGCTGCGCCGGCGCGGCTCCTGCAAACGGGTGGCCAGGATATGGGGATCGGAGAGGTACTGCCAGGTGTTGTCCGACAGGTTCTCCTGCTTGAGCGGCATATTGACGAAGCGCAGCGAACGGTAGTGCAGATCGCACGGCAAGCCCAGATGCTGGCAGGTGAGCGGCAGCGGCAGGGTGGAGATCACCTGATCGAAGCGTTCGCTTTGCTCAACGCCATTCTGACGCCAGTAGACCCGCTCAATCCGGCCATCGACCTGCTCGAGGCGAGTGATGGTGGCGCCGGTCTTGAGCGCCACCCCTTCTGCCAGCAGTCGCTCGCCCAGGGTGGTGAAGATCTGGCCGAAGCCATATTTGGGGTAGCGGTACTTGCGGGCGTAAGTGCGCACAGAAATGCTGCCGTTACGCCTTGGCAGCAGGCGGCGCGCCACATCTTTGAGGTCAATCAGGCTGATGCGCTGGCCGGCCCAGTCGGCGGAGAGCTTGTCCGGGTTGATGCCCCACAGCTTGGCGGTGTAGCCCTCGAAAAACTGGCGATAGAGGGTGCGGCCAAAGTGGCTCTGGATCCACTCGGCAAAGCTTGCCCTGGCAAAATCGGTGGGTTTCTTGGCAAAGGGCAACAGCAGCAGATCCTTCATCGCCCCGGCCATCAGGGACAGCGGCGCCGTCTTGAGCAGGTTCGGCAGGTTCAAGGGGTAGTCATAGGTGCGCCCGCCGAAGCGGATCACGCTCTTGCGCATCGCGTGGAGCAGATCGTCCCCCATCAGCTCGTCGATAAAGGCGAGCAGCTCGGGGTTCTTGGTGATGAAGCGGTGGCCACCGTAGTCGAAGCGATACTCGCCATCGCGCCCCTTGAAGGTCTGGGTGGCGCACATGCCGCCCACCACGCTCTCCTGCTCGAACAGGGTGACCGCAAAACCGGCCTGACGCAGGCGCCAGGCGGCCATCAGACCGGCAGGGCCGGCGCCCAGCACTGCAATGTTGTTCTTGTTGTTGTCGCTCATGACGGTGTTCCAAAACGGCTGGCAAAAGAGAAAAGGGACGGATGAACAAGCGGCTCACCCCGGTGAGCCGCCTTGCCATGTCGGGCCCTCAGCATATCAGGGCTTGGCGCCGGATCCCGCTGGCTGTGGCTGGGGGCGGTAGCTGCGTTGCCAGAGAGTAACGAAGACCACCAGATAAGCGGCCCAGGTCAGCAGCTGCAGGCCGGCCGGCGAGGCATTGTAGCCAAACAGGGCGCGCAGGAAGGTGCCGAAGATCCCCTGATCGTCGAGAATGTGGCTGATGTTGAACACCGGCTCGGTCCAGAGGGTAATGACCCCCGCCGCCTGTAGCATGTTGACGGCAGAGGAGAGCAATCCGGCGGCGATGATGATGATAAGCAGGCTGGTCCAGCGAAAGAAAGGGGCCAGGGCCACCTTGCGGGTGGAGCGCAGCAGCCCCCACACCAGCGCCACCGATACCAGCAGGCCTGCCAGCGCGCCGACAAGGCCGGATTGCAGATCGACTCCCTGACCCGAGTAGAGCAGGGCGGAGAAGAAGAGCACGGTTTCAAACCCTTCACGCATCACGGCGAGGAAGGCGAGCAGGGCCAGGCCAAACAGGTTGCCACTATCGAGCGCCGCGTCGATGCGCGCCGTCATGGCCCCCACCTGGGACTTGGCCTGCTTTTGCATCCAGATGGCCATGTAGCTCAGCACCAGAGTGGCAAAAATCAGGATCCCCGCCATCAAGAGGTGGTTGTAGCGCTCGCTCTCGAACTGGCTCACCACCACCTGGAACAGAAAGGCCACCACCAGCGAGGTGACGAGCCCAAGCCCGACCCCCAGATAGATGAACTTGTTGTAGCGGCTCGCCCCCAGCTTGGCGAGGTAGGAGAGGCAGATGCCCACCAGCAGAAAGGCTTCCAGCCCCTCGCGCAGGGTAATGAGAAAACTTGCAAACATCAGGTTTGAGGCTCCGTATCGGGCATGTTTGGGGTGGGCTGCAAGGTGAGTTGCAGCCGATTGAGTTGTAGCCGAGTGAGCAGCACTATGGGTGGCTCCGGCAAGCTCGGCTCGGCGGCGCGCACCGCATCACTGACCCACTTGGGGTAGGTGCGGAAATTGAGTTTGATATCGGCCTTGAATGGCCCTTTGGCATCCGTCGGCAGCGGCCAGGCTTCATCGCGCCAACCATCGGCCGGGATGCGGGTGTCTTCCAGCAGCTTGGCGTAGCGCCAGAACTTGAGCCCCACCGGCTTGCCCTCGGCATCGCCGAACACCTTCCTGAACAAGCGGGCATCCTCGGGCACGGCGCCATCCACCGGCTGGCCGCTTTTGAGCACGATTTTACCGGTGACATCGGTGACGATCAGCTCCAGCCAGAGCTCGCGAAAATCGGCGACCCCGGTGGGCAGGGCATGGCCCGCGCCGGTATTGGCGACCCGCACCACCAGCTCGGGCTGCTGGCCTGTCTTGGTTTCGATGCGGGCAGACAGCGTCGCGCTGGAGCGCAAGAGCGCCAGGCTCTCCTGCTCAAGCTCGGGACTGCGTAGCCCCACCAGCTGGTGCTGGGCACCGGTGAAGTTGTGGCGATAGAGGCGTTCTTTCACTGTGCCGTTCTCGGTAGACTGGCCGGCCACCGGCGCGCCGCCGTTACCGGGCTCCGGGTTCATATGGCAGTCGATGCAGGTGCGCCGTTTAGCGGGGTCCTCTGCTTTGGCGAAGCTGGAGTTCTCCCACTCGTCCCAGGTGTTGACGATATTGGCGCCGGTGCCCGGGGCGAACTCGTTGTGGCAGGATTTGCACAGGGCCGCATCCCGATAGAAATCCTTCTGGTAGGAGGCTTTGTGCATGGCGGGGCGGGCATTGATCTGCCGCTCGGCCAGCCAGTGCTGGAGGCTGCCGCCCGGGGCATCCTCGAACACATAGCTCTCGCGGTCTTTCAAATTCACGGTAAAGGCGCTGTTGCCGCCGGCATCTTCCACCTTGGTGATGCGATGGCAGAGCACGCAGCCGGTGCCTTCTTCCACCACTGGCTCGCTTTTCTGGTGGGCGGCAATCAGCGAGGCGCCCCCCTGCTCGAACATATTCGAACCCTTGGGCAGTTCCGTCTGGCCGGTCAGCACCTGCTGGGGCATGTGGCAGCCCTGGCACCACTGGCCGAATGCTTCCCCTTCGGTCTCCCGTGCCAGCGCCTGTACCACCTTGTAGTAGGGGTGGGAGTTGCCCATCAGTCGGTGATTGCTCTCGCTCCAATCTTTGAACGCCTGTTGGTGGCAGTTCTGGCAGGAGGCGGAGTTGAGCCACTCTTTCGGGTGGGTGGTCGGCGCTTTGGCGGGATCCGTGCGCGGGGCGTCGAGCCGCAGCCAGTTGGCGAGATAGGGGAGGTTGCCATCGGCGGTCACGAAGGCGTGCAGATCCTCCATCATCGCCTTTACCTCGGGTTGGGGTTTGACGGGATCGACTGTCTCGGCCCCATCGCGGGTGTCATGGCCCATGCCCCCCTGGGTCTGCTGGGTCATGCGCAGGTATTCGCCGACAAAATCCCCCGCCACCATGTTGGCGAGGTTGGCGTGGCCGTTGATGGCGTTGTCGCGGCTTTTCTGGCGATGGGCCGCCATCAGATAGCGGTTGGTGAAGTTGAACCCGTCCAGATGGCAGGAGTTGCAGCTCATCCAGTTGTCCCCCGCCATGGGGAAGCGGCTATTTGCCGCGGTGTTGCCGAGATTGAACAGCCGCTCGCCACGTTTGAGGGGCTCGGGGCGGGGATCGACTGCCACCAGTTTGGCGAAGTGGGGCACATCGACGGTGACCCGGGCGAAGGGGCCGCTGCCGCCGGTGTTGAGGCGGGTGAGATCTTGCCCCATGACGTTGTGCACCAGGATCTGGTCGCCGTCGATCAAAAGATCGCGCGGATTCTGGCCCGGCAGGTGGCGCAGCAGCTGGGTTGCCTTGGCGCCGCCCTGAAACTTCTTGCGGCGGTGGCGATTGCTGTTGGACTTGCCGCTGCGCGACAGATCAAACACCAGCAAGTCCTCGGAACCCGCCAGGGTCAGGTAGACCCGCTTGCCATCGGCGGCGAAGCGCGCTGCGAAGGGATTGGAGACGATTTGGCTGCGGTTGCCGACATTGGGCAAGTTGATCTGCAAGAAGAGCTGTTTGCGCTCGTCGACCTTTTCTTTCTCTTCCTCGAGATCGATGATGGAGACCGCCGGGAAAACGGTGCTCTGAAACTGGAAGGGATGGCTGAAGCTCCACAGCACATGGGGCAGCCAGGCTTCGCTGCCATCGGGGGAGAGGGCGATGCCGTCCAGCAGGCGCGGCAAGCCTTGAGAGTCGCTTGGGGTGGCGCTCTGGGTCTCGGCCAGGGTGATCAGGCGCGGTGTGGGCAGGGCAGCTTTTTTGGCGCCGCCCTCCAGCTTGGCGAGATCGTAGATGGCGAGCTGGCCGGTCATGGCGTGGGTGAGCAACAGGCGATCATCGTCGGTCAAGGCAAGTCCGCGCGGGGTTTCGGCGGTGACCATATCCAGCAGCAGCTTGCCATCCGTGTCATAGGCCTGCAGGCGGCCCGCCTCGAACAGGGTGACCCAGAACCAGCGCCGCTTGGGATCGTAGATGACGCCGTAGGGTTTATGGCCGGTGGGGATCGCCTTTTTTAGGTCGAGATCATCATCCAGCAGCAGCAGGCGATCGCCGCTGTAGTCGGTCACCAGCAGATTGCCACCCTCTGCGCGGGCCAGCTGGCGCAGATCGCCGCCAAAGCGGGCCTCCTTGAGACGCTTGCCACTTTCTCGCTCAAGCAGAGTGACCGAGCCTGCGCCCTGGTTGGCTACCAGCAGGTGAGGGGTTTTCCCCTCGTCATAGGCAATCATGGCCGCCCCCATCTCTTGGGCCGAGGCGTTCCCCGGCAACAGTATGGTGGCGAGCAGGGCCGAAAAGAGCGAAGAGAGAAGCAACTTCAACATGGGATCAGGAACGCCATCTGAGAATGGTCCAGCGCCAGGCGTGGCGCAGTACCAGGGGAGTCAATGCTAGAGCGCTCAGCCAGTGGGCCCAGCTGGCGAGGTTGCCAGTGGTATCGCCCGGGGTGCCGTGCAATACCAGCAGCAGCCCGCTGGCCAGACACACCAGCAGTAAGCCCTCAATGATACGCCCCGTGGTGCGCAAGAAGGGTTTGCGGCTTCTCTTCAGCAGGCTGCGATGGGAGAGCCAGAACGCCCCGAACAGCAACGGAAACAGGGTCAAGGAGAGCACTACATGGAGAAACAGGTTCCAGCGCGCCAGCGACCAGAGCGGAGTCAGAGGCTCCCACAGCAGCAGGCCTGAGAAGAACATCAGGTAGAGGGTGCCCTCGGCGGCCTGATGGTGATAGGCCAGCCATTGCCAGAAGGGGCGTGTTGAGAGGGAAAGGCTTGTCATGAATGCTCCGGCACCGATGGTCGGTTTGGGTGAAGCAGTCTATAACGCAGAAAAGGCAATGAAAAGAGTTATCAATTCCATTGGTGATGAATAAAGGCTGAATGATGTGTAGAACGGAAAAAGGATGAACGACAGATGTTGGGGATATCAACAAGTGCTGAACCGAAGCCGGAGAGGTGGGGGGCGTCAGGGGCTTGGGTTGCCGCGATGTGGTGGCGTACGGGATAAACCGGGAGGTATAAAACCAAAAAGCCCGGTCGATTGACCGGGCTTTTTGGTTTTGAAAATGGCTCCCCCGACAGGACTTGAACCTGTGACATACGGATTAACAGTCCGCCGTTCTACCGACTGAACTACGGGGGAATTGGCTCCTCCTACTGGACTTGAACCAGTGACATACGGATTAACAGTCCGCCGTTCTACCGACTGAACTAAGGAGGAATTGCCTGTCTCGTCGAGACGGGGCGGATATTAATGGCCAGGGTGGCGGGTGTCAACCCGCGATCTTTGTTAAAAACGGATTTTCGACCTGTTTGCCCAAAACTTGGTCTTTGCCGCTTATTTTGAGCACAATCAGTCTCTTGCACTTGCTTCACTGGTCACAAAGAGGGGCTAGAGGGGGTGTGCTGATGAGGGAAACTTCCCTTTATCGGCTGCGAACGTGCAAAATTGATGCAATGTCTCAAATGGCAATCTTTGCGGCTAACTGGGCTGGAGTCCGGATAAATATCGGGGATTTGGTGGCGAATGGGCAAAATGGTGGGCGAGTGTGTCATTCATTGATCCTGACCATCGAAAAAACGGCGCGGCAGGAGTAAGGTTACGCAGGATACCATCGCCGCGTCGACAGTTCTGCCGGCCCTTGATGATGATCGGGCGCCGGATTTATCCGGCCTTTATCTCCCTCTTCTGGTATTACGATATACATGCACAAGCAAGCACCTTTGAATAGCGTGAAGCTGGCCGTTGCTTTACGCCAATCCTGTATCGATGAACCCTATAATGTTGCCCGCTTTGGCCGCGATCTGATCGCCGGCATTACCGTGGGCATTATTGCCATTCCGCTGGCCATGGCGCTGGCGATTGCCAGTGGCGTGCCGCCACAACATGGCCTCTACACCGCAATTATCGCCGGTATCGTGATCGCGGTGACCGGTGGCTCCCGTTACTCCATCTCGGGGCCGACCGCCGCTTTTGTGGTGATCCTCTATCCGGTGGCCCAGCAATTTGGCGTGGGTGGCCTGTTGATGGCGACCCTGCTCTCCGGCTTCTTCCTGCTGGCCATGGGGATGGCGCGGCTCGGCCGCCTTATCGAGTACATCCCCCCCTCAGTGACTCTGGGCTTCACCGGTGGTATCGCCATCGTGATCGCGACCCTGCAGATCAAGGATTTCTTCGGCTTGCACGTGGCCGAGATGCCGGAAACCTATGTTGGCAAGGTGGAGGCGCTGGTACATGCCCTGCCCAGCTGGCAGTGGGGAGACACCCTCGTCGGGGTCGCGACCCTGGCGGTACTGCTGCTCTGGCCGCGACTGCGCCTGCCAGTGCCGGGCCATCTGCCTGCCGTGCTGGTGGGGGTGGGTCTGGGCTTTGGTCTGCATCAGTTCGGGGTGGATGTGGCCACCATCGGCAGCAAGTTCAGCTATACCCTGGCCGACGGGACCCAGGGGATGGGGATCCCGCCCATCGCGCCTAGCCTGGTGATGCCATGGGCCCTGCCCGGACCGGATGGTGCTCTTGTCGAATGGAACCTTGCCGCCATCGAGCGCCTGCTGCCGGCTGCGTTTTCCATGGCGATGCTGGGGGCCATTGAATCCCTGCTGTGCGCCGTGGTGCTGGATGGCATGACAGGTCGCAAGCACAGCTCCAACGCCGAACTGGTGGGGCAGGGGCTTGGCAATATACTGGCGCCCTTCTTTGGCGGTATCACCGCCACTGCCGCCATCGCCCGCTCTGCCGCCAACGTACGGGCGGGAGCGACCTCGCCTGTTTCCGGCATCGTCCATGCCCTGGTAGTGCTGGCGGCCATTCTGGTGCTGGCGCCCTGGCTCTCCTGGTTACCGCTGTCGGCCATGGCCGCGCTGCTGCTCATCGTCGCCTGGAACATGAGCGAAGCTCACAAGGTGGTGGAGCTGGTGCGCCGTGCCCCCAAATCCGATGTGCTGGTGCTGCTGGTCTGTCTGTCGCTCACCGTCATCTTCGACATGGTGATTGCCATTACCTTCGGGGTGATCCTGGCTTCCCTGCTCTTTATGCGCGAGATCGCCAAGATGACCCGTTTGCACGATTTGGCCGAGCATAAGCGCTATGTCAAGGAGCTGCCGGATAACAGTCTGGTCTACAAGATCAACGGCCCGCTCTTCTTCGCTGCGGCCGAGCGGGTCTTTGGTGAGCTGGAAGCCCAGGTGAAGGGGCATCGTCTGCTGGTGTTGCAGATGGAGGCGGTCTCCATCCTGGATGCGGGCGGGCTGTCGGCCTTCCTGCACTTTGGCAAGCAGATGGCCACCGCCGGGGTCGAGGTGCGTGTCGCCGAGCTGCAGTTCCAGCCGCTCAAGACGCTTGCCCGTGCCAAGGTGCGTCCTCAGCCCGGCAAGCTGGAATTCTACGGTTCGCTGGAAGAGGCCCTCAAAGGGGAACACTTGCACGAAGCGGCGGAAAATTGAGTAAAAGGGATACAAAACGGCATGTTTTTGGTCATTTTGTTCGACTATCAAGCGAACGAACGCAAAAAGTAAAAAATTGCATTGACCAAATGCCTGCGTATCCCGTACATTACGCCCCGTTCCAGCGCAACGGCGCAACGAACAGCGTGTTGGCTGAACACGTTAAACAACAGACCAAAATTTGGTGAGGTGTCCGAGTGGCTGAAGGAGCACGCCTGGAAAGTGTGTATACGGCAACGTATCGAGGGTTCGAATCCCTCCCTCACCGCCAAATTGCAAAGCCCGACCTGATGGTCGGGCTTTTTGCTTTTCCGGGCTTTCTCATTATCAATGACTGATGTGATCCCGGCATCCTCCTTCTCCCTGCCTGCGCCAGTGATCTTTCACTCCCGATAAGGGACCCAAGGCTCCCAGTTCCTTTATCCAATCAATGGTGGGAGGAGGGGAGATGGAACATCTTTTCATGGCGCTGTTTCAGGCGCCCCAACCAGATCCCCAGGCCTGCCGTCAGGCAGAGCACCAGCTCGATCCCCACCACCAGGCCCTCGAGCCTGCCTTGTTCCCAGAACGGGTGGAGGTAGAGCCCCCCGAGGCTGGCCCCCAGATAGTAGGTCACAAGATAGAGGGAGGAGGCGAGCGCCCGGTTGTGTTCGACGTGTTGACCCACCCAGGCGCTGGCGCAGGCGTGAGCCAGGAAAAAACCGAAGCTGGAGACAAGCAGGGCGGTGAGGATCCCGGAAAGGGTGCCCAGCAGCAGGCAGATACTCCCCAGCGCCATCAGGGCAATCCCCGCCAGCAACATGCGTTGGGCTCCCCAGCGATTGGCGCAGCGCCCGCTTAAGGAGGAGGCGACGGTGCCGGAGAGGTAGGTCAGAAACAGCATGCCAAGCCACTGGGTCGGCAGGGAAAATGGGGGGGCTGCCAGCAGGAAGGTGAGATAGCTGAACTGGTTCAGAAAGACCATGAAGTTGAGCCCGCCAATCAGATAGGCACCCACCAGCAGCGGATTGCTTAGATGTTGTTGCAAGGCGTGGGCAAACTGGCCCGGCACAGGGGAGGCCGCGACAAAGCGCGTTTGATGAGGCAGCAGCCAGAACACCAGCGGCAGCAAGGCAAGGCTGATCGCGCCAATGCCGAGGAAGGTGTGCTGCCAGTCGCCAAACCAGCCTGCCAGCAAGCCACCGACCACCCGACCCGCGATCCCCCCGAGGGAGTTGGCGGCGATATAGACCCCGACCGCCGAGAGCAGCGCCCGCTTGCTGAACTCCTCGCCCATGTAGGCGATGGCTGTGGCGGGCAGACCCGCCAACAGGGCGCCCTGCAGGATCCGCAGCAGCAGCAGGGCTTCAAATTGCTCGACCAGCGGAATGAGCAGGGAGAGTAGGATCGCCAGCGTGAGGGTACCCAGCATCACCTGGCGACGGCCATGGCGATCGGCCAGTCTGGCGCACAGGAGCAGGGAGGCGGCCAGCCCGGCGGTGCAGCCAGCCAGAGTCCAGCTGGCCGAGAGAGAGTTGACCGAGAACACCTCGGCGATCAGCGGCAACAGGGGATGGGTCTGGTAGAGATTGAGAAAGACCAGAAAAGAACCCAGGCTGAGCGCCAGGGTGGCGCGTATCCATTCGCGACTTCCAACTTCGATCATGCTTGCAATGTCCTGACAACTTTTCATCAGGGTAGAGCGCCATGACACATAAATATAATATATTTAAGTTATCTGTCTTATAAGATTAATTGATATGGATTTGAAACAGCTCACTTATCTGCTGGCGGTCAGGGATGCCGGTTCATTCACCAAGGCGGCCAGCGGGCTGCATGTTGCGCAGCCTGCCATCAGCATGGCCATCGCCAAGTTGGAGCAGCAACTGGAGCTGCGTCTGTTCGACAGGCAGGATCGGGCGGTGCGTCTCACCCCGGAGGGGGAGGTGCTCTGCCGCCATGCCGAGCGACTGCTGTTGCAGATGCACCAGGCCGAGGCTGAGATGGCCGAGCTAAAAGGGTTGGAGCGGGGGGAGGTGCGGATCGGCATTCCCTACATGATGGGCTCCTACTATTTTCCGCCGAGGTTGATGGCCTTCAAGCACCGCTATCCCGGGCTCAAGATCCGGGTGGAGGAGGCGGGAACCCGCGAGCTGCTTAGCCGCATGATGGACGGTACCCTGGATCTGGCCATCCTCATCACCAGCGATCTGCCCCCCACCATCGAGGGGGCTCACCTGCTGACCGAGGAGATGCTGATGGTGGTAGGGGAGGAACACCCGCTCCACGGCGCGCCCGGGGTGACGCTCGAGCAGTTCTTCCAGCAGGAGCTGGCCCTGTTTCGCCGCGGTTTTTACCACAGGGAGCATATGGAGGCCCTGGCCCAGACTCTGGGTGTCGAGCCCAATATCGCGTTTGAGAGCAACCTGATCCCCCTGCTCAAGGCGGTAGTGCGCCAGGGTTTTGCGGTGACCACCTTCCTGCGAATGGTGCTGGAAGAGGACGCCGATCTGGGGGGCGTGTCGTTTCAGCCCCCCATCTTCCTCGATCTTTGCGTGGCCTGGCGGCGTGGGGATCCGCTCTCCATGGCCAACCGTGCCCTGCGGGACTTTTTGCTGAGTGAACGTTCAGGGGCGCAGGACACCCAGGCCTAATTCGGGACTCGATGCGAGATTTGCCGAGGCCTGGTGGGGGATGCGCTCATGGAGAAATTGGCCTGGTGTCTGCTGGCTGGATGCAAGAAAGGGCATAGCGCCTGACTGCCGTGATGGAGACATAAAAAAACGCCTCATGGGAGGCGTTTTCATCAGCTGAAAAGTAGCAGACTCACTTTTTCAGCATGTGATCCAGCTTGTTGGCCTTGGTCGAGAGGTAAAACTCGTTGTGGGGATTGCGCCCCTCCTGCAGGGGAACCCGCTCGGCCACCGGAATGCCAAAACTCTCCATCGCCTTCATCTTGCGCGGGTTGTTGGTCATCAACTTGAGAGATTGAACCTCGAGCAGCTTGAGCATGTCGGCACAGATGGTGTAATCACGCATGTCGGCGGCAAAGCCCAGGGCCACGTTGGCCTCGACGGTATCGGCCCCCTGATCCTGCAGATGATAGGCCCGGATCTTGTTGAGCAGACCGATGCCACGCCCTTCCTGACGCACATACAACAAAACGCCGCGGCCCGCCTTGGCGATATTCTCGAGGGCGGCCTGCAACTGGAAGCCGCAATCACAACGCAGACTGAACAAGGCATCGCCGGTCAGGCATTCCGAGTGGATCCGGCCCAAAACGGGTTCCGTGCCGGTTATGTCGCCCATGACCAGGGCGGCGTGATCCTTACCCGTGCCGGTTTCCTGAAAACCTACCAGCGTGAAAGTGCCCCAGGGGGTTGGCAATTTGGATCTGGCCACGAGGGTAACGCTGCTCATAGGTTGCTCCTTACTACAACTGCTCAAAAAAAGGGGGCCAGTTTAGCGCGCCTTGTCGGTAACGACCATAAGAACAAGTCCCTGCATTGATTAATGAAATGTACCGACGGCAAATGGCGGAGCAGAGCGGGCTTTTGCGCCATTGTATGTATTGGTGACTGCCAGTGGCAGCACATTTGGGTATAATCGGCGCCCATTAACCCATTCCTTCGGGATGGGCGCAACACAGTGCAGGAGAGAAGTTATGCCTCAGATGGCCCCCGTAATGACAATTGATGGCCCCAGTGGTGCCGGCAAGGGCACCTTGTGTCTGTTGCTCGCCGAGAAGCTGGGTTGGCACTTGCTGGATTCGGGCGCCATCTACCGGGTGTTGTCCCTGGCCGCCTTGCATCATGATGTGGAGCTGGACAGTGAAGCTGCGCTGGTGCCCCTGGCCGCCCACCTGGACGTGCAATTTCAGGTTGAAGGGGAGCTGGTCAAGGTGATCCTGGAAGGGGAGGATGTCTCCCGTACCATCCGCACCGAAGAGGTTGGCAATGCTGCCAGTAAAATCGCAGCCTTCCCGCGGGTTCGGGAAGCCTTGTTGCGTCGTCAGCGTGCATTTCGTCAGGCCCCTGGTCTCATCGCCGATGGTCGTGACATGGGAACCGTGGTTTTCCCGGAGGCCGAGGTGAAGATTTTCCTCGACGCCAGCGCCGAAGAACGGGCCCAACGTCGCTATAAGCAGTTGCAAGATAAAGGCTTTGATGTTAACTTTGAGCGTCTTTTAACCGAGATTCGGGAGCGTGATGATCGCGATAGAAATCGCGCCACCGCCCCCCTGAAACCGGCAGAAGATGCTCTCGTGGTGGATTCAACCGCCATGACCATAGATGAAGTGCTGGCAACAGTGCTCGCCTATGCGGAGCAACAACTCGGAGATGCCAGCGCAAGCTGACATCCGGTCGTCTGCACCAAGGATGGCGCAGATTATTTAAAACAACCCCGCTTGTGCTGGATGACAAGTGGATGTTTCATTTGTGACATAAACAATGATCGAATCTTTTGCTCAACTCTTTGAAGAGTCCCTGAATGCCGTTGAAACCCGTCAAGGTTCCATCGTCAAGGGTACTGTCGTTGCTATCGAGAACGGTTTCGTACTGGTTGACGCCGGTCTGAAATCCGAGTCCGCTATCCCGGCTGAAGAATTTAAAAACGCCATGGGCGAGCTGGAAATCAACGTAGGTGACTCCGTTGACGTGGCTCTGGACTCTATCGAAGATGGTTTCGGCGAAACCAAGCTGTCCCGCGAAAAAGCCAAGCGCCACGAAGCCTGGCTGCAGCTTGAGAAAGCTTACGAAGAGCAAGCTACCGTTATCGGTATCATCAACGGCAAGGTCAAGGGTGGTTTCACCGTTGAACTGAACGGCATCCGTGCCTTCCTGCCGGGTTCTCTGGTTGACGTGCGTCCGATCCGTGACACCGCTCACCTGGAAAACAAAGAACTCGAGTTCAAAGTCATCAAGCTGGACCAGAAGCGCAACAACGTTGTTGTTTCCCGTCGTGCCGTGATCGAGACCGAGAACACCTCCGAGCGCGAAAGCCTGCTGGCTAACCTGCAAGAAGGTCAAGAAGTTAAGGGTATCGTCAAGAACCTGACCGACTACGGTGCATTCGTAGATCTGGGCGGTGTTGACGGCCTGCTGCACATCACCGACATGGCGTGGAAGCGCGTTAAGCATCCTTCCGAAATCGTCAACGTTGGCGACGAGATCTCCGTCAAGGTTCTGAAGTTCGACCGCGAGCGTACCCGTGTATCCCTGGGTCTGAAGCAGCTGGGCGAAGATCCGTGGGTTGCTATCGCCAAGCGTTACCCGGAGACCACCCGTCTGTCTGGCCGCGTGACCAACCTGACCGACTACGGCTGCTTCGTTGAAATCGAAGAAGGCGTTGAAGGCCTGGTACACGTATCCGAGATGGATTGGACCAACAAGAACATCCACCCGTCCAAAGTTGTTAACGTTGGCGACGTGGTTGACGTGATGGTTCTGGACATCGACGAAGAGCGTCGTCGTATCTCCCTGGGTCTGAAGCAGTGCAAATCCAACCCGTGGCAGCTGTTTGCCGAAACTCACGCCAAAGGCGACCGTGTTTCCGGCAAGATCAAGTCCATCACTGACTTCGGTATCTTCATCGGTCTGGATGGCGGCATCGACGGTCTGGTTCACCTGTCTGACATCTCCTGGAACAACCAGGGCGAAGAAGCCGTGCGTGAATTCAAGAAAGGCGACGAGATCGAAGCCGTTGTTCTGCAAGTGGATCCGGAGCGTGAGCGCATCTCCCTGGGCGTCAAGCAGATCGAAGAAGACCCGTTCAACAAGTACCTGGCTGACAACAAGAAAGGTGCTATCGTGAAGGGTAAGGTTACCGAGGTTGATGCCAAAGGTGCCGTTATCGAACTGGCTGACGGCGTAGAAGGCTACCTGCGTGCCTCCGACGCTGCGCGTGACCGCGTAGAAGACGCCACTCTGGTGCTGTCTGTTGGTGACGAAGTTGAAGCCAAATTCATGGGCGTTGATCGTAAGAACCGCACCGTAAGCCTGTCTGTCCGCGCTAAGGACGAGGCTGACGAGCGTGTCGCTATCGACAACCTGAACCAGCAAGAAGAAGTTGTGTTCAGCAACGCTATGGCTGAAGCGTTCAAAGCCGCCAAGGGTGAGTAATCCTTGATGCAAGAAAAGGGCGGCATTGCGCCGCCCTTTTTTATCCTGGCAAAATGAATATTGCATGTGATCGGGGAAGGAGATTTAACGTTATGACCAAATCAGATCTCATCGAACAACTGGCAGCCAGCCGCATGCATATGCCGGCCAAGGATGTCGAAGCGGCCATCAAGGAGATCCTTGAACAAATGGCATCGACCTTGCAAAACGGCGACCGGATTGAAATTCGCGGATTTGGCAGTTTTTCACTGCACTATCGTGCCCCCCGCGTGGGCCGTAACCCCAAGACCGGGGACAAGGTTGAACTGACCGGGAAATATGTCCCGCACTTCAAACCTGGCAAAGAGTTGCGCGAGCGCGTCAACACCATTGAATAATGCAAAAATGGGCATACTCGGGTATGCCTTTTTTGTTTTTGGCCTTTGAACCTGTGCCAATCATCTTGTTTCTTAAACTCTTTTCCCATTCACTCTAGAGTCTGCCTGTGATTTTAAGGATAATCAGCCTCTCACTCGATACTGACAGGGAGCTCTTATGAAGCGTATTTTGGCCCTTATCCCGCTGGTGCTGGTCTTTATTCTGACCCTGGCGCTGGGTTCACAAAACGGTCAGCTGGTTCAGTTCAACTACCTGATTGCGCAAGGAGAGTTCTCGCTCGCCATGCTGCTCGGGTTCTTCTTCGCTGGTGGCTTCCTCCTTGGTTGGCTGGTTTTCGGCCTGCTGTTCCTGCGTTTGAAGATGCAAAACCGCACCCTCAATCGCACCATGCGTCGTCAATCCCGCGAATTGGAGCTGGCCCGTACGGCGGGTAAGGAATAATGCTCCTCAATGCTTGAACTGCTTTTCCTGCTGTTGCCCATCGCCGCCGGTTATGGCTGGTACATGGGCCGCAGGAGTGTTCGCCAGGACACCCAAAAACAGAGTAACCAGTTTTCCCGCCAGTACGTGGCGGGTCTCAATTATTTGCTGTCCGATGAATCCGACAAGGCGGTGGATCTCTTTATCCAGCTGCTGGAGGTGGACAGCGAAACCATCGAAACTCACCTCTCCCTCGGCAACCTGTTTCGCCAGCGCGGCGAGGTCGATCGTGCCATCAAGATCCACCAGAATCTGGTCGCCCGCCAGTTGACCCGTGAGCAGCGCCAGCTGGCATTGCAGGAGCTGGCCCGCGATTTTCTCGCCGCCGGCTTGCTGGATCGCGCCGAAGCCATCTGGAAAGAGCTGTGCGAAGACAGCGATTTCGAAGAGACGGCGCTCGCCCAGTTGCTCATCATCCACCAGCAGTTGCGAGAGTGGGACAAGGCCATTGATGTGGCGGTGCGCCTGCAACAGTTCCAGGGCAAGAAGCTGGCCGAGCCCATCTCCCATTTTTATTGCGAGCAGGCTGAAAACGCCCTGCGCGAAGGCAATCAAGGGGAGGCGCTGGCCAAATTCAAACGGGCCCTTGGCATCAACCCCGCTTGTGCCCGTGCCAGTCTGCGGCTGGCTGAGCTGGCCATGGCCGAAGGGGAATATGAGCGGGCAAGCAAGGAGCTGCTGCGGGTATTTGAACAGGATATGGATTTTGCCTCCGAAGCCATCCCCAAATTGTTGCAGTGCTACCAGCAACTGGGGCGCAGCCAGGCGCTGATCCCCATCCTCGAGAAGGCGGTAGAGGAGCATGCCGGTGTCAGCGTGACCCTGGCACTTGCCAAGCTGGTGGAGGAGCGCAATGGCCTGAGCAAGGCCCGCGAACTGGTGTTGCGTCAGCTGCGTCGCCATCCCTCCATGAAGGGGTTCTATCAGCTGGTGGGATTTCAGCTGGCCAGTGCGGAGGAGGGGCCTGCCAAGGAGAGCCTCGAGCTGCTGCAGCAGCTGGTGGGCGAGCAGATAAAAATCAAATCGACCCACAAGTGCCGCCAGTGTGGTTTTGCTACGCACTCGCTGTTCTGGCAGTGCCCATCCTGCCGCCAGTGGGGCTCCATCAAGCCAATACGTGGCCTGGATGGGGAATAAAAGAAGCAATTGAACATCTGATGTGGCGCGAATTGAGCGCCACATCTATGTCAGCAAACGGAACCTGGATCAAGGCGATGAACGCGATCCAGGAGGGTGAATAACAACTAATAGGAAGTGAGATGCTAGATCCCAAAGTACTGGTAGCGCTGGATTATCAACACGAGGCAGATGCCTTGGCGTTCGTTGACCGTATCTCTCCGGCCCAGTGCCGTCTCAAGGTGGGCAAGGAGATGTTCACCCTGTTTGGCCCGCAGTTTGTGCGCCAACTGGTGGCCAAGGGGTTCGATGTCTTTCTGGATCTGAAATTTCACGATATTCCCAACACCGTTGCCAAGGCCGTGGCCGCCAGTGCCGAGTTGGGCGTCTGGATGGTCAACGTGCATGCCAGTGGGGGCGAACGCATGATGCGTGCCGCCGTCGAGGCGCTGGCACCTTATGGTGACAAGGCGCCGCTGCTGATCGGGGTGACCGTACTAACCAGCATGGAGCAGTCCGACATGGCGTCCATGGGGCTGGATGTGACGCCAGCCGAGCAGGTGATCCGCCTGGCCAAGCTGACCAAGGCGGCAGGGCTCGATGGTGTGGTGTGCTCCGCCAATGAAGCGCATGAGCTGAAAGCTTTGCTGGGGGCAGATTTCAAGCTGGTGACACCGGGGATCCGCCCAAGCGGCGCCGATGCCGGGGATCAGCGCCGGGTGATGACGCCGCGAGCGGCCGTCGAGGCGGGCTCCGATTATCTGGTCATCGGCCGTCCCATCACCCAGGCCGCCGATCCGGCAGCCATGCTGGCCAGCATCAATGCCGAGTTGAGTGCGTAATGGATACCGGGTGCAGGCCGAGCAAAAGGCCTGCACCTGCTCCTATCAGATGGGATTCTATATGGACTCTGGCACCGATCAGCGTGGCGATCGGGCTCTCGCCGGCATTGTAGAAGTCCACCGCCAGTTTGATCCCCATTCCTGCCAGCATCAGCCAGCCCGAGATCCGGCGCCCGTGCCGCAGATCCTGCATGGCGCCCCACATAAACAGACCATGCAGTGAGCCGGATAGCCCCATGTACCAGTGGGTCTGCGGGCACAACCACCAGATCCCCAATCCGACGGCGCACCAGAGCAACAGCATCAGCACAGGGAGTCTGGCGTACCCCAGGTAGTCGCGAAACAGGCTATACAGGATTGTGAGTCCACCCAGGTTGAGCAACAGGTGCCATTGATTGGTATGAACCAGATTGCCTGTTATGATCCGCCACCCTTCGCCCTGGGCGATCAGATCCCTGTCGAACGACAGCTGGAGATTGGGGACGGTAAAAAAGAGCAGCAAGCTGGCGAGAGAGAGTGTGATAACCCAGAGCCATCCGGATTTTTCTGACAACATGACACAGCCCAACAACAAGAAGAGTCGATACTGTACACGCTGCACCCGGGCCCTTAAAGCGTGCCTGTGCGATTATATCGTGCCGGTTGAAAACCAGACGCCGCTCTATATCCTGCAACACCCCAATGAAGTGGCGCATCCCAAGGGCACGGCTTCCCTGCTGGCGGCCTCTCTCAAAGGCGCCGAGCTGCATGTTGGCGAAGATTATTCGCAAGTGGATTGGCTCAATGAGTTGCTGGCCGATCCCGCACGCCGCTGCTATCTGTTGTGGCCGGATGAGGAGGCGTTGTCACTGGCTCAAGTGCGCCAGCAGTGCGAATCCGCATCGGGAGCGCATGTGCCGATTGCCTTTATCCTGCTCGATGGCACCTGGCGCAAGGCGTATCGCATGTTGCAGAGTAACCCCATGCTGGCCCGGCTGCCCCGCATCGGCCTGGAGGCGGTGGCAGGCCAGTACGCCATTCGCAAGAAACCCTTTCCCGACGCGTTGTCGACCCTGGAGGCGGGCTATCACCTCCTCGCCCAATGGGAAGGCACGCCCGAGCGCTATGCCCCACTGCTCACCCTGTTCCATCAGCTCAACAGCCAGTGGCTGGCTTTTGCCGAAGGGCGCCGTCGTTAAATATTCCGAGGAGTCATCAAGATGAAAAAAGCAGTTGTGGTTTTCAGCGGTGGGCAGGACAGCACCACCTGCCTGGTGCAGGCACTGGCCCGATATGACGAGGTGCACGCCATCACGTTTGACTATGGCCAGCGCCATCGGGAAGAGATCGACACGGCCCGTCGTCTGGCCAGCCAGTTGGGCGTCGCGGCCCACAAGGTGATGGATGTGACGCTACTCAACGAACTGGCCGTCTCGGCCCTGACTCGTGACGACATTCCGGTGAGCGGCGAGCTGCAGGATAACGGCCTGCCCAATACCTTCGTGCCGGGTCGCAACATCCTGTTTCTGACTCTGGCTTCCATCTATGCCTACCAGGTGGGAGCCGAGGCGGTGATCACCGGGGTGTGCGAGACCGATTTCTCCGGCTACCCGGATTGCCGTGACGAGTTCGTCAGGGCGCTCAATCAGGCGGTGTCCCTGGGGCTGGATCGCGGCATCCGCTTTGAAACTCCGCTGATGTGGCTCGACAAGGCCGAGACCTGGGCGCTGGCGGATCACTACGGCCATCTGGAGACGGTGCGCCAGCAGACGCTCACCTGCTACAACGGCATCCCCGGCGATGGGTGCGGCAGTTGCCCGGCTTGCGAATTGCGCAGCCGCGGGCTGAACCACTATCTCGCCGACAAGGCCGGCGTAACGACTCGCCTGCGCGAGAAAACCGGATTGTAAACCTGCCTCTTGCCTGTGCTTGAGGTATAATCCGCGACTTTTGCAACCAGCAGTGATCAAGATGCACTACCCAATCAACGAGATTTTCCAGACCATCCAGGGGGAGGGCATCTTCACCGGCCTGCCCGCCATCTTCGTACGCCTACAAGGCTGCCCCGTGGGCTGCCCTTGGTGCGATACCCGTCATACCTGGATTGTCGATCCCGAACGTGAGGTGGGTATGCAGGCGGTGCTGGATTGCTCCAACGAGTCGGATGGCTGGAGCAAGATGAGCACGGCAGAGATCCTGGCGAGTTTTCAGCAACTTGGCTATCAGGCTCGCCATGTGGTGATCACCGGGGGCGAGCCCTGCCTCTATGATCTGCATGAGCTCTCCACCGCCTTGCTGACGGCGGGTTATCAGGTGCAAATCGAAACCAGTGGCACCAGCGAGATCAAGACCCATGACGATACCTGGGTGACAGTGTCTCCCAAGATTGGCATGAAAGGGGGGCTACCCGTGCTGGTATCGGCGCTGGAGCGTGCCAACGAGATAAAGCATCCGGTGGCTACCGAACACCATATCGAAGAGCTGGATGAGCTGCTGGCCACTGCACACCTGCGGACCGATGTGGTGATTGCGCTGCAGCCTATCAGCCAGAAGCCCAGAGCCACCCAGTTGGCGATGACGACCTGTATTGCCCGTAATTGGCGACTCTCCATCCAGACCCATAAATATCTGGATATCGATTAATATGGAGTGGCTGTCCGACGAGCGGGCGCTGCTGACGCTGGCCAATAAAATGCCCTATGGCAAATATCAGGGGCGGCGGATCATTGATATTCCGGAACCTTATCTGGTGTGGCTGGCCCGCAATGGTTTTCCGGCCGGTAAATTGGGTCAGACACTGGCCCTGGCCTACGAGATCAAGCTAAACGGGCTGGAGTCCATGATTATTCCCATTATTAACAGGATGTCGGTATGAGAATATATACGAGGCAGGGCGACAAGGGCATGACTCGCCTGGCAGATGGTGTTCGTCTGGCCAAGGATCATTTGCGAGTCGAAACTTATGGTTATATCGATGAACTCAATTCCCATATCGGGGTATTGATTTGCGAGGTACCCGCGCAAGAGACAGCCTTATTGGCCGATTTGCAGTTGCTGCAGCAGGAGTTATTCGATTTGGGCGGCGAACTGGCATTTTCCAGTGCCGCCCAGAATGCTGCTATCTGGCAAGTCAATGCTGCCTGGACTGCCCGTCTGGAGCAACAGATAGACGCTTACAGCGAGCAGCTGACCCCGCTGCGTCAATTTATACTGCCCGGGGGATCGCGCGCTGCAGCCCAGGCCCATGTGGTGCGAACCCTAGTGCGCCATTGTGAACGGCTGCTGCTGACCCTGAGCAAGGAAGAGGCCATCAACCCCGAGACCCTGCCTTATCTGAACCGGATGAGCGACTGGTTCTTTACCATCGCCCGTTACCTCTTGAGCCGGGAAGGCAAGGGGGAGGTAGTGTGGCTCAAAGCTGCCGATCGCCAGCCCTCGAATGTTTGATGGGAAAATAATAAAAAACCTCGCCTTGGCGAGGTTTTTTTATTGGATGGGCATGTCATCAAATAGCGAAATCTTCCAGCGATTGGCCTGCTGCAATGGCATTGGCAATCACCGACGGCATGCGTCCCTGGCCAGTCCAGGTTTTCTCTACGCCGTTATCCTGATAACGATATTTGGCAGGACGGGGTGCCCGCTTGGTTTTTTCGGATTTAGCCGGGCTGGCTGCGACAACTTTGACCAAGTCGGCAGGATCAATACCGGCCGCTTTGAGCATTTCACTGTATTCTTCAATTTTCCGTTGATGCTCTTCGCGAGCCTGACGTTCAGCGGCCTCATCCTGCTGGCGTTCGGCTACGATAATCGAAAGTTTTTCCAAGCCCTCTTCCAGTTGTGCCAGGGATAGCTCGCGGCAAGTCGCGCGCAGGCTGCGGATATTAAGCAGTACTTTCAAGAAATCATGCATAGGATTTACCATGTAGCGTCACAAGGAAATATATATGTCGACTCTGATTCTTGCGTCTCAAATTAAATATGTCAAGGCAGTGGAAATATAACAGGAGCCTTATCCGGATAATGCTGGCAGCAATAATTGGTAGTCGGGACATTGTTCAACGGGATATCAATGGCGCCTGACTAGTTGAAAATAGCGCCAAAAAATTCAATAGCGCATCATTTGACTACCTTTTTGATGCTTGGTGATGTGTTTGTTATGGTTATTTAATCAAAAAACTTGCTATAAGCTGATGGCTGGATAAAATGTCCTGCGAATACCTTTAAGTAGAGGCGCGCTGCCTATGACTACTTGTGCGGAGGGTGATGCCGATGATGCACAAGGAAAGGAGTCAGCGCCGAAGTGGCCAGGCCATCATACCGGGCTGCTGGTTCTGCATCTAATAGGTGCAGGACTGCCATAGTCATCCACTATGGAGCGCTACCTGAAGGGGCTGAGGAGTATGACCTCCCCATGGGTTTTGTTTCTTTAGATCCTCTCGGTAGATCTCCACCTGTATCTTTAGGTGCAAAGAGATCATGGACATTAGTCATTTCGCCGACTCCGGTTGGTCTGTCGTTCCCCCCTTATTGGCTGTCGCCCTGGCGATCCTGACCCGCCGCGTCCTGCTGTCGCTCGGGGTCGGTATCCTGGCCGGCAGCCTGCTGCTCAACCAGTTTTCACCGCTCGATTCCCTGCACTACCTGCTAAACACAGTGCTCAAGATTTTCTGGGTTGATGGTGCCCTCAATAGCGACAACATTAATATGCTGTTGTTCATGCTGCTGCTGGGTGGCCTCATCAGCCTGATGAGCGTCTCCGGCGCGACCCGGGCCTTTGCCGAGTGGGCCGAACGTCGTGCCAAAACCCGCAAGGGGGCCAAGGCGCTCACCGGCATGATGGTCTTTGCCTTCTTCATCGACGACTTCTTCCACAGTCTGTCTGTGGGGGCCATCTGCCGTCCGGTGACCGACCGTTTCCAGATCTCCCGTGCCAAGCTGGCCTATCTGCTCGACTCCACCGCGGCGCCGGTGTGCGTGCTGATGCCCATCTCCTCCTGGGGGGCCTACATCATTGCCCTGGTGGGCGGCATTATGGCGGCCCATGGCCTGACCGAACAGAGCCCCATCGCCGCCTTTGTCGAGATGATCCCGATGAACCTCTATGCTGTCTTCACCCTGGTGATGGTGCTGGTGGTGATCGCATTCCAGCTCGATATCGGCCCGATGCGCCAGCATGAAGAGTGGGCGCTGGAAGGCAAGCTGTGGGATGAGTCCAAGGGCCGCCCCATCGGTCTGGACATGGAGAGCCCGGAAGAGAGCAACGGCGGCATGATCGACATGGTGCTGCCGATCCTGACCCTGACCGCCGCCACCATCTACTTCATGATTGACTCAGGTGCCGCCGTGCTGAGCGAGCAAGGGTTGCCGTTCAGCGTGCTCGGTTCGTTCGAGAACACCAACGTGGGCTCCTCCCTGGTGTACGGCGCCCTGTGCAGCCTGGTGGTCTCCATCGGTCTGGCCATGCGCCTCAAGCTGGGTGCCAAGAACTGGATCAAGGCCGCGCCGCAAGGGGTGATGGCCATGCTACCGGCCATCAACATCCTGCTGTTTGCCTGGACCATCGGCGCCGTGGTGCGCGACGTGGAGACCGGCAAGTACCTGGCTTCCCTGGCCAACGGCAACCTGCCTGTCGAAGTGCTGCCTGCCGTGGTGTTCGTGCTCTCCTGCGCCATGGCGTTTGCCACCGGTACCAGCTGGGGCACCTTTGGCATCATGCTGCCGCTGGCCGGCGACATGGCCGCAGCCAGCGATGCGGCGCTGATGCTGCCGATGCTGGCGGCGGTACTGGCCGGTTCTGTGTTCGGCGATCACAGCTCGCCCATCTCCAGCACCAGTATCCTCTCTGCAACCGGTGCCGGTTGCCATCACATCGATCACGTGATGACCCAGCTGCCCTATGCTCTTTCCATCGCGTTTGGCGCGGCGCTGGGTTACCTGGCCATGGGGTTCATGCACTCCGCCCTGGCCGGTTTCAGCATCAGTGCTCTCTGGTTTGCACTCTTTACCAGCTATCACTTGAGAAAGGCGAAAGCGCGGCCGGTGCTTGCCACTGCGTAACGTCAATAGTGCAAGGGGCCTGCGGGCCCCTTGGTTTTGTCTGGGGCTTTGGTTAGCATGCGCCCCATCAATTTAGTTTCGGAACAGTAACATGGCTTCATTGCACTACAAATTTGCCACCATGAATTCAGGCAAATCGACCCAGCTCATCCAGGCGCATTTCAACTATCTGGAGCGGGGCATGCATCCTCTGGCCATGACACCGGCGATCGACGATCGATTCGGGGTGGGCGTGATCAGCGCCCGGGTAGGGCTCGAATTGAAAGTGGAGGTGTTCAGCGATACCTGCGATCTGTTCGAGATGGTCAAGGCGCGCCATGCCGAGAAACGGATCGACGTCTTCATCGTCGACGAGGCCCAGTTCCTGACCAAGGAGCAAGTTTATCAGCTGGCGCGCATCGTCGATGAGCAGGATATTCCGGTCATCGCCTACGGCCTCAAGACCGATTTTCGCGGGGAGCTCTTCCCAGGCTCCTACCATTTGCTCTGCCTGGCGGACAAGTTTGAAGAGCTCAAAAGCATCTGCTGGTGCGGCAACAAGGCCCACATGAACTCGCGAGTGAGTGAGGCAGGGCAGGTGATGCGCGATGGCGAGCAGGTGGAGATCGGCGGCAACGATCGCTATGTGTCACTGTGCCGCAAGCACTATCTGGAAGGGCGGGCATTCAAGTAACCCCGCCTTGCGGATCCTTTGACAACAAACAGGGCGCCATGTCGGCGCCCTTTTGTTTGCCCGGAGCTCAGTCAATCTCGATATCCACCGGCGCTATGATGGGATCGGCCACCGGCAGGCGGTGGAACAGCTGGCGAAAATGATGCTGTACCCGGCCGATATCCACCAGCGACATGCCGGAGGCGAAGCCGAACCAGACGTAGAGGCCGGTGAGATCGCGAAACATGGGGGGCAGGTAGCGGGGGGCGGCGATCAGCCCCTCCAGATAGTGCTGGTAGAGCACGGGGATATCATCCAGGGTCACCTTGCCGACAAACAGCATGGGCAGGATCTCGGGGACCCCCTCCAGCACGGCGCTGCGGATGAAGTTGACCGTCTCCACATAACCGCGCACGTAGGAGAGATCCTTGGTAAAGCAGGCGCCCCCTTCGACCATGCCGCCGCGAAACACCCGCTGGGTGATCTTGTAGGCGTCGTGCTCGCTGGCCCCCCGTTGCACGAAATGCTGGAACACCTCGAGGAAGTTGGCTCCCCGCTCGGCCATGTCGATGGCCATCACCCGATCCGAGATGCGCTTGGCCCGATCCGGGAAGGAGCTGAAGGTGAGGGTCTCGATAAGCACGGCCAACCCCTCCTGGCAGGCGGTGATGCGGGGGGAGCCGGCGCTCAGCCAGGTGGCATAGGGTTGCTGACGGCCGTTGAGGGTGGTACCGACGTGCACCCAGCCCTCGTGGACCTCCAGTACCTGCAGATCGAGCTCCGAGAAACGGGCATGGGAGTTGAGCTTGATGTAATCCCCGCCAGCGGCGGCGTCCGAGACGATGCCATCGCTCAGCTTGACCTGCACGGTGCCGTCGCTGAAATAACTTGAGAGCTTGCCCTGCAGCCTGGCAACCGCGATGTCCCCCTCAAACTCCTTGGGGTAGGGGCGCACCAGATGGCGGGCGCCGGGCAGGGAGAAGATGTCGCACAACCGCTCCCCCAGCTCGCGCAGGGTCTTGCGATCCCCGCGCAGGTGATCGCTGGCCGAGCCATAGAGCAGCTGGCTGTAGCGCAGAAAGTCCGGTTGCCCGCGCTGGCGCAGCATCTCGATCACCACCATGTATTGATCGACGGTCTCCTGCAAAATGCGCCCGAGATCGTCCTGGGGCCCCAGCTTTCTGCGGATCCGGTCCCTGAGCTCTTTGAGCTCCAGATACTTGTTGCGGGGATCAAAGCCGAGGGGAAGCCCCTCGTAGAAGTGCCTGTCGATAGCAGGAAGCTGCCGGCCGCCACTGGCCAGAAAGCGCTCCTGCATCTGCCGTGGCCACTTGATGGCATCCAGAATGCGGATGGGCCTTTGCAGGGCGAGCAGCTCGTCCGACAGGGATTTCAGATGCAGTCGATATTTTTCTTGGATGGTCATAGGGCCCCCTGTGGGGCAAGCGTGGCCGTGGATTGGGCTGAGTATATGCATAGCACTTGCCAAAAAGAAGCCGGCCCCGCGCCGATTGGGCAGGTGCGCTTTTGGTTGCTGGCAAATTGGTTTAGACTGCGCCCCTCGATCCCAATCTTGTCGTGGAAATAATGAATATCCCCAGCTCTGAAATGATAATGCGTTGGTTGCAGCAGGCTCGTATCGAGCACTATGTGTGTGACCAATGCCATGGCATCCATATTGTCTCCCTGCAGTCCGTCGACGGTATTCAGGAGAGCCGGATCTTTGTCGAAGAGGAAGGGCTGCTGTTTTCATCCGAACTGGAAGTTCGTCCCTCGGCACTGCTGCCGCTGGTGGCTGAACTGGGGCGTCTCAACATGCAGTATCCCTCGCTCAAGGTGTTTCTCGATATCATCGACGACAACTTGCCACGGCTGGTGGTCGGTCACACCGTCTTCACCAAGGCGGGGCTCAGCGTCGAGCAGTTCCTCTTGTTCGTGCAGAGCACGATCGCGGCGACCCATGAACTGGTATCCGAATGCGAGCGTTCCGGCTTCCTCAACCTGCCGGAAATCCAGGTTGCACCGGAATCTGTTCATTAATTCCGCGAACGATTCGTTTTGCAAAAAAAGCCGTTGACGCGGGCGGGGCTTTCCCCTAAATTACGCCCCGTTCCAGCGCAACGGCGCAACGAACAAGGTGTTGGCTGAACACGTTAAACAACAGACCAAAATTTGGTGAGGTGTCCGAGTGGCTGAAGGAGCACGCCTGGAAAGTGTGTATACGGCAACGTATCGAGGGTTCGAATCCCTCCCTCACCGCCAAATTGCAAAGCCCGACCTGATGGTCGGGCTTTTTGCTTTCTGGCGTTTCTCGTACTGCGCAAATCCTGGCGGGAAAACGGACAGGTGCCGGTGAGTGCATGTCATCAGGCAACCCGCCTAGCCTCGACCAGTGAAGGGGCCTGTTCACCGGCGCGTCTGAGCTTGATAAAGACCCGCGCGGTGAGCCGGGTCAGCAGCTCGTAGGGGATAGTGCCTATCTTCTCGGCCACCTGTTCCACCGGCAGTCCTTCCCCCCACAAGGTTACCTCGTCACCACTCTTGTCGCGGGCCCCGGGGCCAAGATCGACCGTGACCATGTCCATGGAGACACGACCGACAACGGGCACCCGACGATCATTGACCAGCACAGGGGTGCCCTCGGGCGCCATGCGCGGATAACCGTCCCCATAGCCGACAGCGACCACACCAAGGATGGTGTCATGAGGGGCCACCCAGTGGCCGCCATAGCCGACGTTTTCTCCCTGCTTGCATGCCCGGGTGGCGATAAGCTGACTCTTGAGGGTCATCACCGGGCGCAGATCGTGCTCGCTGGCCAGTTGCCCACCAAACGGAGAGGCGCCATAGAGCATGAGTCCGGGTCGGATCCAGTCACTGCGTGAATCCGGCCAGGCCAGGATCCCTGCCGAGTTGGCCATGGCCCGCTCGCCCGGCAGATGGGCGGTGAGGCGGTTGAACTCCGCTATCTGCAACTGGGTGGCCGGCCCATCCTGCTCATCGGACTGGCTGAAGTGGGTCATGAGATTGAAAGGCTGTACCACATTCTTGCAACGGGTGAGCCGCTCGATAAAGGCGGGCAGCTCTTCGGCGCGCAGCCCCAGCCGGTTCATCCCGGTATCGAGCTTGAGCCAGACCTTGATGGGAGCGGGCAGGTGGGCCTGCTCGAGCAGCGCCAGCTGCTCGCGGGTGTGGATGGTGGTTTGCAGATCGTGGGCCGCCAGCAGGGGAAGTGCCTCTGCCGAGAAGAATCCCCCCAGCACCAGGATGGGCTTGGTGAAGCCGTTGGCGCGCAGTACCAGCGCCTCCTCGACCCTGGCCACCGCATAGGCATCGGCCTGAGCGAGGGCATGGGCGACCGGCAGCAGGCCATGGCCATAGGCATTGGCCTTGAGGACCGCGATGATCTTGCTGTGGGGGGCATGGCGCCGTACCACGGCAAAGTTGTGTTGCAAGGCATCCAGATCGATGCTGGCGGTAACAGTGTTCATGATGAGCCATTTCTTCCGTGAAATAGAGAAAAAGGGTTGCCCTCTATCAAGGGGCAAGGTCATTTGGCATCCCACATCCAGGGGATGTCCTGCGTGAATCTTAGTGTCGGGATAACATCCTTATTGGCAGCCGATAGCAACTTGGATACTGATCGGCGCCTGCTGTGATAAAGGGGTCTGTCTATCCAGGTCGGCCTGCGAGCCTTTATTTCCTCAGTCTCTTTTGCCAGTTCAGATAGCCATGAATGTCATTGCTGGTTTATCTGACTGCCTGTGTTTTATTTATGTTATCAGTTGGTCTATTGGTGGTAAATAAAGTGAGATATTAAATCGATCTTTATGGGTTTTACGGTTTTAAACTCCGCGTAAATTTCTCGATTGGTGGTTTGTGTCATGTTTAATGACATTGGCAGCGATTTCTATCCAGCGTATCGGGTTTATCCCAGCCAGCCTGATGGCGCTGTCGGTCTATGGCGTGACAACGTGCGCCATCGACCGCGCTACGACCCGGAATTAAAGTACGAATAACAAATACTGAATATCGGCGGCTGACTGACAAGAGCTGCGGGCATCACATGCTGACGAGCCGGCCCCCGCGCTCCGGTTCGGGGCGTTGCGCAGAGAGTTGGCACAGAGTGCTGCGCAAGGAGAGACTACGGCCAGGGCAATGGAGGCCAGAAGGTCATTGGCGCTCGGAGCCGGCTCGGGTATAGTCCTGCGCCAACAAGATTGGTTCGGCCGGGTAGTCAGGCTCCCTCGGGAGCAGAGCACAGCATCTCCAGCCGATACAGCCTCAAAGGATACTTAGCCCATGAAATTCAGTCCCCTGCTCGATGAGATGATGAAAGCCCTGCAGGTGCTCCCCGGGGTGGGCCCCAAGTCCGCCCAGCGCATGGCGTTCACCCTGCTCGAGCGCGAGCGCAGCGGTGGCTTGCGCTTGGCCCAGCTGCTCAGTCGGGCGCTGACCGAGATCGGGCACTGCAGCCACTGCCGCACCTTTACCGAAAATGATCGCTGCGATATCTGCGCCAATCCCAAGCGTGAAGAGAATGGTCTGCTGTGCGTGGTGGAGAGCCCGGCGGACGTCGCAGCCATCGAGCAGACCGGTCAGTTTTCCGGTCGCTACTTCGTGCTGATGGGCCACCTCTCGCCACTGGACGGCATTGGCCCCGAGGAGCTAGGGCTGGAGATCCTGGAGCGACGGTTGAAAGACGAGGCCATCAGCGAGCTTATCCTCGCCACCAACCCCACCATCGAAGGGGATGCCACCGCCTGGTATATCGCCGACATGGCTCGTGCGGCCGGTGTCGAGGTGAGCCGCATCGCCCACGGGGTGCCGGTGGGGGGCGAACTGGAGCTGGTGGATGGCACCACGCTCTCCCACTCCCTGATGGGGCGCCAGCGCCTGACTTAAGCCCGCTGGCCGCCTGTTGATGGCGACACGCATTGGCCGAAAAATCGGCAGTCGAACGGAAAAAGAGGGGCGAGTGAGGCAGATTGCACATTCGCCCCTTGATATTTGATCGGCCGTCCCCATCTAGGTTGGGCGTATGTTCAACCCGATGTTTCTGAGGATTGGTCCATGACCCAAAGTGTTCATGCCGAAACCCACGGCTTTCAAACTGAAGTCAAACAACTGCTGAGCCTGATGGCTCACAGCCTCTACTCCAACAAAGAAGTATTCCTGCGCGAGCTGATCTCCAACGCATCCGATGCGGCGGACAAGCTGCGATTCAAGGCGCTCTCCGATGCCTCTTTGTTCGAAAACGACGGCCAGTTGCGTGTGCGCCTGGTGGTGGACAAAGAGAAGCGTACCCTGACCATCTCCGATAACGGGATCGGCATGACCCGGGATCAGGTGATTGAGCACCTGGGTACCATCGCGAAATCCGGCACCGCCGAATTTTTCAAGAACCTCTCCGGTGATCAGGGCAAGGATTCCCAACTGATCGGTCAGTTCGGGGTGGGCTTCTACTCCGCCTTCATCGTCGCCGACAAGGTGACCGTGGTCTCTCGTGCCGCCGGCACCGAGCCGAGCCAGGGCGTACAGTGGGAATCGGAAGGGGAAGGCTCCTTTACCGTGGCTGACGTGGCCAAAGAGGGTCGCGGTACCGACGTCATCCTGCACCTGCGCGCCGAAGAGGACGAGTTCCTCGACGACTGGCGCCTGCGCTCCGTGGTAGGCAAGTATTCTGACCACATCAGCGTGCCGGTGGAGATGTATAAAGAGGGCACCCCGGATCGGGAAGAAGATGGCGAGACCATCGTCGGTACCCCGGGCGAATGGGAGCAGGTCAACCGTGCCACCGCTCTGTGGACTCGCAACCCGAAAGACATCAAGGATGAGGAGTATCAGGAGTTCTACAAGCACGTCGCCCACGACTTCGAAGATCCGCTGCTGTGGGGTCACAACCGGGTGGAAGGGGCCCAGGAGTACACCAGCCTGCTTTACGTGCCGGCCCGCGCACCGTTCGATCTTTACAACCGCGAGCAGAAGCATGGCTTGAAGCTCTACGTGCAGCGCGTCTTCATCATGGACGACGCCGAGCAGTTCATGCCGACCTACCTGCGCTTCGTCAAAGGGGTGCTGGATTCCAACGATCTGCCGCTCAACGTCAGCCGTGAAATTCTGCAGGACAACAAGGTGACCGCCTCCCTGCGCAAGGCCTGCTCCAAGCGGGTGCTGACCATGCTCTCCAAGCTGGCCAAGGATGATGCCGAGAAGTACGCCAAGTTCTGGAAAGAGTTCGGCAACGTGCTCAAAGAGGGCCCGGCCGAGGATTACGCCAACCGCGAAGAGATCGCCAAGCTGTTGCGCTTTGCCAGCACCGCCGGTGAAGGTGAAGCCCAGACCGTGTCCCTTGAGGATTACGTTGGCCGCATGAAGGAAGGCCAGCAGAAGATCTACTACATCACCGCCGACTCCTATGCCGCGGCCAAGAACAGCCCGCACCTCGAGATCTTCCGCAAGAAGGGCGTCGAAGTGCTGCTGATGTGGGAGCGGGTCGACGAGTGGCTGATGAGCCACCTGACCGAGTTCGACGGCAAGCAACTCATCTCCGTCACCCGTGGCGAGCTGGATCTGGGGGATCTGGAAGACGAAGCCTCCAAGCAGGCGCAGGAGGAGGCCGAGAAGGCCAACGCCGGCCTGGTTGAGCGGGTCAAGAAGAGCCTCGGGGATGCGGTGAAAGAGGTGCGTGTCACCCACCGTCTGACCGACTCCCCCTCCTGCATCGTTACCGACGCCTACGGCATGAGCACCCAGATGATCAAGCTGATGCGCGCGGCCGGTCAGCCGGTGCCGGAACAGAAGTACATTCTGGAGCTCAACCCCGACCACGCTCTGGTGAAGAAGCTCGACACCATCGAAGACGAGGCGCTGTTTGGCGAGTGGGTCACCCTGCTGCACGAACAGGCCCAGCTGGCCGAGCAGGGCGGACTGAACGATCCGGCGAGCTTCGTCTCCCGCGTCAACCGCCTGCTGCTGCAAGCCTAAGCGGCAAGCATCAACAAAAAGCCCACTGCATGCAGTGGGCTTTTTTTATCCGCAAGGGAAAAGGCTATCGACGGTATTCGTTGTCGTAGTTCTGAATGAGGCGGCGAGTCACCTCGTGCTGGGGATCGGCGAATACCTTGAGGGTCTTGCCACGCTCCACCACGCGTCCCTCGTGCATCACCAGCACCTCGTCACTGATGTGGCTCACCACCCCCAGATCGTTGGCCACCAGCACATAGCTGAGCCCCATGGTCTCCTGCATCTCCAGCAGCAGGTTGATGATCTGGGAGCGCACCGAGATATCCAGGGTGGAGAGCGCCTCGTCCGCCACCACGATTTTGGGGTTGAGGATGAGGGCCCGCGCCAGCGCCACTCGCTGCTGCTGACCGGCGGAGAGCATCTGGGGGTAGAAGAGGGCGTGATCCGGCAGCATGCCCACCATGCGCAGGGTCTGGATCACCTTGTCGCGGCGCTCCTCCTCGGTCATCTCGGTGTTGAGACGCAGCGGGGTCTCCAGGATCTGGCCGACCCGGATCTTGCGGTTGAGGGAGGAGTTGGGGTCCTGGAAGATCATCCGCAGCAGCTTGCAGCGGGTCTGGTAATCGCCGTGCACCATCCGCTGGCCATTGATGGCGATCTCGCCGCCGCTGGGTTCGATCATGCCCGCCAGAATGCGCGCCAGGGTGCTCTTGCCGGAGCCGGCCTCGCCGACGATGGCCAGGGTCTGGCCCACTTCAAGGTCAAACGAGAGGGGCTTGATGGCTTCCACCGCCTGGCGCCGGAACAGGCCGGTGCGGTTCTGATAGGTCTTGCACAGGCCCCTGACCTGCAGCAGGGAGGGTTCGAGTTCCTGTTGGGCCGCTTGCGGGGGAAGGTTGACGGTCAGGCTCATTTCTTGGGTTCTTCCATATTCAGCGGGAAGTGGCAACTGAACTGATGGCCCTTGATCTTGCTCATCAGCGGGGTCTGCACGCACTGCTTCTGGGCGTGGGGACAGCGGGGGCCGAGGCGACAGCCGATGGGCAGGTGCTGCAGCGGCGGAATGACCCCGGGCAGGGTTTCGAGTCGCGACTTGTGGCGCACCAGCTTGTCAAAGTCCGGGATGGATTTGAGCAGGGCGTCGGTATAGGGGTGGTGGGGGGTTTCCAGGATCTGCTCCCGGGTGCCCACCTCCACCATCTGGCCGCAGTACATCACGTTGATGGTGTCGGTCAGGTTGGCGATGGCGGCGATGTCGTTGCTGATGATAAGGATGGTGGTGTTGCCCAGCTTGTTCATCTTGTCCAGCAGCCGCAGGATCTGGGAGTGGGTGGTGGACTCCATGGCGCTGGTGGGCTCGTCGGCCACCAGCAGGCGCGGCTGGTTGGCAATCGCCATGGCGATCATCACCTTCTGGCACATGCCATCCGACAATTCGTGGGGGTAGGCGCGCATCACCTTACGGTGATCCTTGACGCCGACCCGGTGGAGCAAGGCGATGGCCTTCTTCTTGCGCCACTGGAAGCGCTGCCAGAACTGCCCCTCGAACGAGTCGGTCGGGATCGCCTCCTCAAGCTGGGTGCCTATCTCTTCGGAAGGATCGAGACAACTGATGGGGTCCTGGAAGATCATGGCTATTTCACGGCCCATGATGCGGCGCCGTTCCCGCGGGGCCATGGTCAGCAAGTCCATGTCGTTGAAGCGCATCCGGTCGGCGCGCACCGTCCAGTTGTCCTTCTGGATACCGACGATCACCTTGGCCACCAGACTCTTGCCGGAGCCGGATTCTCCCACCAGGCCGCGGATCTCCCCCTCGGCCAGAGTCAGGCTCACCTTGTCCACCGCCTTGACCTTGCCCTGAGGGGTGTCAATTTCGATGGTGAGATTGCGAATATCGAGCAGGGGCATCAGTGACCTTCCTCATGACGATGTGGCACTGGGCGCGCCATGGCGCCGGTGCTGATATTGGCTTTGTCGTACAGGGGCTGCATCAGTCATTCCCCTCCTTGAGTGCCTCACGAATGCCTTCTCCCACCAGGTTGGTCACCAGCACGCTGAACAGGATGGCGATGCCGGGCAGGGTCACGGTCCAGGGGGCGAGGTAGATGAGATCCCCCGAGTCGCCGAGCATGGCGCCCCATTCGGGTTGCGGCGACTGGGCGCCGAGACCGAGAAAGCCCACCGCCGAGATGTCGAGGATGGCGGCCGACAGGGTACGTGTGGTCTGGGTCACCAGGGTTTCGACGATATTGGGCAGGATGGCGAGGCGCATGATCCGGAAAGGGGGCGAACCATCGAGGCGGCTTGCGGTGATGTACTCCTTTTGCATCTCGGCGTGCACCGCGTTGTAGGTGGCGCGAATGAAAGGGGGGATCAGCGCCAGCGTGATGGCGATCAGGGTGTTGAACAGGCCCGGCCCCAGGATGGCGACCACCAGGATCGCCAGCAGCAGGGAGGGGATGGAGAGCAGGGTATCGAGCAGGTGGTGCAGTACGCTCGATTTGAGCCCCTTGCTCATGCCCCCCAGGATGCCGATGGCCGAGCCAACCACCAGGGCGATGACCACCACCACCAGCGCATAACCGAAGGTGAGGCGTGCGCCCACCACCAGGCGGGAGAGCATGTCACGGCCCAGATCGTCGGTGCCGAGGAAGTAGTCGATGTTGCCGTTGTTGGACCAGGAGGGGGCCAGCAACAGGTGGGTGGGGTGCTGCTCGTCAATGCCGTAGGGTACCAGCAGCGGCCCGAACAGGGTGATGGCGATCAGCAGCAGGAAGCACCAGAGCCCCGCCATCGCCAGGGGATTGCGGCGATAGGCAGCCCAGGTCTGCTCCATGGGGGAGAGGATCTTGAGCTCGGGATAGATGTTCGATTTATCTTGCATAGGATACCTGGCTCCGGGTTACGCCATGAGCGCGTTCAATCTTGTCTGGCATATAACTCTTTGCGCCTTGCCGGATAGATAAGGGTGGTCAGCAACTCGGTGCTGACGCTGATGAAAATCACGAAACTGGCCACTACCAGGGTGGCGCCGCGAATGGCGGCGTAGTCCTGCAGGGCGATGCTGCTGATGAGCCAGCGGCCAATGCCGTGCCACTCGAACACCACCTCGGTGATCATGGCAGAGGTGAGCACGCTGCCAAGCTGCAGGCCGAGCAGGGGCAGCACCGGGGGCAAGGCATTCTTCAGACCATGGCGCCAGACGATCTGGGCCCGGGAGAGGCCGCGGCTCGCCGCCGCCTTGATGTAGTTCTGCTTCATCACGTCGATGAGGGAGCTGCGCACGTGGCGGATCACCTCGGTGGTGGGCACTACCGCCAGCACCAGGGAGGGGAGGATGAGGTGGCGCAGGGCATCGTGCAGCGCCGCCTCCCGCCAGGGTTCGTGGCTCAGCAGCACATCGATCAGGGCGATGCCGGTGATGGTGGGCACGTCATAAAGCAGGCTGATCTGGCCGGAGGCAGGCAACCAGCCGAGATCCAGCGAGAAGAGCATCACCACCAAGAGGGCCAGCCAGAACACGGGGACGGCATAGCCGATCAGTCCCGCCGTCATGATGGAGAGATCGAGCCCCCGTCCCTGATAGAGGGCGGCCAGGGTACCAAGGGGAATCCCTACCAGCAGCGAGATGGCAAAGGCCGCGAAGCAGAGGATCAGGGTGGCGGGGAAGTAGTGGCGGATCTCATCCAGCACCGGCAGCCCGGAGACGCTGGAGAGCCCCAGATCGCCGGCCAGGATGCGGCGCAGGAAGTCGGTGTAACCGCGCCAGAAACTGAGCTCGTGGCCGATGAGGCGATACTCCAGCAGATAGGCGACCAGGGTTAGCGCCAGCAGGGTGATGAGCAGCAGGTTGATGCGACGCAAGGTGTAGAGAAACATGCTTACTCCCTGTAGGCCTGATTGAAGACGGTGCCACCAAAGGGCATCAGCTGCAGCCCTTCGATATCGCTGCGGCTGATCTGGGTGCGCAGGGCATGGGCCAGCGGAATGAGCGGCAACTGCTCGTTGAGCAGGGTCTGGGCGTAATAGTAGTTGCGCAGCCGAAACGCCAACTGGGGTGTGGTGACCGCATCGTCAAGCAACTGATCGAAGGCCGGGTTGCACCAGCGGCTGTAGTTATTGCCCCGCTCCACCGCCGAGCAGCTCAGCAGCTGGCGAAAGAAGTTGTCCGGGTCGGCGTTGTCGGCAATCCAGCCAGACAGCAGGCTGTCATACTGCCCCTTCATGAGGCGGCGCTCGATAACGGGCCAGGCCTGCTGCACTATCTTGAGCCTGATCCCCACCCTAGCGAGATCATTGCGCATCAGTTGGGCGGTCTTGATGGCATCCGGGTTGTAGGGGCGGGCGTCCGGCTGCACCAGCACCTGCATCTCGAAACCCTGCTCCAGACCCGCCTGTTTGAGCAGTAGGCGGGCCCGTTTCAGGTCCTGCTTGCGCTGGGGCAGGCTCGGGTTGTAACCCCAGGAGAGGGGCGGCAGCAGACTGTTGGCGGGCAAGCCTGTATCGAAATAGACCGCCTGCAGCAGATTGTCGACATTGATGGCGCTGGCGATGGCCTGGCGCACCTTGATGTCGTTGAACGGCGGCTTGCGGGTATTGAGGGCCAGGAAGGCGACGTTCATCCCGGACTGGACCGACAGGTTGAGATCCGGGTGCTGTTTGATCACTGACAGCTGGCTGGCAACCGGGGTGCTCATCACGTCGCACTCGCCGGTCAGCAGTTTGGCCAGTCGCTTGGAGGACCTGGGAGTGATGTCGTAGACCAGCTGTTCAATCCTGGCCTCGCCGCCCCAGTAGCCGGGGTGGCGCAGGTAGCGGATGAACTCGTTGTGGCGGTACTCCTTGAAGCGGAAGGGGCCAGTGCCGATGGGGCGGCTGTCGAGCAGCGCCGGGGTACCGGCTTTGAGCATCTGATCGGCATATTCGGCGGAGAGGATCACCGCATAGTCGCTGGCCAGAGTGGCGAGGAAGGAGGCATTGGGCTGGTTGAGCTCGAACACCACTGTCTGCGGATCTTTCGCGTAGACCCGCTTGATCAGCTGATCCTGCCCCAGGCTGTAGAAATAGGGATAGTCGCCGCCGGAAACCTGGTGATAGGGATGAAGGAGATCGAGCTGGCGCGCGTAGGTGAAGACCACATCCTCGGCGTTGAGGGTGCGGGTCGGCGTAAACCAGGGGGTCTGGTGAAACGTGACGCCCTGGCGCAGGGTCAGGGTATAGGTGAGGCCATCCTCGCTTATCTGCCACTTGCTCGCCAGGGCCGGCTCCAGCGTCAGGGTATTGGGGTTGACCTCCAGCAGGCGGTCATAGAGCGGACGGGCACTGGCATCCAGCGTCACCCCCGAATTGGAGACATGGGGATTGAAGGAGAGGGGAGAGCCCTCGGCGCAGTAAATGAGCCCGGTTTTTGAGGCCTCGGACTGCTTCTGGCAGCCGGTGACCAGCACCAGCAGGCCGAGCAGCAAGGGTTTGAGCATTCTCATTGTCTAACCATGTTTTTATACGAAGGTGCCAGCGTCGTGGCTGGCGTGTCGCGGGAGCCGGTCTCAACCGATCTCCGTCTGGTCCTGTTCTGCATCATTGTCACCATCTTGCAGCTGATACTTGCGTAGCATGCCACGGAACTGGTGATAGCTTAAGGCCAGCAGTTGGGCGGCTTTGCGCTGATTATACTGGGATTGCTGCATCGCTTGCTTGAGTAAATTAATCTCGTACTCCGCCACCGCCAGCTTCAGATCGAGCGGCAGGGCCTGGGGGGGCGTCATCCCGCCCGCAGGAACAGAGCGCTCTTCCGGCATGACTGGCGTTGTGGCGACCGCCGTCTGGCGGGGCCGCCAGGGGGAGTCGAAGGGATTGATCACCAGATCCGACAGCGGCAACTGGGGATTGCCCTGACGGTAGATGCTGCGCTCCACCACGTTTTTCAGCTCCCGCACATTGCCGGGCCAGGGGTAGTCCAGCAGCAGCTGGGTCGCTTTTCGCGAGAACCCGGCGAACAGCGGATAACCCAGCTCCCGGGTCATGCCGTGGGCAAAATGCTCCGCCAGCATCAGGATGTCTTCCCGGCGCTCGCGCAGCGGGGGGAGGGTGATGACGTCAAAGGCGAGCCGGTCCAGCAGATCGTGGCGAAATTGCCCCTTGGCCGCCAGCGCCGGTAGATCCTCGTTGGTGGCGCACACCAGCCGCACATCCACCTTGAGGGGCTTGGCACCACCGACCCGCTCGAACTCGCCATATTCGATGACCCGCAGCAGTTTCTCCTGCACCCGGGCGCTGGTGGTGGCCAGCTCGTCGAGAAACAGGGTGCCGCCGTCGGCCCGCTCGAAGCGCCCCTGGTGGCGCTTGGCCGCCCCGGTGAAGGAGCCCGCCTCGTGACCGAACAGCTCGGTTTCCAGCAGACTCTCGCTCAAGGTGGCGCAGTTGACGGTGACAAAGCTTTGATCCCAGCGCGTCGAGAGATAATGTAGACGGTGGGCGATGAGTTCCTTGCCCGTACCCCGCTCACCGATGATCAGCACGGGTTTGCGCAGCGGGGCGAGGCGTGAGGCCTGCTCAATGATCTCGAGAAACGCGTTGGATTCTCCCAGCAGGCTTTCCGTGGCCGTGGTCATAGTGATCCCTGTCGGTTATAAAAGCTGGTCAATCTTACCAAAAGTTGGTGATTTTTATCACCACTTGTACCGGACACCTTGAAACGCGATCATTCTGCCCCCATATAAATCAAAGAGTTAAATTTCGTTCCAGATTGGCACACAAGTTGCCATTGTCAATGGAGAAACAACGCCATGCCAATAACAGGAGTGCAATCATGAGTATTTTTTCCCGTCTGGCCGACATCATCAATTCCAACCTGACGGCCCTGCTCGACAAGGCAGAAGATCCCCAGAAGATGGTGCGCCTGATCATCCAGGAGATGGAAGACGAATTGGTGAAGGAGCGCTCCAACCTGGCCCGCTTCCTCGCCAGCCAGAAAGAGATCGGCCGCCAGGTCGCCCGTCATCAGGAGCGGGTGGACGAGTGGCAGGCCAAGGCCGAACTGGCCCTGACCAAGGGACGTGAGGATCTGGCCCGCGCCGCCCTCATCGAGAAGAAAAAGCAGACCGAGCTGGCCGACGCGCTCCTGCGCGAGCAGCAGGCGGTGGACAGCGGCATCGAGAAGCTGGGGGAGGAGATCCGTCAGCTGGAAGCCAAGCTTGAAGATGCCCGCGCCCGCCAAAAAGCGATGGCCATTCGCAGCGAAGCGGCCAGCAGCCGTCTCAACGTGCAGAGCCAGGTGGCCCGTGGTGACAGCCAGGCGGTGGTCAGCAAGTTCGAGCGCATGGAGCGTCGCATCGACGAGATGGAGGCCCGCGCCGATCTGGGACAGTCCGACAAGGCGCTGGATCAACAGTTTGCCGAGCTGGAGGTAGACGATCAGATAAGCCGCGAACTTGAGGCCATGCGTCAGAAGCTGGGCCAGGGCGACAGTGCGCCGAAACAGGGGGAGTAACAGATGGAAGATCTGCTGGGTGTATTGATGGTTCCCATGGTGGTCTTCATGGTGGTGGTGGCTCCCATCTGGCTGGTGCTGCACTACCGGGCAAAGGGACGGATCGGCGCCGGGTTGGCCGATAGCGAGCGGGAGCAGCTGCAAGGGCTGCTGGCCCGCGCCGAGAAGATGCAGGAGCGGGTCGGGGCACTCGAGTCGATTCTGGACGCTGAAGTCCCGGGCTGGAGGAACAAGGTATGAACAGCGCGTATCGTGAGGGACGCAATCTCTATCGCGATCCCCGCCAGGGCAAGATAGCGGGGGTCTGCGCCGGTCTTGCCGACTATTTCGGGGTGGAGACCTGGATCGTGCGCCTGCTGGCCATCAGTGGCCTCATCTTCGCCGGCTTCATCACCTTCACCGCCTATATGGCGGCCTGGTTCCTGCTCGACAAGAAGCCGGTCACCCTCTATGAGCAGGAGGAAGAGGCCTTTGCCGAGGTACGAATGAAGGCGCGCAGCTGGCAGGCGGGGATCACCCCCCATCAGGCTCTGGGGCGGATCAATCGCGAGCTCGATGCGCTGGAGCCCAGGTTGCAGCAGATCGAGAAGCTGGTGACCTCCAAGGAGTTCACCCTGCAGCGGGAGTTTCGCAAGCTGTAAGCCAGCCACCGGCCCTGTGCGAACCTCTCACCCCACAGACAGGCACCTGCAGCCACCAAGGTGGCGGCAGGTGCCCATCGGCAGAGGCGAGTGTTTGGACGGGGAGACTATCCAAGCCAATCAGCAACACCATCACCAACCCAATCACCAAGCTAGGGAGAACGGGATCAGCCTTGATACTCAATAAACTGGAACAGAAGTTGAATCGCCTGCAACACAAGGCGAACGACGTGGTGAACCGGGTTCGGGATCGCCACATCCGGCTGGCGGTGACCGGCCTCTCCCGCAGCGGCAAGACCGCCTTCATTACCGCCCTGGTCAACCAGCTGGAACATGCGGCCATCGACGGTCGTCTGCCCCTGTGGGATGCCCTGCGCCAGGGGCGCATTCTCGGTGCCCGCCGGGTGCCGCAGCAAAATCCCCATATTCCCACCTTTGCTTACGAGCGCGGCCTCGACTCCCTGTTTGGCGATCCGCCGGCCTGGCCCGAACCCACCCGCGGGGTAGCCGAGGTGCGCCTCGAAATCCGTTATCGCACCCGTCACCCCCTGCGCAAGCACCTAGGGGAGATCTCCACCCTCTACGTGGATCTGGTGGACTATCCGGGGGAGTGGCTGCTCGATCTGCCGTTACTCGAGATGAGTTATGAGCAGTGGAGCGAGCAAGTGCGTGATCAGCTGCGCCGCCCCGAGTTGCAAACCCTTGCCGCCGGCTGGCTGACGCCCGCCTGGCAAGCGGATCAAGGCTTCGAGGAGCGGCCGGTCGCCCAGCTTGCCGAGCGCTATACCGACTATCTGCACGCCTGCAAGCGGGAGCTGGGACTGCACCTTATCCAGCCCGGTCGCTTCGTGTTGCCGGGGGAGTATGCTGGTGCCCCCATGCTGCAGTTTGTGCCCTGGGTGTGGGACAAGCCTGCCGGCGAACCCGTTGATGGCACCCTCTACGCCACCCTCAAGCAGCGTTTTGAGCAGTACAAGCAGCACCTGGTGCAGGGTTTTTATGAGCAGCACTTCGCGGGCTTTGATCGCCAGATCGTGCTGGTGGACTGTTTGCAGCCCCTTAATGCCGGCGCCGCCAGCTTTGGCGACATGCAACAGGCCATTGCTCGCATCATGGAGAGCTTTGCCTACGGCAAGAGCAACTGGTGGCGCCGGCTCTTCTCGCCGCGTATCGACAAATTGCTGTTTGTGGCGAGCAAGGCGGATCACGTGACGCCGGAGCAGCACGGTCCCCTGGTCTCCCTGCTTCAGCATCTGGTGCGTAGTGGTCGCGGTCAGGCCCGCTTTGAGGGGATCGCCACAGAGTGCCTGGCGCTGGCCGCCATCAAGGCGACCGAAGTGGGCAAGGGGGTGGCCAATGGCCGCGAGTTTCCCGCTATCCGTGGCACCAGCCTCTCGGGTGAGCCGCTCTTGCTGTTCCCGGGCGAGGTGCCCTCCCATATTCCGCCCGCGCAATGGTGGAACACCCAGGGCTTTGATTTTCAGGCGTTTCGCCCCATGCCCATGAGTGCCCATCAGGCGCTGCCCCATATCCGGCTCGATGCGGCGCTGGAGTTTTTGCTCGGGGATCATCTCGAATGAGTCGTGCGCGCTGTCGTGCCGTACCGACACGCCGCGCACAGGAGAAAAAGTGATGAACGATCAGAGAAAACAGCACGGGGATGCCAATGCATCGCTGCAGGGCAAGGTGATCCTGGAGCCAGCCCTCAAAGTGGCGAGCGAGGAGCGACCGCCAGCCCCCGCCCAGCGTCTCGATGAGACCAGCTTCGAGCGCCTCGACGATCTCGATGCCCTCACCGAGGTGGAACCGGCTCTGACCCTGCGGCCGCGCCGGCGTCATCGGCTGCTCGCCTGGGGGCTGGGGGCGGTCGGCTTGCTCTCCCTGGGGCAGTATGGTGCCTTCCTCTACGATCAATTTCTCACCACTCCGCTCTGGGGCAGCGCCTGGCTGCTGGCCTCCGGTCTGGTGGCGGTGGGCACCGCCGGGGTGGTGGGGCGCGAGTGGTTGCGGCTGCGCACCCTCAAGAAGCGCCAGGATGTGCGCTCGCGGGCCGAAGACTTGCTGGCCCATCAGGGGGTCGGGCAGGGGCAGGCGTTCTGCGAACAGCTGGCCGAGCGCAGCGGTGACAAGGGGCGCGAAGGGTACCAGAGCTGGCTTGGCCAGCTCGACGAGAGCCACAGCGATCGGGAGGTGCTGACCCTCTACAGCCAGCTGGTGCTCGGCGAGCGCGACAAGCTGGCCCAGGCGCGGGTGGCCAAGTGGTCGGGGGAGGCCGCCGTGCTGGTGGCCCTGAGCCCGCTTGCCACCGTCGACATGATGCTGATGCTGTGGCGCAACCTGCGGATGATCGAGGACATCGCCGATGTCTACGCCATCGAGCTCGGTTACTGGAGCCGCATCCGTCTCATTCGCCAGGTGTTTCGCAACATGCTCTACGCCGGTGCCACCGAGCTGGTGACCGAGGTGGGGATGGACTTGCTGGGGGCCGAGCTCACCGCCAAGCTTTCGGCCCGCGCCGCGCAAGGGGTGGGGGCAGGGTTGCTCACTGCCCGCCTTGGTCTGCGCACCATAGAGGCGTGCCGCCCGCTGCCCTGGTGCGCGGATGAGAAACCCAAACTCGGTGAGCTGCGCAAGCGGCTGATCGGCCAGCTGGCGGGCTATCTCAACAAAGGCTGATCCTGCCTTTCGATGACATGAGGAGCATCGCATCCCCGCCGATCCTGTTTAAGGGTGGCGGGGATGCGTCGTGTTGGCCCTCCGGTTCGGCAACTGTGATCCCTGTGTGCATTGTTGTCCGGCGAGCATTGCGGGTAAGCTGGCCATTCGACCGATGCTCTACGGCAAGGATGCCAGATGAACTTTACCTTTCGCCAGATCCGCTATTTTGTGGCGGTGGCCGACAGCTTCTCAGTGAGCCGCGCCGCCGCCGAGTTGCATATTTCCCAGTCGGCTGTCACCAGCGCCATCCGCGAGCTGGAGACCGAGCTCGGTGCCCCCCTGTTCGATCGCAACCCGCGTGGGGTCAGCCTCACCACCCAAGGCCACCAGTTTTTACTGCACGCTCGCCGCATCCTCGGCGCCATGACCGAAGCCAGCCACTCCCTCAAGGCGGTGGCCCAGCAGGATCAGGGGCGGCTCACTATCGGCGTGACGACCTTGGTGGCCGGTTACTACCTGTCGGAGGCGCTCGGCCGCTTTCGCCGCGCCTTTCCGGCGGTGCAGATCGAGGTGAAGGAGGATGAGCAGCCTTATCTCGAGCACCAGATCGTCAACGGCGAGGTGGACGTGGGGATCCTGATGACCAACCGCACCATCCGCCAGGAGGCGTTCGATACCGAGCTGCTGACCCGCTCGCCGCTGCGGCTCTGGCTTGCCGCCAACCATCCGTTCTGCGCCGAGTCGACCCTTTCTCTCAAGGCGCTGGGGGAGGAGCCCATGATCTCCCTGACCGCCGACCAGCTGGATCAGATCATCGGCGGCGGGCTGCGTCGCTACGGCGTTGCGCCGCGCACCGTATTGCGCACTGCCTCGGTGGAAGCGGTGCGCAGCCTGGTGGCGAGCCAGCTCGGCGTCGCCCTGCTGCCGGATTTTGCCTATCGCCCCTGGTCGCTGGAGCAGGAGCGGGTCGAGGCTCGTGCCATCAAGGAGCCGATCCCCGCCATCGACATCGGCCTGGTGTGGCGACGTGGTTCCCGGCTGGAGTGGACCGCCCGCGAGTTTATCGATATCGCGCGGGATCAGAGCCGGCTGCGGGCTCGCCAGCAGGCTTCCCGCTAACCGAAGGGATGGGTCAACCATCAGGCGGGGTTGTCGCTAAAAATCAGATTCATCTGCACTCGATATCGATTTTTCAGATACCCAAGCCGTTAAAAATTGAAATTCTCATTGCTCCCGGCTTCTCCTACGCTCATGACTGGTTAACAGGATGTTAATGCCTACTGTGGCGCCGCCACGATTGCCAATCATGCAAGGAGAGCAAGATGAAATTGACCCCTCTGACCCTGGCCCTGATCCCCGCGCTGCTGGCTGGCCAGACTCAGGCCGCCCCCACCTCACTCGGCAAGGGGGAAGGCCAGCTCAACATTGTGGCCTGGGCTGGCTACGTGGAGCGTGGCGAGACCGACAAGAATTACGACTGGGTCACTGGATTTGAAAAAGAGACCGGCTGCAAGGTCAACGTCAAGACGGCCGCCACCTCGGACGAGATGGTGGCGCTGATGAACGAGGGGGGCTTCGATCTGGTGACCGCCTCGGGCGATGCCAGCCTGCGCCTCATCGCCGGTGGCAAGGTGCAGGCGCTCAATCTGGCGCTCATCCCGAGCTACAACAGGATAGATCCCCGCCTGCAAAATGCCCCCTGGCACACGGTGGATGGCAAGCACTACGGTGTGCCCTACCAGTGGGGCGGCAATATCCTGATGTACAACACCAAGGTGTTCCCCAAGGCGCCCGACTCCTGGAGCGTGGTGTTTGAGGAGCAGACTCTGGCGGACGGCAAGTCCAACAAGGGGAGGGTGCAGGCGTTTGACGGCCCCATCCACATCGCTGATGCGGCCCTCTATCTGATGACCCATCAGCCGGCCCTCGGTATCAAGGATCCGTATGAACTGAACGAGGATCAGTACAAGGCCTCCCTCGACCTGCTGCGCCAGCAACGCCAGCTGGTGGGGCGTTACTGGCACGACGCCTTCGTCCAGATCGATGACTTCAAGAACGAGGGGGTCGTGGCCTCCGGCTCCTGGCCGTTCCAGGCCAATACCCTGATCGCCGACAAGCAGCCCATCGCCACCACAGTGCCCAAGGAAGGGGTCACCGGCTGGGCCGACACCAGCATGGTGCACAGCGACGCCAAGAACCTCACTTGTGCCTATAAGTGGCTGGAGCACTCCCTCAACAACAAGCTGCAGGGGGATCTCGCCTCCTGGTTCGGCTCCGTGCCCGTGGTGCCGGCCGCCTGCGAGGGCAACGCCCTGCTGGGGAAGGAGGGGTGCAAGACCAACGGCATCGATAACTTCGATCGGGTGCACTTCTGGCGTACCCCCGTCTCCCAGTGCAAGAGCCAGGGGACCTGTGTGCCGTATTACCGCTGGGTCTCCGACTATATCGCCATCCTGGGTGGTCGCTAAGGCCGGCTAACCACAGGGCCGGACAGGAGTCCGGCCCGCTTCCCACGCAGACAAGGACGCCCCATGAACGCCGTACAATTTGACCGGGTCAGCCGCCACTATGGCGAGGTGGCCGCGGTTGACGACATCTCCTTCCAGATCCCGGCCGGCGAGTTCTTCACCCTGCTGGGGCCGAGCGGTTCCGGCAAGACCACCTGCCTGCGGATGATCGCGGGTTTCGAATACCCGAGCGAGGGGGAGATCCGCCTGTTCGGTGAACCCTGCTCGACGGTGCCGCCCTACGATCGCAACCTCAATACGGTGTTTCAGGACTACGCCCTGTTCCCCAACATGGATGTGCGCGACAACATCGGTTACGGCCTGATGCTCAAGGGCGTGGGCAAGGCGGAGCGCTACCGCAAGGTGGACGAGATGCTGGAGCTTGTACGCCTGCCCGGTGTCGGCAACCGCAAGCCCGGCCAGCTCTCCGGCGGCCAGCGCCAGCGCATCGCCATTGCCCGCGCGCTGATCAACCAGCCGCGTATCCTCTTGCTGGACGAGCCGCTGGGTGCGCTCGATCTCAAGCTGCGCGAGCAGATGCAGCTTGAGCTCAAAGCGCTGCAGCGCCAGCTCGGCATCACCTTCATCTTCGTCACCCACGATCAGCAGGAGGCGCTCTCCATGAGCGACCGCATCTGCATCTTCAATCAGGGCAAGATCGAGCAGATCGCCGCGCCGGACACCATCTACGACGCCCCCGCCACCCCCTTCGTCGCCCGCTTCGTCGGCACCGTCAACCTGTTCGAGGGGGAGCAGGCCAGGCGTCTGTGTGGCGATGCGCGTCAGATGATGGTGCGCCCGGAGCGGATCCGCCTCGCCGAAGCTGGCAGCCCCGGCTGGTCCGGGGAGGTGCGCGAGGTGGAGTACCTCGGTCCCTTCGTGCGCTACCGGGTCGATCTCGGCGAGCAGCTCGAGCTTATCGTCAACCACCCCAACGAGGGCCAGGCCCGCCTGCCCCGTGGCACTCGGGTCAGCCTCAGCTGGCCGGAGCAGGCGATCCACCGTCTGCACACCGCCCACCAGGGAGCTCAACCATGAGCGCCCCTCACAGTGCGAGCCTTGCCATGAGCCACGCTACCGACTCCGTTCGCGTCAGGCCGCTGCGGCGCCTCTCCACTCTGCTCTACGGCCGCTCCGGCCTGCTGCTGGCCATCCTGCTGGGGCCGCCGCTGCTCTGGCTCGGCATCATCTATGTCGGCTCCCTGCTGATGCTGCTCTCCAACGCCTTCTTCGGGCTGGACGAGTTCAGCGGCCAGATCCGCCACGAGCTGGGCCTGCAAAACTTCGTCGCCCTGCTGCGGGCGGAGAATCTGGACGTGATCCTGCGCACCGTCGGCATGTCCCTGCTGGTGACTTTGGCCTGCGCCCTGCTCGGTTTCCCGGTGGCCTACTACATGGCGCGCTACACCAGCGGCAAGACCCGGGCCCTGTTCTACGTCGGCATCATGTTGCCGCTCTGGTCCAGCTATCTGGTGCGGGTCTACGCCTGGAAGCTGATCCTGGCCAAGGAGGGGGTCATCAGCTGGCTGGCAGACACTCTGGGGCTGGACTGGCTGCTCGACGCCATCCTCTCGCTGCCGGTGATCGGCGGGCCGTCGCTGTCGTTCTCCCGCATCGGCACCTTCATCGTGTTCGTTTACGTCTGGCTGCCCTTCATGATCCTGCCCATCCAGGCGGCGGTGGAGCGGATCCCGCGCTCCCTGCTGGAGGCGAGCAGCGATCTCGGCGCCACCCCGGCCCAGACCTTTCGCACCCTGATCCTGCCGCTGGCTCTGCCCGGCGTGGTGGCGGGCTCCATCTTCACCTTCTCCCTGACGCTGGGGGACTACATCATCCCCGGCATCATCGGCAACTCCACCATGTACATCGGTCAGGTGGTCTACATGCAGCAGGGCACGGCGGGCAACCTGCCCTTTGCCGCCGCCTTCTCGCTGGTGCCGATCCTCATCATCGCCATCTATCTCACCATCGCGAAACGCCTGGGGGCCTTCGATGCGCTCTAATCCCTCTACGAATCAGCCTTCCGGTCTGCTCAAGTACGCAGCCATCGGCGGCCTCCTGTTCCTGCACTTTCCGATCCTGTTCATCTTCCTCTACGCCTTCACCAGCGAGAGCAAGAGCTACCAGTTCCCGCCGCCCGGGCTCACCCTCAAGTGGTTCGAGGTGACCCTCAACCGCCCCGACGTGTGGCGCGCCATTCAGCTGTCGCTGGAGGTGGCCGGGCTTGCCACCCTGGTGGCCATGGTGCTCGGCACCCTGGCGGCGGGGGCCATCGCCCGCAGCCGCTTTTTCGGCCAGGAGGTGGTGTCGCTCTTGCTGGTGCTGCCCATCGCCCTGCCCGGCATCGTCACCGGCATCGCGCTGCGCTCCGCCTATGGGGTGATGGAGATCCCCTTCAGCTTCTGGACCATCGTCATCGGTCACGCCACCTTCTGCGTGGTGGTGGTCTACAACAATGCCCTGGCGCGCTTTCGCCGTACCAACCAGAGCCTCATCGAGGCGTCGATGGATCTCGGCGCCGACGGCTTCCAGACCCTGCGCTACGTGATCCTGCCCAACCTCGCCACCGCCCTGCTGGCGGGTGGCATGCTGGCGTTCGCCCTCAGCTTTGACGAGGTGATCGTCACCACCTTCACCGCCGGCCAGCAGACCACGCTGCCGATCTGGATGTATCAGGAGCTGATCCGCCCTCGTGACAGACCGGTCACCAACGTGGTGGCACTCATCATAGTGGCCTTCACCACCATTCCCATTCTGCTTGCCTACTACCTCACCCGCGATGGCCAGGACGTCGCCGGCAGTGGCAAATAATGACTCAACGCGCGCGCAAGGATGCAACCATGAAACTCTCTACCCAACTCTTGATCGACGGCCAGTTCGTCACCGGTGACGGCCAGGCCGAGCCTATCCTCAACCCAGCCACCGGGGAACTGATCGCCTCGGTACCCGAAGCCTCGTTCGAACAGGTAAACCGGGCGGTGAACGGCGCCCAGCGCGCCTTCGCCCAGTGGAGCCGCACCACCCCGGCGAGCCGCAGTACCCTGCTGCTGCGCCTGGCCGATGCCATCGAGCGCCACGCCGAGGAGTTTGCGGCGCTCGAATCCCTCAACTGCGGCAAGCCCTATCTGGCGGTGCTCAATGACGAGCTGCCGGCGGTGGTGGACTGCTTCCGCTTCTTCGCCGGCGCGGCCCGCTGCCTGCAGGGGCCACTCGCCGGGGAGTATATCGAGGGGCACACCAGCATGATCCGCCGCGACCCCATCGGGGTGGTGGGCAGCATTGCCCCCTGGAACTACCCGTTGATGATGGCGGCCTGGAAGATGGCCCCCGTGCTCGCCGCCGGCAATACGGTGGTGCTCAAACCCTCAGAGCAGACCCCGCTCACCGCCCTGCGCCTGGCGGAACTCGCCAGCGAGCTCTTCCCCCGCGGCGTCATCAACATCGTCTGCGGCCGGGGCGAGAGTGTCGGGGCGCCGCTGGTGGAGCACCCGCTGGTGCGCATGGTGTCGCTCACCGGTGACATCGCCACCGGCCAGAAGATCCTGCAGAGCGCCGCCCGTACCATGAAGCGCACCCACCTGGAGCTGGGCGGCAAGGCGCCGGTCATTATCTTCGACGATGCAGATCTGGAAGCCGTGGTGGCGGGCATCCGCACCTTTGGCTTCTACAACGCCGGCCAGGACTGCACCGCCGCCTGCCGTATCTATGCCCAGGGCAAGATCTACGACAAGTTTGTCGCCGCCATGACCGAGGCGGTGGCCTCCATCAAGGTGGGCGGCCCACGCGAGGAGGGGGTGGAGATGGGGCCGCTCATCTCTGACCGGCAGCGCAACCGGGTGGCCAGCTTCGTGGAACGGGCCCAGAGCAGCGGTCACGTGGAGGTGACGGCGGGGGGCAAGATCCGCCCCGGCAACGGCTTCTTCTTCGAGCCGACCCTGATCGCCCATGCCCGCCAGGAGGATGAGATCGTGCGCCGGGAGGTGTTCGGCCCCGTGGTGTCGGTGACCCGCTTCAGCGACGCCGAGCAGGTGGTACAGTGGGCCAACGACTCGGACTACGGCCTCGCCAGCTCGGTCTGGACCCGGGATCTCGGCCTGGCCAGCAAGGTGGCCAGCCACCTGCAGTACGGTTGCACCTGGATCAACACCCACTTCATGCTCACCTCCGAGATGCCCCACGGCGGCATGAAGATGTCCGGCTACGGCAAGGATCTCTCCCTCTACGCCCTGGAGGACTACACTGTGCCGCGTCACATCATGGTCAAGCTCTAGCAGCCTAGTCAGAACGGTTGTCACAATTTATTTACATTTATTGCCGCCAGCCGACCCTCGGGTCGGCTGCTTTTTTGCGGGGCGAAACGTTACAGTGATCCAGAGAGTGTCAGGGAGCCCGCACCGGGCCGAGGGATGGAACCGCTATGACAACGCTTTACACCGCATATCAGCCGGATGCCCGGGGCGTCATTCACTACCCGGATGAAGATCATGGCACCTGGCAGATCCTGATCGACCGCCAACTCGGGGCGCTGGAGGGGAGGGCTTGCGATGAGTACCTGGCGGGGCTGGCCCGCCTCGGCCTGCCCCGGGATCGCATCCCCCAGCTGGCAGAGATCAACGCCGTGTTGCAAGAGGCCACCGGCTGGTCGGTGGCCGCGGTACCTGCCCTCATCTCGTTCGATCGCTTCTTCGCCCTGCTGGCCAATCGCCAGTTTCCGGTGGCGACCTTCATTCGCCATCGGGACGAGCTCGATTACCTGCAGGAGCCGGATATCTTTCACGAGATCTTCGGTCACTGCGCCATGCTGACCAATCCCGCTTTTGCTCACTTCACTCATCTCTATGGCCAGCTGGGGCAGAAGGCAAGCAAGGAGGAGCGGGTCTTTCTGGCGCGCCTTTACTGGTTCACCGTGGAGTTTGGCCTGATCGAAAGCCCGGCGGGGCTTAGGATCTACGGCGGCGGCATTCTCTCTTCCATCGGCGAGACCGCCTATGCCCTCTCGGGCCAGCCGCTGTTGCAACCCTTCGACCTGCTCGAGGTACTGCGCACCCCTTATCGCATCGATATCATGCAGCCCACCTATTTTGTGCTGCCAAGCCTCGATACCCTCTACCGGCTGACCGGGGAGGAGATCATGGCTGCGCTGGCCGAGGCCAAGCGCCTTGGCTTGCGTCCGCCACGCTTTGCCCCCGCCACGGGCAAGCAAGCGAGCTGAACGTCACCGGTTTTTCGTGATCCCCATCAAGAGAGCAACAAGGAGAGTCCCATGTCCGAACTGGCGAGCCAGCAGTGTGAAGCGTGCCGCGCCGATGCCCCCAAAGTCAGCGATCAGGAGCTGGCCGAGCTGATGCATCTCATCCCCGACTGGCAGCCGCTGGTCGTGGAGGGGGCGCTGCAGCTGAGGCGCGAATTCGTCTTTCGCAACTTCAAGGAGGCGCTGGCCTTCACCAACCGGCTCGGCGAGCTGGCGGAGGCGGAGTTTCACCATCCGGCCATTCTGACCGAGTGGGGCAAGGTCACCGTCAGCTGGTGGACCCACAAGATCGGCGGGTTGCACCGTAACGACTTCATCATGGCGGCACGCACGGATGAGCTGCTGAAATGAAGACGCCACCACTCATCGAGTGGGCGATATGGTGACCGTGAGTTGGTGGACCCACAAAATTGGGGGGGGGCTGCACCGCAACGATTTCATCATGGCGGCGCGTACCGATCAGCTGCTCAAATAAGCGTCATGGGTTGACCTGGGCCTGCCCGGCGAAAGCGGGGTAGGCCCGCATTTTTATGGGCTGGCGCTCGCACTGGGGGGGGCGAGTCTGTATTATCCCGTCATTCATAGAGTTAGCTAGGAAGTGTGTCCCGAATGCGTCTTGAAGTCAGCTGTGAAGACCGCCTGGGCCTGACCCGGGAACTGCTCGACCGCCTGGTGGAGCACAATATCGATCTGCGCGGCATCGAAATCGATACCTCAGGCATCATCTATCTCAACTTCCCCGAGCTGGAGTTTCGCGATTTCCAGCACCTGATGCCGGAGATCCGCCGCATTCCCGGCGTCTATGACGTCAAGACCATCCCCTACATGCCCTCCGAACGGGAACACCACGAGATCGAGGCGCTGCTCAAGGCGTTGCCGGATCTGGTCTTCTCCCTCGACAGCAAGGGCAAGGTGACCCAGGCCAACCAGTCGGCGCTCACCACCCTCGGCCTGCCGGTGGAGGAGGTGCGCGGCGTGGCGCTGGGCTCCCTGGTCAAGGGCTTCTCCTTCGGTCGCTGGCTGGAGGCGAGCGAGATCAAGCCCCAGACCTGCAAACTCACCATCCATGGCGAGGAGTATCTGGCGGATCTGATGCCGCTGTTCGTGGCCGAGGAGAAGGGCAAACAGGCCCTGGCCGGCGCCGTGGTAGTGCTCAAGTCCGCCCGTCGGGTCGGCATGCATTTCAGCGCCCTTCATGCGGTGGAGGTGGGGGGTTTTGAGCATCTGCAGGCCGAGAGCCCCAAGATGAAAGAGGTGCTGGCCCAGGCCCGCAAGCTGGCGATGCAGGATGCCCCGCTGCTCATCGTTGGCGAGACCGGCACCGGCAAAGAATTGTTGGCTCGCGCCTGTCACGGTGCCAGCCTGCGCTCCAGCCACCCCTTCATGGCCCTCAACTGTGCCGCCATGCCGGACAACGTGGCCGAGAGCGAGCTGTTTGGCTATGCCCCCGGTGCCTTTGGCAACAACACCGAGGGCAAGCGCGGCGTGCTGGAGCTGGCGAGCGGCGGCACCCTGATGCTGGACGAGATCGGCGACATGTCTCCCCATTTGCAGACCAAGTTTCTGCGGGTGCTGCAGGACGGGGTATTTCGCCGGGTGGGCGACGAGCAGGAGGTGAAGGTCAACGTGCGCTTCATCTGCACCACCCAAAAGCAACTGCTGGATCTGGTGCATGAAGGCAAGTTCCGGGAAGATCTCTACTATCGCCTCAACGTGCTGAGTCTGGGTCTGCCTCCCCTGCGCGAGCGCAAGGCGGACATCATGGCGCTGGCCCAGCAGTTTGTCTCCCGCTTTGCCAGCGAGTTGCAGCGCCCGCGTCCGCGCTTTACCCGCAACATGGCCGATTACCTGACCGCCTATCGCTGGCCCGGCAACGTGCGCCAGCTGCGCAACTGTCTTTATCGGGCCATGACCTTGCTGGAAGGGGATGAGCTGGGTCCCGAGCAGATCGATCTGCCGGTGGCCGCCGAGGCCATGCCGCTCATCGACGAGTGGTTCGAGGGGGATCTCGACGATGCGGTGAAGCGCTTCGAGAGCCAGTTGCTGGCACGGCTCTATCCAGCCTTCCCGTCGACCCGCCAGCTCGCCAAACGACTGGGTGTGTCGCATACCGCCATCGCCAACAAGTTGCGGGAATACGGGATCGGCAAGAAGTAATCTCCTCCCGCCCCTTGCATCCAACGGAGTCCATTGAAATATGGGCTCCGTTTTTATTTGTGCGACCTGACCATCGGGACCGGATCCGGACTTGTCAAGGGGTTGCCGGGCCCCTTACTCTCTCCAGTTCATGTACCGAAACCGCACGATGGCGGTGATAGAGAGAGGCGGTTTTATCCTGATGTTATTTCCTTCCCCCGGCGTTGTTGTCCGCCTGTCACTCCTGTTGCTGGTACTGGGGCTGGTGTTTCCTTCGGGGACCATCGCCGCGGCGAAGACGGCTGCCGAGGTGCGGGCGAGTGCCGTCAAGGAGCTGGTGCTCGATATCATGAGCTACACCCGCTGGCCGGTAGAGCCCGAGGTGCTGCGTCTGTGTGTGGTGGCGCCGACCGAATATGCCGGCGCTCTCTTCTCCATCACGGGGCAGAGCAATGGGAGAGCGGTAAGCGTCAATCGTTACGGGGTGACGGATCCTGCCATCCGCGATCACTGTGATGTCCTCTATCTGGGAGTGGTGGATGAGGCGACCCGGCTCGACCTCTTTTCCCGCCTGAAAGGCCGGGCCGTGCTCAGCATCAGTGAACAGAATGCCGAGTGCAGTGCCAGTGCGGTCTTCTGTTTACAGCCGGATCCCGCGAGCGAGCGGGTTCGCTTCGACGTCAACCTGGATGCGTTGGCCCTGAGCGGTGTGCGGGTCCATCCCGCCGTCCTCAAGCTTGCCAAGGCGAATAGGGGGGCTCCATGACGGCCTGGCCAGGCTCCCGTGATCAACGACTGACCCTGCACCAAAACCTCAGACGTACCCACCTGATGGCAGCCTTCACCTCGGCCTGCGTAGTGGGGATCTTCCTCACCCTGATCGCCTTGCTGGCCATGAGGTTCCATGCGGAGCACAATCTGGAGCTGGTGGCCCGAGCCATCAGCTATACCGCAGAGGCGGCTGTGGTGTTCCGGGATGAGGAGGCGGCCAATGAGGCGCTCAGAACCATCGCCGAGCGTGAAGAGGTTGCCGAAGCGCAGATCTATCTGCCCGATGGCACCCTGCTGGCAAACTGGCGTCGAGCCACGAATACCCCCCTGGCGGGGCTGGAGAACTACCTGGCCGAATGGATACTGCCGGGGCCTGCCCGGGAGTCCATGATGCGGGGCAAGGAAGTGATCGCCGAAGTGCGGGTCAGGGGACACGGACAGTCGCTGTTGCTGTTTTTGCTGGCGGTGTTGCTGGTGATGCTGGTCTGCCTGCTGCTCAGTGCCATGGGGGCGCTCTATGTGGCAGGACGAATGCAGGTGTCGATCATCGGGCCGCTGAGGGATCTGGCGCAGGTTGCCCACTCGGTGCGCCGCCAGCGCACCCTTGGGATGCGCGCCAGCCCCGCTGCCATCGTTGAGCTCAACGAGTTGGGGGAGGATTTCAACTCCCTGCTCGACGAGTTGCAGGAATGGCAGCAGCATCAGGCTCGCGAGAATGCCAGCCTGCTGCATCAGGCGACTCACGATGCCTTGACGGGGCTGCCCAATCGGGCACTGTTCGAGGCTCGTCTGGAGCAGGCCATTATAGAGGTGGAGCAGGAGGGTAGCTCCTTTGCACTGCTTTACCTTGATTGTGATCGCTTCAAGCAGATCAATGATTCCCTCGGGCACAATGCCGGCGATGATGTGCTGGTGACCTTGGCCAAGCGTGTGCAGCACCAGCTGCGGCCGCGGGATCTGGTGTGCCGCCTCGGGGGAGACGAATTCGCCATACTGTTGAGTCCCGCCCATCAGGCTATGGATGTGGAAGAGGTGATCACTCGTATTCAGCAGGCGATGAAGGATCCTGTGGTATTGCGGGATGGGCAGCAGCTGGTCGCCGGGATCAGCATAGGGTTTGCCATCCATCAGCCCGGGACAAGTGCCAGCGAGCTTTGTGCGCTGGCTGACAGTGCCATGTATCTGGCAAAACGCGCCCGTCGAGAGGAGGTTGATGCCGCCAGGACGGCGTGAATGGAAGTCGTTAAGGAGTCGTAACAATGAAGATGTCCCTCTCCCTCAAGGCCGCCGTGCTTGGCCTGCTGTTTTCCCTGCTGGCTGGCTGTCAGAGTCCGCCCAGGGGATTGACCGAAGAACAAGTGACGGTATTGAAGGAGCAAGGTTTTCATCTGACCGATGAAGGCTGGACGCTGGATTTTGCCAACCGGGTGTTGTTTGCCAACAACGTCGGGAAGCTTACACCACAGACCCGCCAGGCGGTGGAAACGCTGGGCAACTCCCTGCTGGAGGTGGGCCTCGACAAGGCCAGGATAGACGGTCATACCGACAACACGGGTAACGCCGCCTATAACCGCCAACTCTCGGTGAAACGGGCCCAGTCGGTGGCGGATGTGCTGGTCTCGGTGGGCATGAAGCCGGCCAACCTCGAGGTCCGCGGGCGTGGTGACACGGCCCCGGTAGCCGACAATCGCACCTCGGCCGGACGGGCAGACAATCGTCGGGTCGCCATCGTGATTGCCAACGAATAAGGCAAGAGCCAGCCAGACATGTCGTGTACATAGCAAAAGAGCGCCCCGGGAGGCGCTCTTTTTGATCCTGCGATCGTGATGGCTATTTCTGCCCGTTGGCAGCCGTGTGGCTGCGCAGGCGAATGTTGATCATCTCCACCACCAGCGAGAAGGCCATGGCGAAGTAGATGTACCCCTTCGGAATGTGCACATCCAGTCCTTCCGCCATCAGGGCGAAGCCCACCAGGGTGAGGAAGGAGAGCGCCAGCATCTTGATGGTGGGGTGGCTGTCGACAAAATCGCCGATGGCCTTGGCGGCGAACATCATGATGAAGACGGCGATCATGATGGCCAGTACCATGACGGGCACGTGATCCGCCATGCCGACCGCTGTGATGACGGAATCCAGGCTGAACACGATATCGAGGATGGCGATCTGGAGCAGGGTGCTGACAAAGCCGGAGGCGACGGCTGTCGTGTTCTCCGGCTCGGCCGCGCCCTCCAGAGTGGCGTGGATCTCGTGGGCGCTCTTGCCGATGAGAAACAGGCCCCCCAGCAACAGGATCAGATCGCGCCCCGAGATGGCCTCGCCCAGCACGGTGAAGAGCGGGCTGGTGAGGCGCATCACCCAGGCCAGGGAGAGCAGCAGCAGGATGCGGGTGCCCATGGCGAGCGCCAGTCCCAGAATGCGCGCCTTCTGGCGCTGGGCTTCGGGCAGGCGGCCGACCAGGATGGAGATGAAGATGATATTGTCAATGCCAAGTACGATTTCGAGCAGGGTAAGAGTAGCGAGAGCGACCCAGGCTGAGGGGTCAAGAACCCATTCCAACATAATTGCACCTTGATAGGGAAAAACGAAACGGAACATTTTAACAGGGGGAGACCGCTTGTCCCAGTGTGGCGAAAAGATAAGAATGGTCGCCATCGCAAGGGAGGGACACATGTTTCGATTAGGACTCATCATTAATCCGGTTGCCGGCATTGGCGGGGCAGTTGGTCTCAAGGGCAGTGATGGCGTGGTGGAAGAGGCGCTTGCTCGTGGCGCCGTGCCCAAGGCTCAAGAGCGGGTACGGCAGGCCCTGTTGCCGCTGTGCGAGCTGGCTGAGCGGTTCGAGTTGCTGACGGTCGCCGGCGAGATGGGGGAGGCGCTGGCCTATTCTCTTGGCTTGCCCTGCCGGATTGTCTACCACCCCGAAGGGGAGGCCACCAGCGCCACCGACACCCGTCAGGCGGCCGAGCGGATGCGTGACGCCGGGGTCGATTTGCTGCTGTTTGCCGGCGGCGATGGCACGGCGCGGGATATCTGTGCGGCGGTGGGGGAGTCGTGCCATGTGCTCGGCATTCCGGCGGGCTGCAAGATCCACTCGGGGGTCTACGGGGTGACCCCTGCCGCGACGGGCAGGGTGGCGGCACGGATGATCGCAGGGGAGCTGCTCAGCCTTATCGATGCCGAGGTGATGGACATAGATGAAGAGGCATTTCGAGCGGGCAAGGTGCGTGCCCGTCACTATGGCCAGCTGCTGGTGCCCGGCGATCTGCGTTACGTACAGGCGGTCAAGCAGGGGGGCAAGGAGTCCGAAGAGTTGGTGCTGGCGGATCTGGCCGCCGGTTTTGTGGAGCAAATGGAACCCGATATTCTCTACCTGATGGGGTCTGGCAGCACGGTGGCCGCCTGCATGGCGGAGCTTGGCCTGGAAAATACCTTGCTCGGTGTGGATCTGGTGGAAAATGGCCGGCTTATCGGGCAGGATCTGTCCGCCGCCGAGATCCTGACCCGGATCCGCGGCCGTCGCTGCCGTCTGATCATTACCCTGATAGGCGGTCAGGGACATTTGTTCGGGCGCGGAAATCAGCAATTGAGTCCAGAGGTGATTCGGTGTGTCGGGCTGGAAAATATCCAGGTGCTGGCGACCAAGAGCAAGTTGGCCGCGCTTGAGGGCCGACCGCTGCTGGTGGATACCGATGATCCCGAATTGAACCGGGCGTTGAGTGGTTATCTGCGGATCACCACGGGATACAAGGATCAGGTCATCTACCCGGTGGCCAACCCGGAATAGGACGTCAAGGAAGCCGCTGGCCTGGCGCCAGAGAGCCGCAATCAACCGGATTGCGGTTCCATACCCCCGAATTATTTTGCCGGCAACCCCGGAAATGAGGCTGCGTTACATGACGATTCACGATTTTGAGCACAAGTTGTTGGGACTGATCGACGACATGGTTGCCACCGCGACAGACGATGAGCTGTTTGCCGGAGGATACTTGCGGGGGCATATCTCGCTGGCGGTGGCCCGGGCCGAGCTGGAAGGCAAGACCCTGGTGCGCGACGTCAAGAGCTATGTGCTGCGCAGTCTCAACGAGGCCATCTTGCAGGGGGAGCTCTCCGAGCAGGATGAAGAGCTGGTGCAGACCATGTGGAAACGCCTGCAGCAACAAGCGGAAGCTTGATCAAAAACAAATTTCAAACGGAAGTATGAGTTTCTGCTTCCCTGATAGTTATCAAAAGGTTAATAATAAGTATCGCCTTTTGTTTCAGGGATTAAACTATGGCTTCCACATCACATATTGCCAAGAAACTGCCGCTCGAGATGCTCTATCACTGGGAGCGGCAGTGTCCTGATCGGATTTATCTGCGACAAACCATCAACCGCGAATATGTCGACTTCACCTGGGGTGAAGTAGCGGAAGAGGCGCGGCGCATGGTGACGGCCCTGCGTCATCTGGGGCTGGTTTCTGGTGACAAGGTGGCGCTGCTCTCCAAGAACTGCGCCCAGTGGTTCATCGCCGATCTCGCCATGCAGATGGGGCAGTATGTGAGTGTGCCCATCTATCCCACCGCCAACGTCGATACCATCGAATATGTGCTGCGCCACAGCGAAGCCAAGGCCATCTTCGTCGGCAAGCTGGATGACTGGAAGAGTCAGGAGGCCGGCGTCCCCACCGATCTGCTGCGTATCGCCTTTCCCTATGACACCATGCCGGCCAGCCACCAGTGGGACGACCTGCTGGAGGTGCACGAGCCCATTCCCGACAGCCCGGTGCAGGCGCCGGACGCCTTGCTGAGCCTGGTCTACACCTCTGGCAGCACCGGCAAGCCGAAAGGGGCCATGCTGAGCGTCGAGCGCTACGCCTGGTCCTGCGAGAAGCTGGTGGAAACGGTCGGCCTGACTCAGGCCGATCGCGGCTTCTCCTATCTGCCGCTCGCTCACATCACAGAGCGGGTCTACATCTATGGCGGTAGCCTGTTTGGCGGTGCCACCATCGCTTTCCCCGAATCCCTCGACACCTTTATTGAGGACGTCAAGCGCTGCCGTCCCACCGTGTTCATCTCGGTGCCGCGCCTGTGGGCCATGTTCCGCATCAAGATCCTCGAGAAACTGCCCCAGAAGAAACTGGATCTGCTGCTCAAAATCCCACTGGTTTCCAGCCTCATCAAGAGCAAGCTGCAAAAGGGGCTGGGGCTGGATCAGGCGCGTGTGCTGGGCTGTGGCTCGGCGCCAGTGTCACCGGCCCTGCTTGAGTGGTACCTGAGCATCGGCCTGAATGTCACCGAAGCCTGGGGCATGACCGAAAACCATGCCTACTCCACCATCAACTATCCGTTCAGGGCAGACAAGATTGGCACCGTCGGCAAGGCGGGGCTTGGCGTGACCATCAAGATCTCCGATGAAGGGGAGATCCTTTGTCGCTGCGAAGGCATGATGTTGGGCTACTACAAGGATCCCGAGCACAGCGCCGAGGCCATCGATGCGGATGGCTGGCTCCATACCGGCGACATGGGCAAGCTGGACAGGGAGGGGTATCTCACCATCACGGGGCGGATGAAGGATGTGTTCAAGACCGCCAAGGGCAAGTATGTGGCGCCTGTCCCCATCGAAGGGCTGCTTGGGCAGGAGTCCATCATAGAACAGCTGTGCGTGATTGGTTACGGCATGCCACAACCCATCGCCCTGGTGCAGCTCGCCGAAAGCGCCATGAAGGGGGACAGGGGAGCGGTCGAGGCCCAGCTGGAGGCGGCCCGCAACCGGGTCAACGATCAGCTGGAGGCTCATGCCAAGTTGCGTGGCATCCTGGTGGTGAAGACACCCTGGAATATCGAGAACGGCGTGCTCACTCCCACCATGAAGATCCGCCGCCACCTGCTGGAGCAAAAATATGCCGATATCGGCGAGCAGTGGCCTTCACGCTCCATCGTGTGGGAAGAGTAATGTCAGACATCGCCTGATCGCGTTGTGAAAACGGCGGCCATGATGGCCGCCGTTTTTGTGTTAGGTAAAAGAGTTAAAGGAGGGCGAGCGCCGCCGCCAGATCGGCGATGAGATCGTCCGCGTCCTCCACCCCTATGCTGAAGCGGATGAGATCGTCATTGACCCCGGCGGCGAGGCGGCTCGCCTCGTCCATGGCGGCATGGGTAGTGCTGGCCGGATGGCAGGCCAGGCTCTCGAGATCGCCGAGGCTCACCGCCTGCACGAACAGCTGCAAGTTGTCGAGCAAGGTGGCGCAGCGCTCAAACCCTCCTTCCAGCTCTATGCTCACCATGCCACCAAAGCCGCTGGCGAAGGCGCCAAGGGCAGGGTGGCCCGGATGGCTGGTCAGCCCCGGGTAGATCACCTTCTTCACCGCCGGGTGGGCGGCCAGGAAGTCGGCCACCTTCTGGGCATTGTACAGATGGGCATCCATGCGCAAGGGCAGGGTCTTGACCCCGCGCTGCAGCAGGTAGGCCTCCTGTGGGCCGATCGGGGAGCCGATATGTTTGAGTGCCACGGTGCGGATGGATTTCATCAGTGCGTGAGAGCCCGCCACCACCCCGGCGATGATGTCGCCGTGGCCGCCCAGGTACTTGGTGCCGCTGTGCATCACGATATCGACACCGAGCTCCAGTGGGCGCAGCAGATAGGGGGTGAGGAAGGTGTTGTCACACACACTGATGGCGCCCACCTTGCGGGCCGCCTCGACCACCACTCGCGGGTCCACCACTTTGAGGGTGGGGTTGGTCAGGGTTTCGAACAGTACCACCTTGGTGGCGGGGCGGATGTTGGCCAGCAGATCCTGATCGCTCTCGTAGGCGGTGACCTTGATGCCAGCGCGGCTGAAGGTCTGTTTGAGGAACGCATCTGTGCCACCGTAGAGAGGACCAACATAGGCCACTTCATCGCCGCTATCGGCCAGGGCATACATGATGGCGCTCACCGCCGCCATACCGCTTGCCACCACCAGCGCCTCGTCGGCTCCTTCGAGGGCTGCCAGCTTCTGCTCCAGCTCGGCGGTCGTGGGGTTGCCAAAGCGGCTGTAAATGAACCCGGGAGCCTGGCCGGCAAAGCGCTCCTTGCCCGCCTGGGCATTGAAGTAGCTGAAGGTACTGCTCTGGTAGAGCGGAGTGGTCAGTGCCCCGGTCTGGGGATCGATCCGCTGGCCGCTGTGCACGCTCATGGTCTTGAATTTCATTGTGTTACTCCGTGGTCGCCAGAAACTGGCACAGATATTCAGGTGTGATTATGGTTGGCAAGCCAAGTTGCTCGAAGTCCGTCTATGGTGGTTTGCTCCTCGCTCTATCCTGATTGGCAAGGTCAAGGACAACCAGTGCGGTTGGGCATAGTCATGGGGCTTGAATGCCTGGCCTTGATTGCGTGATGTTGCGAACTGCAGGAACATCAGTGCAGGTTCATGGGCTGCAGCAGTGCAGTTAGCGACGGGATAGCGAGTCCGGTAATAGGAAGTGGGTGAGAATGGGAGAGGTTACCGTTTGGCGTAATAAAACATAAACAACAAATTATTCTGAGTTATAAGCAAAAACGAAACAAGGTTCAGAGTATTGATGATTTTGTGTCTTTATGAGGTGGAATACATAGAGCAAAGAACGGGCTTAGTCCTTTGATTTTGCAGAAGGGCAAAAACAAAAAAACCGGCATAGGCCGGTTTTTTTGTTTCACTCTGGAGAGTGTTCTGCTCGCTATGAATTGCGAGAGCAGAGAGATAATGGGGTGGCTGATGGGGCTCGAACCCACGACAACCGGAATCACAATCCGGGACTCTACCAACTGAGCTACAGCCACCACTAAAACAGTCATTGATTTCCATTTATCTGATAAGAGAGGGAATCAATGGCGCGCCCTGCAGGATTCGAACCTGCGACCCACGGCTTAGAAGGCCGTTGCTCTATCCGACTGAGCTAAGGGCGCGTATCTCAACCCGCCATGCAGGCAAGTTGACAAACCTGGTCGGTGATAAAGGATTCGAACCTTTGACCCTCTGGTCCCAAACCAGATGCGCTACCGGGCTGCGCTAATCACCGAAATACCGCGTCCAGCATACTCGACAAGAGTCGTACTGGGCAACGGGCGGGCATCATACCCAAGCGTTGGAGCCAGCGTCAACGACTTTTTCCCCCAGTAAATTCAAGTGCCTACTTATTGCCCTCTGGTCATGCGACCTATCTGTGCCGCTAACATCCCGGCTAAAAAAATGCGACAATGCGCGGCAGTTGAACACATGGTGAGTGGAGTACGATGTCTGCCAAAATCATAGATGGAAAACAGGTTGCGCAAACGATTCGCAGCCAGGTCGCGGCGCAGGTCCAACAGCGGTTGGCAGCAGGGAAACGGGCGCCGGGGCTGGCCGTCATTCTGGTGGGGGCGGATCCTGCCTCTCAGGTCTATGTCGGCAGCAAGCGCCGGGCATGTGAAGAAGTCGGGTTTCTCTCCCGCTCTTATGACTTGAGTGCGACGGCCACTCAGGAAGAGTTGCTGGCGCTGATCGACCAACTGAATGACGATACTCATGTCGATGGCATTCTGGTTCAGTTGCCACTGCCGGCCCACTTCGATACGACCCTGGTACTGGAGCGGATCCGCCCCGACAAGGATGTCGATGGTTTTCACCCCTATAATGTCGGACGTCTGGCACAGCGTATTCCGGCACTGCGCCCCTGCACGCCGAAGGGGATCATGACGCTGATTGAAACCACAGGAGTTAAGACTCATGGTCTGCATGCGGTGGTGGTCGGAGCATCCAACATAGTGGGACGCCCCATGACCCTGGAGCTGCTGCTGGCGGGGTGCACGACCACCACTTGTCACCGTTTTACCCGCGATCTGGAAGAGCAGGTGCGCCGCGCTGATTTGCTGGTGGTAGCGGTCGGCAAGCCCAATTTCATTCCGGGGGAGTGGGTCAAGCCGGGGGCGCTGGTGATCGATGTGGGCATCAATCGTCTGGCGGATGGCTCTCTGGTAGGGGACGTTGAGTTTGAAACGGCGCGCAGTCATGCCTCTTTTATCACGCCTGTGCCAGGTGGTGTCGGACCGATGACAGTCGCCAGCCTGATGGAGAACACCCTGATCGCCTGTAACGACTATCACGACTGAAGGCAGCCGATGAGGTGTCCGTGATCAGAGCACTAGGCAGTCGTGGAGCACAGAAGTCGCAGGTATAGATAATAAAAAACCGGTTTCTCTGGGAGAAACCGGTTTTTTATTTATCCAACGCATGGTTTTAAATATTTTGTGCTTCGTTTGGCACAATAACAGAGGCATGATTTCCTTTCGGCCCCTGTTGCAGTTCAAAATTGACGGCCTGACCCGCTTTCAGGGTCTTGTAGCCCTCCATTTGAATCGTGGAGTAGTGCGCGAAGATATCTTCACCACCTCCTTCCGGACAGATAAACCCAAATCCTTTTGCGTTGTTGAACCACTTAACTGTGCCGGTTGCCATACTTCTACATCCTTTTATTGATTACCCAGAAGTCGTTGAGTAACCTGCGCCAGCCCATTATAACTAGGACATAAGCCCGTAGCAGACGGGCACAGATTAGCAAGTAACCAATCTAGTCCAACTTTTGAGCGAGTCAAGAAGTTGTTAACAGCTGATGTGATCTGGTTAACAAGTCTATTGACAAGCTTGTGTTAGACGGTAGTAATCTAGAGGTACCAAAGCGCGATTATGAGCAAGCAGAAAGAACTCTTTGCTAATGAAGAGATTGCAGAAGCAGAGAAGACAAAGCTGCAGTCGCCCCCCATGTACAAGGTCGTGTTGAACAATGATGACTACACACCGATGGAATTCGTGGTGGAGGTGCTGCAAAAGTTCTTTGGTATGGATTTGGACAAGGCGACTCAGGTCATGCTGAGCGTGCATTATAGTGGTAAGGGGATCTGTGGCACGTTTACCGCAGAGATCGCTGAAACCAAAGTAGTCCAGGTCAACACCTATTCACGTAACCACGAACATCCACTGCTATGTACTATGGAAAAGGCTTGAATCTGATGACTTGATGGCGAGTGTGACACCACATTGTAGCTGTACTAGGGGAGGTGCCTATGTTGAATAAAGATCTGGAAAAGACGCTGAACGAGGCGTTTAAACTGGCCCGTGACGAGCGCCACGAATTCATGACCGTCGAGCACCTGTTGTTAGCCCTGTTGGATAACAGCTCAGCCCATGAGGCGCTGAGTTCTTGTGGTGCCGATGTCGAGCAGATGCGCAAAGAGATCCGCGCATTCATCAATCAAACAACCCCTCTTATTCCCCGTGACGATGAAGATCGTGAAACCCAGCCGACGCTGGGATTCCAGCGAGTGCTTCAGCGTGCGGTATTCCATGTGCAATCTTCGGGCAACACCGAAGTCAGTGGTGCCAATGTCCTGGTCGCCATTTTCAGCGAGCAGGAGTCGCAAGCGGCTTACTTCCTGAAAAAAGCCGAGATCAGTCGCCTCGACGTGGTCAACTTCCTCTCCCATGGCGTACGTAAGGAGAGCAAGCCGGATTTGGGCAGCAATAGCAATCCGGAGTCTGATGACGACGTCTCTGCCGCCCAGATCGAGAGCTTTGCGACTAATTTGAACCAGCTGGTGCTGGAGGGGCGCATTGACCCTCTGATCGGTCGTGATCAGGAGTTGAATCGCACCATCCAGGTGTTGTGTCGTCGTCGCAAGAACAATCCTCTGCTGGTGGGGGAGGCCGGTGTCGGCAAGACCGCCATCGCCGAGGGGCTGGCCTACCGGATCGTCAAGGGGGATGTGCCCGAGGTGATTGCCGGTAGCACCATTTACTCGCTTGATATGGGCTCTTTGCTGGCGGGAACCAAATACCGCGGCGATTTCGAGAAACGCCTCAAAGTGCTACTCAAGCAGATTGAACGCCAGGAAGGGGCCATCCTGTTCATCGACGAGATCCACACAATCATAGGTGCCGGTGCAGCCTCCGGTGGCCAGCTGGATGCGGCCAACCTCATCAAACCGCTGCTCTCCAACGGTTTGCTGCGCTGTGTTGGTTCAACCACCTATCAGGAATATGCCCAGATCTTCGAGAAAGACCGTGCTCTGGCACGCCGCTTCCAGAAGATCGATATCGTCGAGCCGAGCGTTGACGATACCACACGTATCCTGATGGGGCTCAAGAGTCGTTACGAGGCACACCACGGGGTGCGTTATACCGTCAAAGCGATCCGTGCTGCGGTTGAGCTGTCGGCCAAATACATCAACGATCGTCATTTGCCGGATAAAGCCATCGATGTGATCGACGAGGCGGGGGCCGGGCAGCGGTTGTTGCCGGCGAGCAAGCGCAAGAAAGTGATCAATGTGCAGGAAATAGAAGCCATCGTGGCCAAGATTGCCCGTATCCCGGAAAAATCAGTCTCCTCCTCCGACAAGGAGGTGCTGAAAAATCTGGAGCGTAATCTCAAGATGGTGGTCTTCGGCCAGGACAAAGCCATCGAGGTGCTGACGGATGCGATCCGTTTGTCCCGTTCGGGATTGGGTAACGAGCGTCGCCCAGTGGGTTGTTTCCTCTTTGCCGGTCCGACCGGGGTGGGCAAGACAGAGGTGACCCAGCAACTGGGCAAGGCCCTCGGGGTGGAAATGCTGCGCTTTGACATGTCCGAATACATGGAGCGCCACACAGTCTCCCGTCTGATCGGTGCCCCTCCCGGCTATGTCGGGTTTGAGCAAGGTGGCCTGTTGACCGATGCGGTGATCAAGCACCCTCACTCAGTGGTGTTGCTCGACGAGATTGAGAAGGCACACCCGGATGTCTTCAACCTGTTGCTGCAGGTGATGGACAACGGGACCCTGACCGATAACAACGGGCGCAAGGCTGATTTTCGCAATGTGATCCTGGTGATGACCACCAATGCCGGGGTGCAGGAAACCCAACGCAAGTCCATCGGTTTCCAGCAGCAGGATCTGAGCCACGATGCCATGGCGGTGATCAACAAGACATTCAGCCCGGAGTTTCGCAACCGTCTCGACCACATCATTTGGTTCAACCATCTGGATATGACGGTGATCCACCAGGTCGTCGACAAGTTTATTGTCGAGTTGCAGGTTCAGCTGGATGCGAAAGGAGTCTCTCTCGAGGTGTCAGAACGTGCTCGTCACTGGTTGGCCGAGAAGGGATATGACAGAGCCATGGGGGCCAGACCGATGGGGAGGGTGATCCAGGAACACCTCAAGAAACCCCTGGCCAACGAGATCCTGTTTGGCTCATTGGTCGATGGTGGGGTTGTGAAGGTTGAGCTGGTTGATGACAGCCTCAGCTTTGACTTTCAGGTCGATGTTGAAGCTGTTTCCCACTAAGCATCTGTGATTAGAGAACGACAAAAAACCCCAACCGAAAGGTTGGGGTTTTTTGCTGAATTCCTGGCTTAGCGAGAGCGGAAAACAATACGTCCCTTGGAGAGATCGTAGGGAGTCAGTGCTACCGTTACTTTGTCTCCAGTCAGGATACGAATGTAGTTTTTGCGCATCTTGCCGGAAATATGAGCGATAACCACGTGACCATTCTCCAGTTCCACACGGAACATGGTATTGGGCAGGGTTTCGAGAATAGTGCCCTGCATCTCAATACTGTCTTCTTTAGCCATTGAATCCTCTTGATAAGCCACAACAAAAAACCGCTGGATCATGCCGGATTTAAGGCTATGTGTAAAGTTTACTCGGGCTTGCTGTCGATATTTTTCCATTCTCCCTGGATTAGCACCTCATGGGGCAGATAATTGCGCTTGTAATTCATCTTGCGACACGCTTCTACCAGATAGCCGAGATAGAGCCAGTTACGCCCCGTGCGTCTGGCGAGATCGAGCTGGCTCAGGATGGCAAAGGTGCCCAGAGAGCGGTCGGCGTAATCGGGGTCGAAAAAGGTATACATGGCGCTCAGGGAGTGAGGCAGCAGATCCGTAGTGGCTACCCCGATGAGCCGCCCTTCCTTGCGCATTTCCAGAAAAAGAGGGGGCATCCAGTCGCAGTGGAGAAAACCGCGATACTGGTTGCGATTGGGGGGATACATACTGCCATCGCGGTGGCGCTCCCGGATGTAGCGCTCGTAGAGCAGGTAATATTCGGGTTTGTCATCGTAGCTCAACACGATGTCGATATCCCTGTTGAGCTGGCGGATCCGCTTTTGCCCGCGGCTGGGGCGAAACAGCTCGCTGTGAATGCGAAGAGATTGGCAGGCATGGCAAGCGGGGCAGTGGGGGCGATAGATGTCGTTGCCACTGCGGCGAAATCCTGCGGTCAGCAGGCGTTCATAGCCGCTGGCATTGAGCAGGGAGTGGTCCATCAGCACCAGCAACTGTTCCTGTTCCTTGTCCAGATAACTGCAAGGGTGTTTCGGGGTGAGCCCTACTTTGAGGATCACTTCTTCCGTCATAGGCTGATCTCCCCCTTGTGCCAGCATGTCGCCGCCAATGTTTGTTGCCCCAGTACTGCCAGTGCTTTCAGAAAGCGGGCTCTTGGCCACTCTTCAATACCCAGGGTGGCGAGAAACGGGTTCTGCATCTGGCAATCGACAAGTTCACCCCCATGACGAGCAAAGTGACGACAGAGGGCCACCATGGCCAGTTTGGCGCCATTGTCGATGTGGCTGAACATGGACTCGCCACAGAACAGTCGGCCAATCGAGAGCCCGTACAATCCCGCCTGCAACCGTCCTTCTTGCCAGATCTCGATGGAGTGGGCATGACCCAGGCGATGGAGTTGCTGATAAGCCTCGATCATGGGCCTGCTGATCCAGGTCTCATCGGCAGTGCGCCGCGGTGCGGCGCAGGCGGTGATTACCTCATTAAAGGCGCGATTGACGGAAATATCGAATGACGTGCGGCGCAGCACTTTTTGCAGGGTGCGTCCTATGTGCAGTTGCTCTGGCCGGATCACCCCCCGGGGATCAGGTGACCACCAGAGCGTCGGCTGGTGGGGCTCATTCCAGGGGAAGATCCCCTTGTGGTAAGCTGCCAGCAAGCGCGTCGGGGAGAGATCGCCCCCAATCGCCAGCAGGCCGTTGGGCTCTTCCAGGGCATGCTTTGGGTCGGGAAACCAGCAGAGCTCATCATCCAGTTGGGTAAGATAGCGAGACATTAGGCAACGAGGTTCACAGATGAAGGGCATTATCCTGATAGTATCCAGCTTGATCTGGTTTGTCACTGCGCCAGCCTGGGCTGCTGTGTATGAGCGCAATACCGCCAGGCCCGTGAATCAGGTGGTATTTGGCGAAGTGGATACGGTGCGCAACATTACCCAGCGTCAGATCCTGGAATCCGCGCACTCCGGCTGGAAAACTCTGGGGGGCGCCGTGCTGGGTGGGCTGCTTGGCAACCAGTTTGGCGGCGGCCATGGCCGGGAAATTGCGACTGCAATGGGGGCGCTGGCGGGGGCCGCCATGGCGCAGCAGTATCAGTCGTCCGATGGCAGCGTGGTGGAAAACAAGCTGGTGGAGCTGCTCATTCGCAATGAACAGAATGGGCTGGTCAACGTGATCCAGGATTATGATCCCGCCATGGTGTTCATGAAGGGGGACAAGGTCCGCATTCTCTATTTCGATGACGGTGTGCGGGTCGACAAGACGTTTTGAGAGAGGGGCTGAAAAACAACCGACAGATTTTCGGGGTGAAAATCTGTCGGGCGGTAACACACGGGACTCACTGCTTGCCGGTCAGGCAGCTGGGTCCTGAGACACGATTTTATCGCGACCGGTATTTTTCGCCTGGTACAGCAGGCGATCCGCTTCGCTCAGTGCCTCGTCCATGGAACCCCGCCCGACATTGATCACGCCGTAACTGGCGCGAACGAACAGGGGATGCTCCTTGGAAAGGGGTTGTTGGCGTAATTGCTGACGCAGCCCTTCCAGCCGTTTGTTAAGGACGCTCACGGTGCAGTGCGGGACCATCAGAGCAAACTCTTCCCCCCCGAAACGGGCAATCATGGCATCGGGGAAGAACTGGGTCATCAAGCGGGTGAGGTGACAGAGCAGTTGATCGCCGATGGCATGGCCCCAGTGATCATTGACCTGTTTGAAGTGATCCACATCGAGTACACAGAGCGCGAGCTGGGTTTGTTGGCGCTGATGCTCTTCGAACCATTTCTGCCCTTCATTGAACCAGTAACGCCGGTTGTACAGGCCGGTCAGGTAGTCGCGATTGGCTGACTCCTGAATGCTGTTGAACTGCTCAAGCGCCTCCAGATTGTGGCTGACCCGGCACTGCAGCTCTTCAGGCTCGAACGGCTGGTTGAGGAAATCGTTGGCGCCCTGCTTGAGGTAGCGGGCTGACAGCCCCCGCTTGTCGGAGACCGAGATCCCTATGATGGCCAGTTGCTGCTTGCTGTAGCGCTCGCGCAGCATACGTACCAGGCTGATCCCGTCGATATCCGGCATATAGTAGTCAACCAGCGCCAAGCGAATGCCTGGGTGTTGCTCCAGCATGGTCAGCGCTTCACGGGCGTGGCTCGCCTCATGAACCTGCAGTAACTGTTTGCGCAGCTGAGTCATGGTGCGATGGCGGGAGGTGCGCGAATCATCGACGACCAGTACCTCGATGGCCTGGTTGAGATAGAGGCGATGCACCAGGCTGACCGCATATTGCAGCGAGTGGCGCGAATCCTTCATCACATAATCCAGCACCCCGGTTTCCAGCCAGGCGCTGCGTTTGTCCTCGCTGATGTCGGCGGTGAGGATCACCACCGGCAGGCCACGGGCCAGCAGTGCGCTGACGGCTTCTCCGCTTGGGGCATCCGGCAGCGTCAAGTCCACCAACGCCACCACATACTCTTCTCCCCGGCAATGACGGGCGCCTTCCAGGGTGTCGAAGGCATCAATCTCAAGACCGGTTTGCTGGGCAATGGCTTGAGTCAGCATGCGACGTATGGTCAGGCTGTCTTCGACTATCAATATCTTCTGCTTCATTAGACTCCTACATATGAAAAAGGCATACCCGAGGGTATGCCTTATATCACATCTGGAGCGCGTTTATTGTGCGTCGAGATAGCGTTCTGCATCGAGGGCTGCCATACAGCCGGTACCGGCGGAGGTGATGGCCTGACGGTAGTTATGGTCGGCCACGTCACCGGCGGCAAAGACCCCTTCGATGCTGGTCTGGGTGGCAAAGCCGTCTAGGCCGCCACGAACCTTGAGATAGCCGTTTTGCATCTCCAGCTGGCCGTCGAAGATCTGGGTGTTGGGCTGGTGACCGATGGCGATGAAGACGCCCATCAGTGCCAGTTCGGAAGTGGTGTCGTCCTGGGTGTTGCGCAGGCGCACGCCGGTGACCCCCATCTGATCGCCCAGCACTTCGTCCAGGGTCTGGTGGGTGTGCAGTACGATATTACCGCTGGCTACCTTGTCATGCAGGCGCTTGATCAGGATCTTCTCGGCACGGAACTCGTCGCGGCGGTGAATGAGGTGCACCTTCTTGGCGATGTTGGCCAGATAGAGCGCCTCTTCCACGGCAGTGTTGCCACCCCCGATCACCGCCACTTCCTGATTGCGATAGAAGAAACCGTCACAGGTGGCGCAAGCAGAGACGCCGCGCCCCTTGAACGCCTCTTCGGAGGGCAGGCCCAGATACTTGGCGGAGGCACCGGTGGCGATGATCAGGGCATCGCAGGTGTACTCGCCGTTGTCACCCTTGAGACGGAACGGGCGCTGGGTCAGCTCCACCTCGTTGATGTGATCAAACAGGATGCGGGTATCAAACTTCTCCGCATGCTCTTTCATGCGCTCCATCAGGGCAGGGCCAGTGAGGCCTTCGGGATCACCAGGCCAGTTCTCCACTTCTGTGGTGGTGGTCAGCTGACCGCCTTGCTGCATGCCGGTGATGAGCAGGGGATTGAGATTAGCGCGGGCGGCATAGACGGCAGCGGTGTAACCGGCCGGGCCGGAGCCCAGGATCAGCAGTTTGCTGTGAGTGACTTGGCTCATGATGTAATTTCCGAGACGTAATGAGTTTGCGCGATTGTAGGTAATTCGTGATAAGGGGTCAAAGGCCAGTGAGTCGATTGTTTTAATCGTGTACGTGTTAGTGGCGGGGCGGGTTTGGGAAATAAAAAAAACCGCCCATCGCGGGCGGATTCTCACTCATCGTCTCTTGGGCAAATCGAGCAGATCAGTTCAGCAGGGTCAGGGGATCCGTGTAGACAAGGCCATGGGCCATGGCGACCTCCTTGCAGGTCAGCTTGCCTTCCATCACGTTGAGACCATGCAGCAGATTGGAGTCTGCCAGCAGCGCTTGGCGATATCCTTGTTGCGCCAGCTTGATGATGAAGGGCAGGGTGGCATTGTTGAGGGCCACGGTCGAGGTTCGCGCCACGGCGCCCGGCATGTTGGCCACGCAGTAGTGCACCACGTCATCGACGATAAAGGTGGGATCTTCGTGAGTGGTGGGGTGGGAGGTCTCCACGCAGCCGCCCTGATCGATGGCCACGTCGACGATGGCCGAGCCAGGCTTCATGCGCGCAATGTGGTCACGGTTGACAAGTTTTGGCGCAGTAGCACCCGGCACCAACACGCCGCCAATGACCAGATCGGCGGCCAGCAGGTGACGTTCCAGGGTTTCGCTGTTGGAGTAGACCACCTTGGCTGATCCCTGGAACTCGTTGTCGAGTCGGCGCAGGGCATCAATGTTGTTGTCAAGAATGGTGACATCCGCGCGCAGGCCGATGGCCATGCGGGCTGCATTGGAACCCACCACGCCACCCCCGATGATCACCACCTTGGCCGGTTCTACGCCGGGCACGCCACCGAGCAGCACGCCGCTACCACCGCGGGATTTCTCCAGTGCCTGGGCACCCGCCTGAATGGACATGCGACCCGCGACTTCCGACATGGGGGCCAGCAGGGGCAAGCCACCACGACCATCGGTGACCGTCTCGTAAGCGATGCAGATGGCACCACTTTTCAGCAAGGCTTCGGTCTGTGGCAGATCCGGCGCCAGATGCAGGTAGGTAAAGAGGGTCTGACCCGGGCGCAACATGGCGCACTCGATTGGCTGGGGCTCCTTGACCTTGACGATCATCTCGGCCTTGGCGAAAACCTCGGCGGCAGTGGCCAAAATATCGGCGCCGGCAGCCATATAATCTGCATCGCTGAAGCCAATGCCGTTTCCGGCACCGCTTTGGACGAAAACAGTGTGGTTTCGTGCTGTCAGTTCACGTACACTGGCCGGAACCATGCCTACGCGATATTCATGGTTTTTTATCTCTTTCGGTACACCGATAATCATGCTATCCCTCGTCTATCGATTGGTGTTTTATGTTGCTTAAATGTTAATAACATTTGCGCCTAGTATATTCAGGTATTGACAGGATTTGTGACCATAATTATAAAATGACTGGTGATTCTTACCAAAAAATAGCCAAAGGATGGAATAAAATGATGGAAGCTAAGAGTCGGCTAAAGGATTTGGACAGGATTGACCGCAACATTCTGAATGAACTGCAAAAGGATGGCAGGATTTCGAACGTTGAGTTGTCCAAACGAGTTGGCCTGAGTCCCACACCGTGTCTGGAACGGGTTCGTCGCCTCGAGCGACAGGGTTATATCGAAGGATATGCCGCCATTCTGAACCCTCACTACCTGGATGCCTCTTTGCTGGTCTTCGTCGAGATCACCCTTAACCGCGGGGCGCCCGATGTATTCGAACAGTTCAACAAGGCCGTTCAGGTGCTCGAAGAGATCCAGGAGTGTCACCTGGTATCCGGTGATTTCGATTATCTGCTCAAGACCCGGGTGAGCGACATGTCGGCCTACCGCCGGCTGCTGGGGGAGACCCTGCTGCGCTTGCCCGGTGTCAACGACACCCGCACCTACGTGGTGATGGAAGAGGTCAAACAGAGCAGTCGTCTGGTGATCAGCACCCGATAAAGCAGGTTATGCCGTGGTATCTTGTCCATATGAGACACCATGACAGTCAGAAACGAGCGGCCGGTCCGCTCGTTTCTTCTTGTTGCGCGGCGTGCAAAGATGGCGTGCCCATAGCAGACACGGGCTGACAATCGGTGGGCTTTTCGGGGATACTAGCCCCCCTTATTTCCTGCATTACATGTTTTCAGAAAGGAGCCGGAGTTTGGCCGATAAAAAGCTGTTTACTCCTTTATCAGGTACACAACGGATCTTCGAAGCCGTCTTGATCGCCATCACCCTGATGGCTGCCTATCTTCTGCTTGCCCTGTTGTCCTACCACCCCGCCGATCCCGGCTGGTCCCAAACCTCCTGGCAAGGGGAGGTTAAAAACCTCGCCGGTAGCGCCGGGGCCTGGCTGGCCGATATCACCATGTTCACCTTCGGGGCCTTTTCCTACCTGGTTCCTCCTCTGGTTGTGCTGCTGGGCTGGAGCCTGTTGTGGCGCCCGAGTCGTCTGCTCGATGTGGATTACCTCACCCTGGGGGTGCGAGTCATCGGTTTCATCCTCACCGTGCTCGGCATGTCGGCCATTGCCAGCATGAATTTCAATGACATGCAGAATTTCTCCGCCGGTGGTCTGGTGGGGGATGTGATCGCCACCGCTGTGGTGCCGCTGTTTGGCGGCGTCGGGGCCAACCTGCTGTTGCTCTGTTTCGTGGCGACCGGCATCACCCTGTTTACCGGCTGGTCCTGGCTCACCATCGTGGAGCGGATCGGTGCCGCCTGCACCGGGTCGGTCGGCGCCATCTATCACTTCCCGACGACCCTGGGTCGCTGGTTGACCGGCGGCTGGCGCCAGCCTCGCAACGAGGGGCCGGATCCCCTGCTGGAAGGGAATGTCGGCAACATCGCCTTTGATGAGGAGGACGACGCCGAGCCGCACAGCAACTGGGGTCGCCGTCCCAAGGGGAAAAACCAGAAGGCGTCACAGGAAGAGTGGCTGCCGGAGCTCGATGACGACACCTTCGAGTTCGAACCCCGGTTTGATGATGAAGATGAACTTGCACCCAAGCCCAAGCGTAGCGTCGCCGCCAATGCCCGTCGTCAGCCCGCGCTGGCAATGGCCGATGGCGATGATGATCTCGACCTGCCCTGGGCGGAAGGGGATGACGAGGAGCCGGCCGCGCCGGTTGCCGCCACGCCCGGCAAAGCCAAGCGCCGCGTGCAGGCCAACCTGCCGCCGCTGCCGAGTCTCGAGCTGCTGGATCGTCCCCCGGCCAGAACCCAGATGATGAGCAAGGACGAGCTGGAGCGCATGGGCCGTCTGGTGGAGGCGAAACTCGCCGACTACAACGTCCAGGCCAAGGTGGTCGGCGTCTATCCGGGCCCCGTCATCACCCGTTTCGAACTGGATCTGGCCCCTGGCATGAAGGCGAGCAAGATCACCAACCTGTCTCGCGATCTGGCCCGCTCTCTGTCGGCCAGCAGCGTGCGGGTGGTCGAGGTGATCCCGGGCAAGACCTATGTGGGGATCGAACTGCCCAACCGGGTACGCCAGACCGTATACCTGCGCGAGACCCTCGATTGCGAAGCCTTCCGCGACAGCCACAATCCGCTGACCATGGGTCTTGGCCAGGACATCGCCGGCTCCCCCGTGGTGGTGAACCTTGCCAAGATGCCGCACCTGCTGGTGGCCGGTACTACCGGCTCGGGCAAGTCGGTGGGGGTGAACACCATGATCATCTCCATGCTCTACAAGTCATCGCCTGAAGATCTGCGTTTCATCATGATCGACCCCAAGATGCTGGAGCTGTCGGTCTACGAAGGCATTCCCCATCTGTTGACCGAAGTGGTCACCGACATGAAGGATGCCGCCAACGCCCTGCGCTGGTGCGTGGGCGAGATGGAGCGTCGCTACAAGCTGATGTCGGCGGTCGGGGTGCGCAACCTCAAGGGTTACAATGACAAGGTACTGGCGGCCATCGAGGCGGGCGATCCCCTGCTGGATCCGCTGTGGCGCCCGGGTGACTCCATGGACGAAACCCCGCCCGAGCTTGAAAAATTGCCCCATATCGTGGTGGTGGTGGACGAGTTTGCCGACATGATGATGATCGTCGGCAAGAAGGTGGAAGAGCTCATTGCCCGTATTGCCCAGAAGGCGCGGGCGGCCGGTATTCACCTCATCCTCGCGACCCAGCGTCCATCGGTGGATGTGATCACCGGTCTTATCAAGGCCAACATTCCGACCCGCATCTCGTTCCAGGTATCGAGCAAAATTGACTCGCGCACCATCCTGGATCAGGGGGGCGCCGAATCCCTGCTGGGCATGGGCGACATGCTCTACATGCCGGCAGGTACCTCCAACCCGACCCGGGTTCACGGCGCTTTCGTCGATGACCACGAGGTGCACAAGGTGGTGGCGGACTGGAAACTGCGCGGCGAGCCGGATTATATCGACGAGATCCTCTCCGGAGAGTCGGGCGGCGAGGGCGGCAGCGGCGAATATGGCGGTGGTGGCGACGAAGAGCTCGATCCCCTGTTCGACGAGGCGGTGGCCTTCGTGGTGGAGTCGCGTCGCGGTTCCACCTCCAGCGTGCAGCGCAAGTTCAAGATTGGTTACAACCGGGCGGCCCGTCTCATCGAGCAGATGGAGAACCAGGGCATCGTCAGCTCGCCGGGCGGCAATGGTCAGCGCGACGTGTTGGCGCCACCACCGGTGCGTGACTGAGTCTCATCCTACTATCCTGGCCATGCCCTCACCGGGCGTGGCCTTTTATCGAGAGCGTTTTATGAAAAGCCTGATGAAAAAACAACTGTTGATGGGAACCGTGCTGCTGGTGGCCAGCAGCCAGGCGTGGGCCGATGCGGCCAGCGATCTCAAGCAGAAACTGGCGGGGGTGAGCCTCTTCTCCGCCAAGTTTGCCCAGACCGTCTACGACAGCAAGGGCAAGGAGCTGCAAAAGGTCAGCGGCACCCTGCTGGTGCAGCGCCCCAATCGCTTCAACTGGCACACCACCTCACCGGACGAGAGCCTGATCGTGGCTGACGGCAAGGATGTGTGGGTCTATGACCCCTTCGTCGAGCAGGTCACCGCCCTCAAATTGCAAGATGCGGTGCTCAATACCCCCTTCATCCTGATCGCGGGCAATGACGACAAATTCTGGAAGAACTATGACGTGACCCGGCAGGGGGATGTCTATACCGTCACCAGCCGCAACCAGGATGAGCTGATCGCCTCCTTCCGCGTCACTTTCGATCGCCAGGACAACATCAGCCGCTTCGACGTGAAAGAGGCCCAGGGGCAGTGGAGCGAGTTCACTTTGAGCAGCTTCAACCGCAAGCCGGTGCTCAAGGGCAGCGAGTTCGTGTTCAAGATCCCGAAGGGGGTCGAGCTGGACGATCAACGCTGATGAGCAATCTGTCGCTGGATTTCTCGTCGGATTTTCGTCCGCTGGCGGCCCGGATGCGGCCGCAAAACCTCGACCAGTATATCGGCCAGCAGCATATCCTCGGGCCCGACAAGCCCCTGCGCAAGGCGATCCTGGCGGGCCACTGCCACTCCATGATCCTGTGGGGGCCGCCCGGGACCGGCAAGACCACGCTGGCGGAGCTGGTGGCCCACTACTGCCAGGCCGAGGTGGAGCGGGTTTCGGCCGTCACCTCCGGCATCAAGGAGATCCGCGCCGCCATCGACAAGGCGAAGGAGAACAGCTGGCGTGGCGTGCGTACCATCCTGTTTGTGGACGAGGTGCACCGCTTCAACAAGAGCCAGCAGGATGTGTTCCTGCCTCATATTGAAGATGGCACCATCACCTTCATCGGTGCCACCACCGAAAACCCCTCGTTCGAACTCAACAACGCACTGCTCTCCCGGGCCCGGGTCTATCTGCTCAAAAGGCTGGAAGAGGATGACATCCTCGCCATGATTGATCAGGCGATGACGGATCCCCGTGGCCTCAATGATCCGGCGCTCACCTTCGCCCCCGGGGTGAAGGAGGCACTGGCCAAGGCGGTGGATGGGGACGGGCGCAAGTCCCTCAACTATCTGGAGCTGTTGGCCGACATGGCCGAACAGGACGCTAGCGGCCACAAGCAGATCGACAGCGCTCTGCTCGCCGCCGTGGTGGGGGAGCACGTAGCGCGCTTTGACAACAAGGGCGACCACTTCTACGACCTCATCTCAGCGGTGCACAAATCGATCCGCGGTTCGGCCCCCGATGCGGCCCTCTACTGGTATGCCCGCATGGTGAGCGCCGGTTGCGATCCCCTCTACATCGCCCGCCGCCTGCTGGCGATTGCCTCAGAAGACGTGGGCAATGCCGATCCGCGCGCCATGCAGGTGGCCCTGTCCGCCTGGGATTGTTTTCATCGCGTGGGACCGGCGGAAGGGGAGCGGGCCATCGCCCAGGCGATCGTCTACCTCGCCTGCGCGCCCAAGAGCAATGCGGTCTACACCGCCTGGAAGGCGGCGCTGGTGGATGCCAGGAATCTGCCCGATTTCGAGGTGCCGGTGCACCTTCGCAACGCCCCGACCAAGCTGATGAGCGAGCTCGGCTATGGCGCCGAGTACCGTTATGCCCACGACGAGCCCGGTGCCTATGCCGCCGGCGAGGAGTATTTCCCGCCCGAGCTTGCCGGCAAACGGTACTATCAGCCCACCGATCGCGGCCTTGAGAAGCAGATCGCCCAGAAGCTCGATTATCTCCATGATCTGGACCGACAGAGTCCCAATAAACGGCGCCCCTGACCCCTGCGGGAGCATATTGCCTGAAAATTGGCCAACCCCTTGAATAATCTGGGTCCCTTGGCGTGATCCGTCGCGAAAACGAGGCAAATAGTCCCTGTTCGGGCAGGGGGGCGGTCTGCTACACTGCCCCTCTGACCCCGTTTGTCTTGGCCTGGTGCCATCTTCCTGATTTCGACGACCCGATCCTCCGGGTCCGATTCTGAAGACGATTGGGGTATGCCAACCGATGTTAACTTCCGGATCTGTTTCCAAGCCCGTCATGATGACTCAGGCCCAGATCCCATTTTAAAAAAGTAGGTAAACCATGCTGGATCCCAAATATCTGCGCAGCGACATTGAAGAAGCTGCCGCTCGTCTGGCGACACGTGGCTACGTTCTGGACGTAGCGGCTGTCAATGCTCTGGAAGAGAAACGCAAGGATCTGCAGTCCCGTACCCAGGAGCTGCAGGCCGAGCGCAATGCCCGCTCCAAATCCATCGGTGAAGCTGCCCGTCGTGGTGAAGATGTTGCCCCCCTCAAGGCCGAAGTGACCAAGATCAACGAAGAGCTGGAAACCAGCAAGGTCGAGCTGGAGGCCCTGCTGGCCGAGCTCAAGACCATCGCCGACATGATCCCCAACCTGCCGAGCGAGACCACCCCGGTCGGTCGCGACGAGAACGACAACGTGGAAGTGCGCCGTTGGGGCACCCCGCGCGAGTTTGATTTCCCGGTGCGCGATCATGTGGATTTGGGCGAAGCGGCCAAGGGCGTCGACTTCAAGAACGGCGTCAAGCTCTCCGGTGCCCGTTTCGTGGTGATGAAGGGGCAGATTGCCCGTCTGCACCGCGCCCTGGCCCAGTTCATGCTGGACTTGCATACCCAGCAGCACGGTTACACCGAGTGCTACGTGCCCTATCTGGTCAACCCGGACAGCCTGTACGGCACCGGTCAGCTGCCCAAGTTCTCCGAAGATCTGTTCAACACTGGCATCGGTGGGGAAGGGGAAGAAGAGGGCAAGGTGCGCAAGTTCTCCCTGATCCCGACCTCCGAAGTGCCGCTCACCAACATGGCCCGCGACGAGATCTTCGACGAGCAGGAACTGCCCATCAAAATGACCGCCCACAGCCCCTGCTTCCGCTCCGAAGCGGGCTCCTACGGTCGTGACACCCGCGGCCTCATCCGCATGCACCAGTTCGACAAGGTCGAGATGGTCCAGCTGGTTCACCCGGAAAAATCCTGGGATGCACTGGAAGAGATGGTCGGCCACGCCGAGAAGGTACTGCAGCTGCTGGAGCTGCCGTATCGCGTGATGGCTCTTTCCACCGGTGACATGGGCTTCTGCGCCGCCAAGACTTACGATCTGGAAGTGTGGCTGCCGGCCCAGAATACCTACCGTGAGATCTCCTCCGTCTCCAACTGCACCGACTTCCAGGCGCGCCGCATGCAGGCTCGCGTGCGTGTCGATGGCAAGCCGCAGCTGATCCACACCCTGAACGGCTCCGGCCTCGCGGTGGGCCGTACCCTGGTGGCGGTGCTCGAGAACTATCAGCAGGAAGACGGTCGCATCGCCATCCCGGCAGCGCTGCAATCCTACATGGGCGGTCTGACCCATATAGGTTAAGTTCACGCTGGTAACGACAACGCCATGGCCATGCCATGGCGTTGTGCATTTTGGCGCCGGTCAACCGTTTTTATCGTGAATAAATCTGCGCAACCGGCGCTTCTTTGAACATGTAACACAATTTTATCAAGCATTGCGCAATCGTTTTTGTTAGACTGCGCCGCAATTTCGCAGGACATCTTTTTCTATGGTCTGGATTGATTACGCCATCGTCGGTATCGTCGGTTTCTCTGCCCTCATCAGCCTGGTGCGCGGCTTCGTCAAGGAGGCCATGTCACTCGTCACCTGGTTTGTCGCCTTCTTCATTGCCAGCCATTTCTATCCTGATCTCGCCGTTTATTTCACCTCCTTTTCCGATGCCCTGGTGCGCAACGGTCTGGCCATCGCCGCCCTGTTCGTGGCGACCCTGATCCTCGGCAGCGTGGTGAACTATGTGGTGGGCCTGCTGGTGGACAAGACCGGCCTCTCGGGTACCGATCGGGTGCTGGGGGTCTGCTTCGGTGCAATTCGCGGGGTACTGATCGTCAGTGCCCTGCTTTTTTTCATGGATACCTTCACCAGCCTCTCCCAGAGCGACTGGTGGCAGGCCTCCAAACTGGTGCCCGAGTTCAAGCCGGTCATCCAGTGGTTTTTCGGGTTCATGCTGAACTCATCGAGTTTTCTTAAACAGGTATAGTGACTTCGAGGTAGCAAAGACATGTGTGGTATTGTCGGTATAGTAGGCACCACTCCGGTCAATCAGGCCCTCTACGACGCCTTGACGGTGTTGCAGCACAGGGGACAGGATGCCGCCGGGATCGTAACCATTGACAGTGGAAACTTCCGGCAACGCAAGGCCAATGGCCTGGTGAAGGACGTGTTTGAAGTGCGCCACATGCAGCGTCTGCAAGGGAACATCGGCATCGGTCATGTCAGATATCCCACCGCAGGCAGCTCCAGTGCGGCAGAAGCCCAACCTTTCTATGTGAACTCCCCCTATGGCATGGTGCTGGCCCATAACGGCAACCTCACCAATGCCAAGGAGCTCAAGGAGCAGCAGTTCAAGGTGGCCCGTCGCCACATCAACACCACCTCGGATTCCGAAGTGCTGCTGAACGTGCTGGCCCACGAGCTGGATCTGTGTGACAAGATGGCGCTGGCCCCGGCGGACATCTTCGCCGCGGTACGCAAGACCCATCAGCAGATCCGCGGTGCCTATGCGGTGGTCTCCCTGGTGATTGGCCACGGTCTCATCGGTTTTCGCGATCCGAACGGCATCCGCCCGCTGATCCTCGGCCGTCGTCAGGACGAACAGGGTCAGGTGGAGTACATGCTCGCCTCCGAGAGTGTGGCGCTCGACGCCATCGGTTTTGAAACCGTGCGTGACGTCGCCCCGGGCGAAGCCATCTACATCACCGAGCAGGGTCAGCTCTTCTCCGAGCAGTGCGCTGACAACCCGCAGATGAGCTCCTGCATCTTCGAATATGTCTACTTCGCCCGTCCCGACTCCTTCATCGACAAGGTCTCGGTCTACGCCGCCCGCCTCAACATGGGTCACAAGCTGGGCCAGAAGATTGCCCGCGAGTGGGAAGATCTCGACATCGATGTGGTCATCCCCATCCCCGAGACCTCCTGCGACGTGGCGCTGGAGATCGCCCACACCCTGGATCTGCCGTACCGTCAGGGCTTCGTGAAGAACCGCTATATCGGCCGTACCTTCATCATGCCGGGCCAGACCCAGCGCAAGAAGTCGGTGCGTCGCAAGCTCAATGCTATCAGCTCCGAGTTCAAGGGCAAGAAGGTGCTGCTGGTGGATGATTCCATCGTGCGGGGCACCACCTCCGAGCAGATCATCCAGATGGCGCGAGAAGCCGGTGCCGCCAAGGTTTACTTTGCCTCCGCCGCCCCCGAGATCCGCTTCCCCAACGTCTATGGCATCGACATGCCCACCGCCAACGAACTGATCGCCCATGGTCGGGAAGTGGAAGAGGTGTGTGCCCTGATCGGTGCTGACGGTCTGATTTTCCAGGATCTGGAAGATCTGGAAGCCGCGGTACGGGAGATCAACCCGGAGCTGCGCCACTTCGAGACCTCGGTGTTCAATGGCCACTATGTCACCGCCGACGTGGATCAATCCTATCTGGACCACCTGAACGCCCTGCGCAACGACGACAGCAAGGCGGTACGCGAGTGGCACGAAGGCACCAGCAACCTGGAAATTTTTAACGAAGGCAGTTAAACGTTTTCTCCGTTGCTAAAGATGATGATATGGGGGCCCTGGCCCCCATTGTTGTTTCCGTATGTGAGGAGGGCAGGGGATATCTGTTTGAAAAAGCGGCGCTTATGCGTGCAGGGGTGGGCTGTGACGGCGGGATCCGCTAGCATAGGCGCCTGCCATGTTTTCCGATCAGATGAGAGTTCAGATGGATGATCTGCTAGCCCCCGTGCGCCAGTTTTTGCACTGTGAGACCCCGGATGAGTGGGTGGAGATGGCGCGGGATCCCGCCCACCTGCCGACCCTGCTCATCGATCATGCCAACTGCGAGAACAAGGCTGCGCTCACCGCTCACAGCCTGGTGCGCCGCTACTGCCTGCCCAAGGGCAAGCGCCACCTGCTGCCCAAGCTGGAATTCTACCGCGAGCTGGACGCCATCCCCGAGAAGGCGGAGATCCTTGGCAAGCGTACTATGGGGGAGTCCGATCGCACCGTGTTCGAGGAGCTGGCGCGCAATCCGCTGCTGTTTCCCATGGTGCGCCTCATCCAGGAGGAGCTGCACCACTTCGAGCAGGTGCTGGAGATCATGGCGGCCCGCGACATCCCCTACGGGCCCGTGACCGCCTCCCGCTATGCCCGCAGCCTGATGCAACACGTGCGCACCCACGAGCCTGCCACCATAGTCGACAAAATGATCATCGGCGCCTACATAGAGGCCCGTTCCTGCGAGCGTTTCGCCAAGCTGGCCCCCCATCTGGACGAGGAGCTGGGTCGCTTCTATGTCTCCTTGCTGCGCTCCGAGGCGCGCCACTATCAGGATTATCTGGCGCTGGCCGAGCTCTATGCAGGAGAGGACATCAGCGAGCGGGTGGCCTTTTTCGGCAGGCTGGAGGCCGACCTTATCTGCTCTCCGGATCCCCAGTTCCGGTTTCATAGCGGTCTTCCTGTCACTTCTGACAGTTGTTGACGCAACGGGGGCCAACTACTATTGCCTCGTTCCTACTACGAGCGACAAGTAGTATTCTTTGAGCGCAATTCCCGGCCCCCTAGCCGGGATTTTTTTATCTGTTTTTTGCCTCTCCATCCAGCACCCATGGTGAATGTTTAATCACTTACCTTTCGGCCTACGGTTCAGCCTGGCGGCGTATGCCCTGCATTTTTAAGGCGATTAATTACTCATTCAGGCGGGGCACCCTTGTAGAAGCGGGCGAAACCGTGTACTTTTTTGCCTTCGCAAGATTTGAATAACCAATCAATAGGAGCGTGTATGCGCATTGTTCTGTTGGGGGCTCCGGGCGCCGGCAAAGGTACCCAGGCTCAATTCATCATGGAAAAACACGGTATTCCGCAGATCTCCACTGGCGACATGCTGCGTGCCGCAATCAAGGCGGGCACCGAGCTCGGCTTGAAAGCCAAGGCTGTGATGGATGCAGGTCAACTGGTCTCTGACGACATCATCATCGGTCTGGTCAAAGAGCGTATCGCCCAGGCCGATTGTGCCAAAGGCTTCCTGTTGGACGGTTTCCCGCGCACCATTCCTCAGGCGCAAGCCATGAAGGATGCCGGTGTGTCCGTTGATTTCGTGCTGGAGTTCGACGTGCCGGACGAAGAGATCGTCAAGCGCATGAGCGGTCGTCGCGTTCACTCCGGCTCCGGCCGTACTTACCACGTGGTGTTCAACCCGCCGAAAGTGGAAGGCAAGGATGACGTGACCGGCGAAGATCTGGTGATCCGTGCTGACGATGAAGAGACCACAGTGCGCAAGCGTCTGGATGTATACCATCAGCAGACTGCACCGCTCATCGGTTTCTACGGCAAAGAAGCGGAAGCGGGCAACACCCGTTACGTCAAGATCGACGGCACCCAGCCGGTTGATCTGGTGAGCCAGCAGCTCGCCGCCATCCTGGGCTGAGCCCGGTCGATGACACCCTGTACCATCAGGTAATTTAAGAGAAGGGCCCTGATGGGCCCTTTTTGCATCACGACAGATAGACAGGAAGCCAATGTGACCACGAAAACAGGCATCTTGCTGGTCAATCTGGGCACCCCAGCCGCCCCCACTACCGCCGCCGTCAAAGCTTTTCTCAGCCAGTTTCTCCATGACCCCAGGGTTGTCGATTTGCCTCGCTACCTCTGGTGCCCGCTGCTCCATTGCATCATCTTGCCGACCCGTTCGCCCAAGGTGGCCAAGTTGTACCAGCAGGTGTGGACCGATCAGGGCTCACCCCTGATGGTCATCAGCCAGCAGCAGCGCACCGCGCTGGAGCAGGAGCTCAAGCGGGAAGGGGTGGATGTACCGGTGGAGCTGGCCATGACCTATGGTTCTCCCTCCATGACGGATGGCTGGCAGGCGCTCAAGGCCAAGGGGGTCAACCGGGTGATCCTGTTGCCGCTCTATCCGCAATATTCGGTGAGCACCACGGCTTCCGTGTTCGATGCCTGGGCCAAGGCGATGAAAAAAGAACGCAACCTGCCGGTGGTGCGGCTCATCCGCGATTACCACGCCCACCCGGAATACATCCAGGCGCTGGCCATGAGCGTGCGCCGTCACTGGGAGCAGCACGGTCAGGGGGAACATCTGCTGATGTCCTTCCACGGCATCCCCGAGCGCTACGAGCAGGAAGGGGACCCTTACGGCCAGCAGTGCCGCACCACGGCCGCCCTGCTGGCGGAGGCGCTCGGGTTGGAGCAGGGGCAGTGGACGGCCAGCTTCCAGTCCCGTTTTGGCAAGGAGGAGTGGCTCAAGCCCTACACGGACGAAACCGTCGCCAGCCTGCCGGGTCGCGGCATCAAGCGGCTGGATGTGATCTGTCCGGCCTTTGCCGCCGACTGTCTCGAAACCCTGGAGGAGATCCAGGTGCAAAACCACGAGGCTTTCATGGAAGCCGGTGGCGAGCAGTTTGCCTATATTCCTGCCCTTAACAGTGATCAGGCCCATATCCGCATGATGGTCTCCCTCATCTGTCGCGAGCTGGCATAAGGAAGGTTGGTATTAGGATGCATCAACGAGGAGCGATCGCATGATCCATATCACTCTGCTCTATGCAGGCTTGCTGGGGCTCTTGTTTCTGCTGCTCTCCTTCTGGGTGGTCAAACGCCGGGCCCAGTTCAAGGTGATGATAGGGGAAGGGGAGGCGCCAGAGCTCCTGGCGGCGATCCGCACCCACGGCAATTTTGCCGAGTATGTTCCTTTGACCCTGCTGTTGATGGCCCTCTGCGAGCTGGCCGGGGCGGGGGCCTTGTGGCTTCATCTTGGCGGCGGCATGCTGCTGGCGGGTCGGGTGCTCCATGCCATCGGCATGCAGATCCCCAAGGCCCCCAATCTGCCGCGGTTGTTTGGCACCCTGCTGTTCTGGCTGTCCCTGGGACTCTTCTCGGTGCTGGCACTGCTGCTGTCGGCGGGTTGAAAAGAGCCTCCTTGGGTACACAAAAACCACCTCCCGGCGAGGTGGTTTTTTGTTGGGCGAAGAATAAACGTTTTCCCCTGCAGCCCTTGTCTATACTGACCCCATAATTTAATCAGAGCGACTTTTCGGGACGGCTGATTGTGTTAAAATCCCGCCCCTCTTTTCCCCAGAGCACAGAACATTGCCATGAAATTTCCCGGTCAGCGCAAGTCCAAACACTACTTCCCTGTCGATCGCCGTGATCCCCTGATCTCGCAAAGCGCCCAACTCACCGAACTGGGCAAAGCCTATGTCGTGGGTATCGATCAGACCCTGGTTGACATCGAAGCCCATGTGGATGATGACTTTCTGGCTCGCTATGGTCTGAGCAAGGGCCACTCTGTGGTGATCACCGACGAGGTGGCCGAGCGCATCTACGACGAGCTCAAGGCCAACAACATGGTGGTGAGCGAATTTGCCGGCGGTACCATCGGCAACACGGTCCACAACTACTCGGTACTGGCCGACTCCCACTCCATCCTGCTGGGGGTAATGAGCCAGGATATCCGGATCGGTTGCTATGCCTACCGTTATCTGTGCAACACCTCTTCTCGCGTCAACCTCGACTATCTGCAGCCGGTGGACGGCCCCATCGGTCGTTGCTTCACCTTCATCACCGAGTGTGGCGAGCGCAGCTTCGGCATCAATGCCGGCAAGATGAATCAGCTGGACGTGCGCCACATCCCCGAAGAGGTGATCAAGGGGGCCTCAGCTCTGGTGATCACTGCCTATCTGGTACGCGGTGACGATGGCGACCCCATGAAGGAAGCAGCCATGACGGCGGTGCGTTATGCCCGTGAGGCTGACATCCCCGTGGTACTGACCCTGGGTACCCGCTTCGTCATCGACGAGAATCCCCAGTGGTGGCGCGAATTCATCGCCGAGAACGTGACCGTGCTGGCGATGAACGAGGACGAGGGCGAGGCCCTGACCGGCATCGCCGATCCCCTTGGTGCCGCCGACAAGGCCCTCGACTGGGCTGACATGGTGCTCTGCACCGCCGGCCCCATCGGCCTCTACATGGCGAGCTACACCGACGAGGACTACAAGCGCGAGACCACTCATACCCTGCTGCCGGGGGTGATCCCCGAGTTCAACATGTATGAGTTCAGCCGCCCGATGGCACGCAGCAAATGCCGCAAGCCGATGCGGATCTACTCCCACATCTCCCCCTACATGGGTGGCCCGGAGAAGATCAAGAACACCAACGGTGCGGGGGACGGTGCCCTTTCCGCCGTGTTGCACGACATGGTAGCCAACTCCTACCACCGGATGAACGTGCCCAACTCCGCCAAGCACATCTCCGAGTTTCTCACCTACTCCTCCCTGGCCCAGGTGTGCAAATACGCCAACCGGGTCAGCTACGAGGTGCTTGCCCAGAGCAGCCCCCGTCTCTCCCGCGGTCTGCCGGAGAAAGAGGACAGTCTGGAAGAGGTGTACTGGGAGCGTTGATTTTCCCACCGTATTGAATGCAAAGGCGCCATCAGGCGCCTTTTGTTTTTTCGAGATGGATCAAGTTTTTAGATGTCGTTTGGTGATGACCATGGACATGGATGAAGCCGTCAGCATACCTTGTTAACAAAATGTATTTTGTCAGGATGACGATATGTTGAGGCAATGGAGTATTGGCCATCGCTTGATGCTGATGGTGTTGATGGTGGTCGCCGTGCTGGGCTTATTGCTGTTCGCTTGCCTGCGCGTCTATTACCAGGGGCTGATGGCGGAGAAGAGCAACCAGGCGCGTTCACAGGTGGAGACGGCCTATAGCCTGGTCGCCAGCTATGAAGAGCAGGTGCGCCAGGGCAGGCTGGACGAACAGAACGCCAAGCTACTGGCGCTGACCGCCGTACAAAAACTGCGTTATGGCCAGAACGACTATTTCTGGATCAATGACAGCCATCCCACCATGGTGATGCACCCCATGAAGCCCGAGCTCGATGGTCAGGATCTCTCGGGGGTGGAGGACAAGCAGGGGCTCAAGCTGTTTGTCGCCTTCGTCGAGCGGGTCAAGCAGCAAAACGGGAGCGGCGAGGTGGCCTACTACTGGCCCAAACCCGGCGTCGATGAGCCGGTGCGCAAGATCTCCTACGTCAAGCAGTTTGCCCCCTGGGACTGGATCATCGGCACCGGCATCTATGTGGATGATGTGGAGGCACAATACCAGCAGGTACTGCGTACCCTGATGGGCATAGGCGCCCTGCTGGCGGTGCTGCTGCTCGCGGCCGCGACCCTGATCCGGCGCAGCATAGTGATGCCCCTATCCCAGTCGGTGTCTGCCCTGGGTGACATGGCCAGGGGAGAGGGGGACCTGCGTTTTCGCCTGCCCGAGAGCGGTCGTGATGAACTCAGTCTGCTTTCGGCCAACTTCAATCAGTTTGCCAACCAGATGGCCCAGCTGATCGGTCGTGCCCAGCAGATCACCAGCCATAACAAGGATGCGGCCCGGCAGCTTGAGCAAGTAGTGGCACGCACCAGTGCCATCGTGACCGATCAGGAACAGGACACCCAGCGGGTGGCGGCGGCCATGGTGCAGATCACCGGCAGCAGCCGCGCCATCGGCCTCAATGCCGAGCAAGCAGCACAGGCGGCAGAATCGGCACGCCAGCTGGCCCAGCATGGCCGCGAGATTGTGGCCCAGACCATCACCACCATAGGACAGCTGGCGGACGAGATGGAGGAGACGGTACAGGCCGTGGCCCGCCTTGAGCAGGACTCGCAGCAGATTGGCTCCGTGCTTGACGTGATCCGCGGGGTGGCCGAGCAGACCAATCTGCTGGCCCTCAACGCGGCCATCGAGGCGGCCCGCGCCGGTGAGCAGGGAAGGGGCTTTGCGGTGGTGGCCGATGAGGTGCGTACCCTGGCCACTCGCACCCACAGCTCTACCGACGAGATCCGGCAGATGATCCAGCGCTTGCAGGAGGGTGCCGGCAAGGTGGCGACCGGCATCGAACAGTTGCAGCGACTGTCGCGCTCGACGGCACAGAAAGCCGGGGATGCGGAAGGAGCCATCGGCAATATTGACGAGGCAGTGAGCACCATATTGGCGATGAACAGCGAAATTGCCGGGGCGGCCGGTGAGCAGAGCAGTTCGACCGAGGAGATCACCCAGCGCCTGTCAGCCATTACCCAACTGGCCAGCGAGGCCCTGGTGGAGAACCGGCGTACCGGTCAGGCGGCCGGCTCCTTGTCGCAAACCAGCGATGAGTTGAGTACCCTGGTGGTGCGATATCGTACTTGATGGGGGTATCCCCCGTCTTTTTAGGGATTTGACTTGAGTCTGGGGGGCTTTTGCGACACCATCTGCCCCATTCTTGGTCCGTATTGGCCAGCCGCCTGTAAGAGAGAGCCCCATGAGCAAATTAACTGACAATCTTGACGCCAATTTCCAGCTGTTTGTTGAACAAGTCCGCGAGTCGGGTCAGGTCTGGGGTCTGCGCTACGGTGAAGACTGGGTGGTCTGCCGCTCTGCCGAATTCGAAGATGCCGATGTGATGCCGCTCTGGTCCGCCGAGGAAGATGCCCGTCTGCACTGTGTGGACGAGTGGGCCGACTATGAGCCGGAAGTGATCGACCTGGAAGAGTTTCTCGACATCTGGATCAACGATCTGGACGATGACGATGTGCTGGTGGGCCCGAACTGGAATGCCGATCTGGAAGGCCAGGAGTTGGAGCCCATCGAACTGGCCAAGGCGCTGGTTGAACTGGACGCCTGAAGGCGCCTCTATTGACGACGCCGACATCCGGTGTCGTAGCAAAGCAATGATGAGACCGGTATCCGCGAGGATGCCGGTCTTTTTTATGATCCTGTGGGCATAATGAGGGCCAAAGGGGGATTTGCCTTTGCACCCGCGCAGGCGATGGTCCATCATCAACCTTTTGCCAGGGGGGGATAGCCATGTTTTTGTTCGACGTCACAGGCATAGAGGGTGGGCGGGCCAGCATCCGGATACAGGCGCTGGACTGGACACAGACCGGGCCGGTGACGTTCCAGTGCGATGACGATCAGCTGGCACTGGTGCTGTTGAGAGATTGCCGCTGCGATGCAGTGGGCTTCTTTACCCTGCTCTCCGGATGCAAGCCCCTCCATCTCGAACAATGGCTCAGCTATTTGCAGGAGAGCGGCCGCATCGGCAAGTGGAGTCATCAGATTGAGAGCCCGGCCGATGACGACTATCTTGCCCGGGCCGGGCTACCCAGCGAGGAGCTCAATGCCCTGCTGGGCCAGGTCTATCATGTGGCGGGTTTCAATCGGCTGCAGATCAACCGGTACCTCAAGCACCGCCATAACCCCTCAAGCCTGGCGACCCGTTATGATCAGAAGGAGCTGGAGCGCTACCGCCAGCTCAACGACATCATTCTGACCCTTCTGAAGCTGAAGCATCCTCACTGAACAGGCCCAACTGGCTGATATCCGGTCGCAAAGGTTGCGGCCGGGCGATCAGATAACCCTGCAGGCCATCCACATACATCCCTTGCAACAGCTGCTTCTGGCCCAGCTGTTCTACCCCTTCCGCGATCACCTGGCACCCCATCCGGTGTGACACGTCGACAATCATCCGCACAAACTGCTGGTTGGTCTGATCCTGCTCCAGCCCGGTGATGAGAGCGGGATCGAGCTTGATGTAATCGGGTTTGAGCTCGCGAAACAGGCTGAAGGAGCCGATGCCCTTGCCAAAGTTGGCGATGGCAGAGCGGCTGCCATTGCGGCGCAGCAGCTCGAATACCCGCTTGGCACCGGTCGGATTGCGCTCCAGATGCTCCTCGTCCAGCTCGAACACCAGGTTGGCGCTGGTGTTGGGATCCTTGAGCAGCTGCCTGTCCAGCCAGATCAGCAGGGCGCTGTTTTGCAGCAGATTGGGGGAGAGGTTGATCCCCCAGCGACTCTGGTTGGAGCCAAATGCCCGGTACTGGCGCATCACGTGGACGATCACCAGCTGCTCCAGCCGCATCACCATATCGAGCCGCTGGGCCATGGCAAACAGGGTGTCTGTCGGCAGGGCCGTACCATCGCTGCCGCAAAAGCGGGTGTAGATCTCGTTGTAGGCCATCATGCTGCGATGCAGAGGCTGGATGGGTTGATAGGTAAAGGTGAGACGCTCCTGGGCCAGTACTTCCCCCAGCACCTCGCGCCAGTGGTGCTGGCCCTGCAGATCGGTGATGTTGTCCTCATGCTGGATGGCCCAGCCATTGATGGTTTCGGTCTGGGCCCGCGCCAGCGCCAGATCGGCTCTGGCAAGCACGGTTTCGATCTTCTGGCCGCTGCTAAGCCGGGTAAGGCCCGAGTAGGCGGCACTCTCCAGCTCGTGCTGCTCCTGGTAATTGTCGAAGGCCACCTTCAAATCCTGCCCCAGCAGGTGAGGCGGAATATTGACCACGGGTTGCACCAGTACGGCAAAGTCGGCCCCCGAGATGCGATAGACCTGGTTGCCTGGAAAGCGGCTCACCACCTGCTTGATGAGGTTCGCCATGTCCTTGATGTAGGCATCACCGGACTGAAAGCCGCGCTGGGTATTGATCTTGCCAAGTTCGGTGGCACGGATCAGCACCAGGGTGGCGGTCTGGGTGTCCTGATCCCGTTGCAGCAGCTCCGTCACGTCACGGCGAAAGGCGTGGCGATTGAGCAGCTGGGTCAGCTCATCCGTGGTGGCCAGATTGCTCAGCTCGGTCAGCTGGCGATGGGCATGCTGCGAATCACTCTCAAACTGGAGCAGTAACTGTTGCAGGGCTTCCCGGGAGGCGGGATCGTCCAGCAGTTCGGGGTCCCGCTCCGTGAGCGCCTTGACCCAGACCAGCTCCTGGTGTTGTTGCATGCCGGTCAGGGTACGCAATGCCAGCAGCAACAGCAGCCCCATGCCAAGCAGGGTGGTCGACAAAATGATGACCAGAGTCACCGGTGTGCTTTGAAGTGCCAACCAAAACCCTTGCAGGAGCAGCAAGGGTATGCTCACTATGGTGGCAATGAGAAAGAGGGAGCGTCCAAGCTTTTGAACCATCTTGTCATCCTTGAGGTGGCTGCGGTCACTTGGGGATTCTAACCGACCCCGTTCGGCAAACCATGCTGTTCCTCGCAACTTGGTGCAAATGTGTCGTTCGGGATTGAATAAATTGTGAGTGAAACCACTTTCACGGGCTTGAAATCCGGCGAAGATGAATTCGAAATGGATCAAACGAGGCAGAGGTGAATCATGTTGTTAGAGCCAGGGAATAGTGCCAAAGCACGGCAGTTGTTGAATCAGAGTATGGCGCTGGTACTGGCGGGAGGACGTGGCAGCCGCCTGAAGCAGCTGACCGACAACCGGGCCAAGCCTGCGGTGCATTTCGGAGGAAAGTTCCGGATCATCGATTTTGTGCTTTCCAACTGCATCAATTCGGGGATCCGTCGGGTGGGGGTGGTGACGCAATACAAATCCCACAGCCTGCTGCGACACCTGCAATCGGGTTGGTCTTTTTTGCGCTACCAGATGAACGAGTTTATCGACTTGCTGCCCGCTCAGCAGCGGGTGGACGAGGTGCACTGGTATCGCGGTACTGCCGACGCCATCTATCAGAACGTCGACATCATTCGTGACTATGGTCCCAAGTACATAGTGGTGCTGGCGGGGGATCACATCTACAAGATGGACTATGCCGCCATGTTGCTCGATCACGTGCGCCTTGGCGCCAAGGTGACGGTAGCCTGTATCGAGGTGCCCCGCTCGGAGGCCTCGGCCTTCGGCGTCATGGATATCGACGAGCAGCGCAAGATCCGCGCCTTCGTGGAGAAACCCGCCAATCCGCCGGCCATGCCGGGCTGCGAAGACAAGTCCCTTGCATCCATGGGGATCTATATCTTCGAGGCGGAGTATCTCTATCAGCTGCTGGAAGAGGACATCCTCAACCAGGAGTCCAAGCACGACTTCGGCATGGACGTCATTCCCCGCATCGTGGGGGAGGGCAAGGCGTTTGCCCACCCCTTCAGCATGTCCTGCGTCGGAGCCAAGGAGGGGCAGAAACCTTACTGGCGTGATGTGGGGACCCTGGACTCCTTCTGGGAGGCCAACATGGATCTCGCCTCCGTGGTACCGGAGCTCGACATCTATGACGAAAACTGGCCCATCTGGACCAGTCAGACCCTGACACCGCCCGCCAAGTTCGTGCAGGACCGAAACGGCCAGCATGGCATGACCATCAACTCCATGTTTTCCGGCGGAACCATCGTCAGCGGGTCGTTTGTGCTCAACTCTGTGCTGTTTACCAATGTGCGGGTTCACTCCTTCTGCACCCTGGATCAGGCGGTGATCTTCCCCGGGGTGGAAGTGGGGGCGGGCTGCCGTTTGCGCCGGGTGGTGGTGGACAAGGGGTGTGTGCTGCCCGATGGGCTGGTGGTGGGAGAGAATGCCGACGAGGATAGCCGTCGCTTCTACCGCTCAGAACAGGGCATAGTGCTGGTTACCAAGGGAATGCTGGAGAAGCTGGCGTAAGCCCGTACCTTGCCGACGTAATAATGAAAAGGGAGCCGTTGAGGCTCCCTTTTGCATGATGTGACCTGTGGCTTATTCGCTGATGGCGGCCTTGCCGGCCATCACCATGGCGGTGCCGTGCTTGCCACCGGCGGCGGTGACCTGCGGGACGCCATCTTCATCGGTATCGCTGCCGGCGCCGGCGATGATGTTCTCACCGGAGTCACCGATCCACTCGGCCATCTGCATGCCGCCGTTGACGGTGCCACGGAACCAGCTGACGTACTGGGTGGTCAGCTTGGCCAGCTCCAGTTCGGGCGCCTTCTCGGCCCCTTCGTTGCGCAGGTTCAGCATGGCAGAGCGCAGGGCGCCGGAGATGGCAGCCTGGGTCCAGGGAGTGTATTCAGCCTGCTTGCCAGCAAGCCAGGTACCTGCCTTCTGGTTGAAGTAGGCCTTGTCGGTGGCGATGAAGAGCTCGCGCGCAGCGGTGCGGTACTTCACGTCCTGAGTCGCCAGGAAGGCGGCGGTCAGGCCGCGAATGGCGGCAAACTGGGTCTCGACAGACTGGCCAGCGTCAACGGATCCACCCAGGGTCAGACCGTCGTGCACCAGACCATTGCTGCCTTTGAGTTTGGCGAGGATGAAGTCGGCCTGTTTGGTGATAAGCGCGAGCGCCTCCTGCCCTTGCTGGGTCTTGAGGTTCAGCTCGCCATTGTCACCGGCGGCGTAGCCCACTGGCAGGGCGTCCTGGGCGCGCTGGAAGATCTGCAGGGCGACCAGGGTGTAGGCGGCGTCGAAGGTGGTGACGTGCTTGGCCTGTTTGCCATCCTGCCAGCTGTCGACCAGGGTGCCGGCCTTGGGCTCGAAGTGCAGGGCGGCCAGGTTCTTGAAGGTCAGGTTGGAGAGGTTCAGGGCCAGGGAGAAGGCGTCGTCGCTTGCCACGGCTTTGGTCAGATCATTGGCCTTGTTGGCAGCCGGCGCGGCGGCAAACGGCGCACCGTCAAACACGGCGTGGAAGGCCGGGTTCTGGTTGGTGTTGGCGCTACGCTGATCGCTGAAGGCGTAGAACTCGGAGAGCGGCCACAGCATCATCCAGGCGTCGCGCAGCTGGGCCGAACCGTCGACCACTTCCAGCTTGCCGATGGCACCGACTTCGTTCTTGCTGGTCTCGGTCACCTTCACCTGATGGGGGAAGTAAATCACGCCCTTGGCCGGATCGTATTGTGGGGTGATCTTGGCGCCCAGGGCCTTGCCGTCAAAGCCGAGCTGGCTTTGCAGGATGGCCAGCTTGTCGATGGACTGTTCGGTCAGCATCATGCCATTGAAGCCATCGGCGGCGGAGACCCCCAGCTTGTGCTTGCCGTCCTGATCCATGGTGGCGGAGGCGGCCTCCACCTCTTCATCGCTCTCGGCCACGTGCATGCCGCCGAGGAAGTCCTGGGACCACATCACTTCCTTGAGCAGGATGCCACCCACGGCCGCCGGTACCAGCAGGTTGTCGCTGCCGCTCCAGCGCAGGGTGGCGTAGTCGCGGAAGTAGGCCGGCACCTGGGTCTTGACGGTTTTCTCGTTGCCCTTGGCGGTCTTGATGATGATCTCGTCGCCGTTGACCGGGGTAGTGTTGACGGCCTGGGCAAACTCCGGATTGGCAGAGGCATAGGGGAAGGAGAGGGGATACATGCCCTGGGGCACTTCATCGGCCGGGAAGCCGACGGCGTCGGCCATGGCCAGCACTCGCTTGCCGAGATCTGCCAAGGTGCCACCACGAGCCAGGTTCTGCGGCCCGTTCACCAGGTGCGGGCCCATGCCGGACTGGTAGTTGAGGGCGTACATCGCCTCTTCGGAGTATTCATAGGATTCGATGCCGGCGGCGAAGTCGAACGGAGTTGGCTCGTCGGCGCGGTTGGCGTCGAGTACGTCCAGATCCAGACCCAGGGCCTCGGCCAGCGGTTCGCCGGAGAGCTCGAATTCGGTGTAGGCCAGCATGTTGGCGGCGGTGTTGAATGTCTTGTCTTCCACCTTGACGGCAGCGTGCGCGGCGCTACCCAGCAGTGCGCAGGCGATTGCCTGTACCAGTACGGTTTTTCTCATGTCCCTTCTCACCATTGGTTTTATTATCAGGTTTATTGTGACGCTTCTCATGACGAATCTAAATGAGAATGGTGCGCATTATGTGTGATTTGAACGGCGTTGAGAAGTGAAAACCGCCCCGACCAGTGCAAACGACACAAGGCGGGACGGTGGGGGTGGTGATCACGGTTATCGCGCAGAGGGCGATGGCAAGGAGCGGGCTTAGAACACCTTGAAGGGGATCACCAGGCGGCCAGGCTCTACCTTGAGGGCCTCGACTTTCTCCTTGATCCTCGCCTCATTCTGGCGGCTTGCATCGAGCCGGTAGACGGGGGTCTGGGACAGGAACAGGGAGAGCGACTGGTTGAAGGTGGGCAGCAGCGGCGTGAGCGCCGCGCCTATGTCGGCAGGTTCGGTCTTGACCGAGAGCAGCTCCAGATCGCGCAGATAGATGGCACCCTGATCCGCCAGGTATTCCGGACGGGCCCGCAGAGCAAAGCGAACCTTCATCTGCTGGTTGCCAAGGGGGCTCAGCACCTGCAGATCGCCGGCGGCATCCAGCTCAATGCGATCCGGCTGGCTGCGGCCGATGCGGCTTTGCATCTCATCGAGGCGGATCTTGCTCGACATGATGCCGGGGATCCCCAGCTGTTTTTCAAAGGAGACCTGATCCTTGAGGTATTGGTTGATTTCGGCCTCGCTGACGTTGTACTGGGTGAGCGAGCAGGCACCCAGCAGCAGGACGAGGGGGAGCAATAACAACTGTTTCAACATGAAGGGATCCGCTTGGTAAAAAGATGTCGTTATCTTACGCGATAATCCGTGCTGGGCGGGAGCCCTGCTTACCCTTGTATTCGGGTGGGGCGAGGGGCCATCATCAGCAAAGATCAGGCTGCCATAGTGAAAGCGAGAGATGCGGGAGCGAGGAGAGAGCAATGAACAAGATGGACAAAGGCGGTCGCTGGCTGGGGATGCTGCTCTGCACTCTGGTCTGGCTCTGGAGTGGGCTGCTTCGCGCCGAAGTGAAGGTGATCCCGGTCTTTGATGCCGGCGCTGCGGTGCAGACTCTCAGGGAGATCTACCCGGCTCTCGGGGTAAGCGCCATGGGCAACCAGCTGGTGCTGAGTGGTACCCCGGCCCAGTTGCAGGAGGCCGAGACGACCCTGGCCCAGCTCAACAAGCCGCCCCAGAGCCTGCTCATCGAATGGCGGGTCGATGGCGCGTCCAGCGGCCAGCAGCTGGGTGTCGGGGTTGGCCGCGATGAGGTCAAACGGCAATGGTTGCTGGATGGTAACGCCCGGCAATACCAGCAGAGCCAAAACGACAACTGGCAGGTGCGCGGCCTGTCGGGGCGACCCGTATTGCTGCAGATGGGATCCTATCAACCAGTGACCTTCTATCAGTGGCGTGGCGGCCAGGTGGTGGGGCTGATGCCGCTGGTCAACGGCCTCTATGCCACCGCCACTATGATTGGAGACAGGGTGCAGATAGCGCTCAGCAGCGAGCAGGCCAGGCTGGAGCAGGGCATCATCAACAGAGGGCAGAGCGCCACCGAGGTGAGCGGTGCCCCGGGCCAGTGGCTGACGGTGGGGGAGCTTTCGACCAGCTCGGCCCGGCAAGGCAGTAGCCTGGGTACCCAACTGCAGGCCGGGGGTGGCAACCAGCACGATCGCCAGACCCTGCAGATCCGGGTCACCCGCCAATAGGCAGGAGCACTCCCTTAATGGGGCTGGTCGGCGGCGTATTCACGTAGCTGGCGACTGCGCAGCAGATACCAGAGGCTCCACAGGCTGGCGATCAGCACCAGGGCGGTGGGCCAGCTGAAGCTCCACTTCTGCAGATTGAGGCTGTGCAGCTGCATCACCAGGCCGCTTGCGGCAGAGCAGAGCAAGAGGCCCCGGCTGTGGCGCCTGAGCCATGCCCGTGCACTCTTGGTCTGTTGATAGGTGCCGCCACAGGCTAGCAGCGCCAGCATGGCGGGCACGTCGGTCAGCAGACTGAGATAGAGGCTGATCTTGTCCGGATAGAAGAGGGCGAGAATGTCGCTGCCGCTCTCCCGGCTGACCCCCGCCATCAGAAACAGCCAGACCGAGCGGGCCAGCAACAGGGCAATGGGCCAAAACCAGAGCGGGGGGCGCAATTGGCCGTGATCGTCATATCTGTGTTCGGGGTAGAGGGTCATAAGGCCCGTGATCCGCTTGGATGAAGGATGTGGCAGATATGGGGCGGGACAGGGCCCTTTGCAAGGTGCGGGGGAGAGAGGAATTAATCGGGGGGCCATGCCCCCCAATCCGCGTTTGTCATTCAAGGTGGCGTTACAGCCAGCCCTTGCGCTTGAAGAAGAGGCCGGTGCCGAGCGATGACATCACCATCAGCACTAGGGAGAGGGGATAGCCGTACTCCCAGGCGAGCTCCGGCATGCGGCCGAAGTTCATGCCGTAGATGCTGGCGATAAGCGTCGGTGGCAGGAAGATCACTGCTGCTACCGAGAAGATTTTGATCACCTTGTTCTGCTCCAGATTGGTCACCCCCATGGAGGCCTCCAGCTGGAAGTTGATCTTGTCGAACAGGAACTGGGTGTGGGGCAACAGAGACTCCACGTCGTGCAGCATCTCGTCGATCCACTTGTTCTGCTCCAGGCTCATGCGCTGGCGCAGGCTGCGCTTCAAAAAACGCAGGGCGCGCCGGGTATCGTGCAGGGAGAGACGGATCTGGCCGTTGGCCTCTTCCTGCGCCATCAACTCTTTAAGCATGGGGTTGATCTGATCCGGCTCGAAGATCTGGTCGGCGGTGTTTTCCAAGGTTTTGTAACCATCCTCGATAAGGTCGGAGAGGTACTCAACTTTCAGGTTCTGCACCTCCAGCAGGATGTCGAGGGCATCCTCCACCTCCAGCCTGTCCTGGCGCATATAGTGGCGCAGCAGGCGCACCAGACCGATATCATCCTCGCGGATGCTGATCAGCAGGTTGTTGCGCAGGGTAAAGGAGACGTGGACACCCTTGGTGTCACGACCGATCCGCTGGGGAAACAGGGAGTGAATGTGCAGACCGTCGGTGTCCCAGTAGAAACGGGCCGATGCCTCGATGTCGTCCAGCTCCTCCTTGTCGGGCACCTCTTCCAGGAACAGGCCCGTCAACCATTCTCGCTCCGCCGTGTCCGGTTTGTAGGCATCCAGCCAGACCGTGTTGTCAGGCACTATGTCGTCAGGCCCGAGCGTGACTATGTCCAGTACCTTGTTATTGAGAATGTAGGCGGTGATCATCTGTCCCCCCTTAAAAAGTCATGGGTAATCAGGGATGGTTGCACAGGTCATGCGGCCTTAGAGCGCGTAGAAAGCGATCCCGTGGACAAGCTGAACGGGCCGATGGAAAACCTGAATGCGGCGAACTATACAGGGGTGGGCCGCGCTTGTCAGGGCTTATTCATGCTGGGTTCAGCCTGTTCGCTCAAAAAAACAGCGAGGTCGGATCATCGGATCTGGCTGGAAAGTGGTCAGCCCGGAGGCATCTGCTTTGCCGCTTCCCGGGATGAGGGATAAGCCTCTTTCACCTGATGGGCAGTTGGGGCCATTTCCCCCTTGGGCAACAGCCGGGGGAGATGTTGAGGGGCTGGTTAGCCATGCCATCTCGGGTCTGCATGGCAATGATCCTGAACATCATGTCCCTCAAACATAAGGCTCCATCGTATAAAACCCTGTCACATATTGGGGTAGTTGGGCCCACTGCCCCCCTGCGGCGGTGTCCAGGTGATGTTCTGGCTGGGATCCTTGATGTCGCAGGTCTTGCAGTGAATGCAGTTGGCGGCGTTGATCTGCAGCCGTGGCTCGCGTTCAGCCTCAATGATCTCAAAGACGCCGGCCGGACAGTAACGCTGGGCGGGTTCGGCCCAGGTGGCCAGATTGACTTCGACCGGGATCTGTTCGTCCTGCAGTTTGAGGTGGCAGGGCTGATCCTCATCGTGGCTGGTGTTGGCCAGATAGACGGAAGAGAGCTTGTCGAAGCTGAGCTTGCCATCCGGCTTGGGATAGTCGATAGGCTCACAACGACTGGCCATGCGCAGCTGACGGTAGTCGGGCTCCCTGTCCAGCAGGGTAAAGGGCGAACCTTCCCTGAAGAGGCGGGAGTGAAAGAGTCGCTGCTCCAGCCAGTTGAAGGCGCCACCGAGCCAGGGGCCATAGCGATGCAGGGCTGCGCCGAAATTGCGCGCCGTTTTCAGCTCATGGGCCAGCCAGCTTTGCTGCAACGCATCGCCAAACTCGGCCAGATCCCGTCCCCCTTCATCCCCGCCCTTGAGACTCATGGCGACGGTCTTGGCCGCCAGCATCCCTGACTTCATGGCGGTGTGGATGCCCTTGATGCGGGAAAAATCCAGGGTGCCGGCATCGCAGCCAATCAGCAGACCGCCGGGGAAATGCATGTGGGGCAGGGAGTGCCAGCCCCCCTTGGTGATGGCGCGGGCGCCATAACTGATGCGCTCGCCTCCCTTGAGCACTTCGGCGATCAGCGGGTGGTGCTTGAGGCGCTGGAACTCGTCAAACGGGCTGAGCCAGGGGTTCTGGTAGTTGAGATCGACGATAAGGCCGACTGCCACCTGATCCCCTTCCATATGATAGAGGTAGAAGCCACCGTGGCTGTGATTGCTCCCTTCCTTGCCAAGGGGCCAGCCGCTGCCATGCAACACTCGGCCAGCACGGCTCTGGCCGGACGGCAGTTGCCACAGTTCCTTGAAGCCGATGGCGTAGTGTTGCGGCTGGGCGCTGTTTTCCAGCCCGAACTGGGTGATGAGCTGCTTGCCAAGATGGCCGCGGGCCCCTTCGGCAAACAGGGTGTAGCGACCGAGCAGTGCCATGCCGGGGACGTGATCCGCCTTGGGGTTACCGGCCCGATCCAGCCCGAGATCGCCGGTGAGCACGCCCTTGACCCGGCCATTTTCCATGATAAGTTCACTGGCGGTGAAGCCCGGGTATATTTCGACTCCCAGTGTTTCCGCCTGCCGGGCGAGCCAGCGGCAGAGGTTGCCAAGACTCAGGATATGGCAACCCGTGTTGTGCATCCGTGGCGGCACCGCCCAGTGGGGCAGTTGCAGCGCCCGGCTGTCGTTTTGCAGCAGGTGCACCTGATCGTCGCTGACAGGTACGCCGAGGGGAGCCTCCTGCCAGCTATCCGGCAGCAACTCCTTGAGGGCAACGGGATCGAACAGGGCGCCGGAGAGCAGGTGGGCGCCAATTTCGGCTCCCTTCTCCAACAAACAGACCGACAGGTCGGCGTTGTGCTGCTTCAGGGCGATGGCTGCGCTGAGCCCCGCCGGGCCGCCACCCACGATGACGACATCAAATTCCATTGCTTCCCGTTCCATCTTGCCTCTGCGCTCTAGTTGGCCTAGGGTAGTGCTGGTAGTTTACGTAAACGTAAAGCTCTTGTAAGTAAAAAATCAAACAAAAAAAGTGCAAGGACTGGTCAATGAATTCAACCCAAACAGATGAGGCATGACCCCATGAAGCTGCTGGTCGCGATCAAACGGGTAGTAGATTACAACGTCAAGATCCGGGTCAAGGGAGACGGCTCGGATGTTGAGCTCGCCAACGTGAAGATGGGTATCAACCCGTTTTGTGAAATAGCGGTGGAGGAGGGCGTCAGACTGCGGGAAGCCGGGGTGGCAAGCGAGCTGGTGGTGGTGACGTTCGGGCCAGAGGCCGCTGCCGAACAGCTGCGCCATACCCTGGCGCTGGGAGCGGATCGGGCCCGCCACTATGTGACGGACGAGACGCTCACGCCGCTCACCGTGGCCCGTGCCCTGCAACAGGTGCGCGAGCTGGAGCAACCGGATCTGGTGCTCCTTGGCAAGCAGTCCATCGATTCAGACAACAACCAGGTAGCCCAGATGCTGGCGGCCCTCAATGACTGGCCGCTGGCTACCTGTGCCAGCGCGATCAAGCTTGAGGGGGGGGAGCTGCTGGTGACCCGCGAGATAGACAGCGGCCTTGAGACCCTCGGCATGCCATTGCCCGCTGTCGTCAGTGTCGATCTGCGGCTCAACGAACCGCGCTTTGCTTCGCTCCCCAACATCATGAAGGCCAAGCGCAAACCGATCGAGAGCGCACCGTTTGCCGCCCTTGCCGTCGAGCCTGCCGGTCAGACCCGACTGCTCGGGGTGATGGCTCCCCCGGCGCGTACCGCCGGGATCCGGGTCGGCTCGGTGGACGAGCTGGTGGACAAACTCAAGAACGAAGCGAAGGTGCTGCCATGAGCGTGCTGATCATTGCCGAACATCATCAGGGCCACTTGGCCGACAACGCCGCACAGCTGGTCACGGCCGCAGGGCAACTGGGGAGCGACATCCATCTGCTGCTCTTCGGGCAGGGGCTGAGCGAGGCGGCGGCGCAGGCTGCGCAACTGGAAGGGGTCGACAAGGTATTGCTGGCCGAGCATCCCATGCTGGCAGACGGCTTGCTGGATGGGGTCGACAAGCTGCTGGCCACTCATGCCCGAGGGTATGAACACTGCCTGATGGCGGCCAGCAGCACGGGCAAGGCGCTGCTGCCCCAGGTGGCGGCCCGGCTCGGGGTGGAGATGATTGCCGAGGTGATCGGCATCGAGAGCGGCGATACCTTCCTGCGCCCCATCTATGCCGGCAATGCCATCGCCAGGGTGGCAAGCTCGGCCCCCGTCAAGGTGATGACGGTCCGTCCGACCGCCTTTGCCAAGGCGGGGCAGCAGGGGGCGTCCGCGCCCGTCGAAGCCTTGTCGGTGCCCGAGTTCAAGTGCCGTACCCGTCTGGTAGAGCGCCAGGCCATCCGTTCGGCCAGGCCCGATCTCGCGGCGGCGCGAGTGGTGGTATCCGGCGGGCGGGCACTGGGCTCCAAGGCGCAGTTTGCCCTCATTGAGGCGCTGGCGGACAAGCTGGGTGGCGCCGTGGGGGCATCGCGCGCCGCGGTGGATGCGGGGTTTGTGGCCAACGATCTGCAAGTGGGGCAGACCGGCAAGGTGGTCGCCCCCGAGCTCTACATCGCGGTCGGCATCTCGGGGGCCATCCAGCATCTGGCGGGGATGAAGGAGTCGAAGGTGATCGTGGCCATCAACAAGGATAGCGAGGCCCCCATCTTCCAGGTGGCGGACTATGGTCTGGTGGGGGATCTCTTCACCCTGCTGCCGGAACTTACCGCCAAGGTGTAAATTTGTCAGAAAAGGCGGTGACTCGCGTTTTATGCGGACTCGCGACCATTTCTGCGCATGTTCTCAGCAAGCCCTGACCCGTTCAGGGCTTTTTCTCTTCTGTCTGACGTTTCATCATGACCGAAAAGAGTGCGCCAGATCCCAAAAAGCCTTTGATCAGCAAGCCTCTCTTGTGTAAAACCTGACAAGTCATCGATCACTCTCATCCATTCACGGAAAGCGTCATGAGCAAACAGATTTACAACTTCTGCGCCGGCCCCGCCATGTTGCCGGTCGAAGTCATGGAGCGCGCCCAGCGCGAATTTTGTAATTTTCAGGGGCTGGGAGCCTCGGTCATGGAGCTGTCCCACCGCGGCAAGCCCTACATGGCGGTCGCCGAGAAGGCCGAAGCAGACTTGCGCGAGCTGCTGGCGGTGCCTGACAACTACAAGGTGCTGTTCATGCACGGCGGCGGTCGCGGTCAGTTCTCCGCCGTGCCCATGAATCTCTTGGGTGGTGCCAACAAGAAGGCTGACTTTCTGCTGACCGGCGTCTGGTCCCAGAGCGCCGTGGATGAGGCCAAAAAGTATGGCGACATCCAGACCTATCAAGGGGTTGCCAAGAATGAGCAGGGGATTAGCCAGCTGCTGCCGACCCCGGCGTTTCGCACCGATGCGGCCTATGTGCACTACTGCCCGAACGAAACCATCGATGGCATCGAGATGTTCGACATCCCGGCCACCGGCGACGTGCCCCTGGTAGCGGATCTCTCCTCCACCATCCTCTCCCGTCCTCTCAATGTGAGCCGTTTTGGCATCATCTATGCCGGCGCGCAGAAGAACATTGGCCCCTCTGGCCTGGCGATTGCCATCGTGCGCGACGATCTGCTGAGCCAGGCGCGCGCCGATGTGCCTTCGATTTTCGACTACCAGCTCACCGCCAAGAACGACTCCATGTTCAACACGCCACCCACCTATGCCTGGTATCTGGCCGGTCTGGTGTTCGAGTGGCTGAAAGAGCAGGGCGGCCTGGCGGCCATGGAAGCACGCAACAAGGAGAAGGCCGATTTCCTCTACGGCTATCTCGATCAGTCGAGCTTCTATGGCAACCAGGTGGATGCCAGCTGCCGCTCCCGCATGAACATCCCGTTCCAGCTGAAAAATGCCGAGCTGGACAAGCTGTTCCTGGCCGAATCGGAAGAGGCCGGTCTGCTGGCGCTCAAGGGGCACCGCATCGTCGGCGGCATGCGCGCCAGCCTCTACAACGCCATGCCGCTGGAAGGGGTCAAGGCGCTGGTCAGCTTTATGGACGGCTTTGCCAAGCGCCACGGCTGAGTTTTTCCCTGCTGATGTCAGACGCCGGGCCGAGCCCGGCGTCTTTTTCTGCTTGTCCTGAATGCGGCGCCCGCCGCCATATTTACCCCGAAAGTACCCTTGCCGAGCTGGGCGCGGGCTGTTAACGTCCGGACAGGTGTTTTTTTGAGATAGTACAGGAAGTCTATGAATTCGTTGCGTCTGGAACCCATTTCCCGTGTGGCTGGCGAGGTCAATCTGCCCGGCTCCAAGAGTGTCTCCAACCGGGCCCTGTTGCTGGCGGCGCTGGCTCGCGGCACCACCCGTCTGACCAATCTGCTCGACAGCGATGATATCCGCCACATGCTGGCGGCGCTGACCCAGCTCGGCGTCAAATACAAGCTCTCTGCCGACAAGACCGAGTGCACCGTACATGGTTTGGGTCGCAGCTTTGCGGTGAAGGAGCCGGTCAATCTGTTCCTCGGCAATGCAGGCACCGCCATGCGTCCCTTGTGTGCGGCCTTGTGCCTCGGTTCCGGTGAGTACACCCTGGGGGGCGAGCCGCGCATGGAAGAGCGTCCCATCGGCCATCTGGTGGATGCCCTGCGCGAGGCGGGCGCCCATATCCAGTACCTGAAAAAAGATGGCTATCCGCCCCTGGTGGTGGATGCCAAGGGACTCTGGGGCGGTGACGTGCACGTGGATGGCTCCGTCTCCAGTCAGTTCCTGACCGCCTTTTTGATGGCGGCGCCCATGGCGGCCGGCGACACCCGCATCCACATCAAGGGGGAGCTGGTCTCCAAACCCTACATCGACATCACCCTGCACATCATGAAGCAGTTCGGGGTGGTCATCGAACACGACAACTACAAGGTGTTCTACATCAAGGGCAACCAGACCTATGTCAGCCCGGGCGACTTCCTGGTGGAAGGGGATGCCTCCAGCGCCTCCTACTTCCTCGCGGCAGGCGCCATCAAGGGTAAGGTTCGGGTCACCGGCATCGGCAAGCACAGCATCCAGGGCGACATTCATTTTGCCGACGTGCTGGAGAAGATGGGGGCCCGCATCACCTGGGGTGATGACTTCATTGAGGCCGAGCAGGGGACGTTGCACGGGGTCGACATGGACATGAACCACATCCCGGATGCGGCCATGACCATCGCCGTGGCGGCGCTGTTTGCCGAGGGGCCCACTTCTATTCGCAACATCTACAACTGGCGGGTGAAGGAGACCGACCGTCTGCACGCCATGGCGACCGAGCTGCGTAAGCTGGGTGTCGATGTGGAGGAAGGGCACGACTTCATCACGGTGACCCCGGCGGCCCAACTCAACCATGCGGCGATCGATACCTACAACGATCACCGCATCGCCATGTGCTTCTCCCTGGTGGCGCTATCGGATACGCCGGTGACCATCAATGATCCCAAGTGCACCTCGAAGACCTTCCCGGATTACTTCGACAAGCTGGCCAGCATCAGTCAGCATGACTGATTGATTTGTACCCGTGAGGCCCGCCATTGTGCGGGCCTTGTTGTCTTTGGTACTCGCAATAGCATCATCTCAGTAACTTGCAAGATTGCTTGGTGAAATAGTTTTGCTGTCTATGTAATTTTCTATTTACACCGTCTCTATCGAGGGCTAGATTGAAGTTTCATTATCGCAGTCATCTAGCAGGAAGCCTTGTCATGCAGCATCAAACCGACGACGTTCGTATCAGTGAAATCAAAGAGTTATTGCCCCCGGTTGCGGTGCTTGAGAAGTTTCCGGCCACCGAGACCGCATCAAATACGGTGTTTGAATCCCGCCAGGCCATTCACCGCATTCTGACCGGTGACGATGATCGCCTGCTGGTGGTGATCGGTCCCTGCTCCATCCACGATCCGGTCGCGGCGCTGGAATACGGCAAGCGCCTCAAGGCGCTGCGTGACGAGCTCAAAGATCAGCTGGAGATCGTGATGCGGGTCTATTTCGAGAAGCCGCGCACCACTGTGGGCTGGAAGGGGCTGATCAACGACCCCTACCTCGACAACAGCTGCCAGATCAACGACGGCCTGCGCCTGGGGCGCAAGTTGCTGCTGGATCTCAACGACATGGGGCTGCCGACCGCCTCCGAGTTCCTCGACATGATCACTCCGCAATACGTGGCCGATCTGATGAGCTGGGGCGCCATCGGGGCGCGCACCACCGAATCCCAGGTGCACCGCGAGCTGGCCTCCGGGCTCTCCTGTCCGGTGGGCTTCAAGAACGGCACTGACGGCACCATCAAGGTGGCTATCGACGCCATCGGCGCCGCCAGTGCGCCGCACCACTTCCTGTCGGTGACCAAGTACGGTCACTCCGCCATCGTGGCGACCGCCGGTAACCCTGATTGCCACATCATTCTGCGTGGTGGCCGCGAGCCGAACTACAGCGCCGCCCACGTCAGCGAGGTAGTGAAGGGGCTGGAGAAGGCCGGTCTGCCGCAGAAGGTGATGATCGACTTCAGCCACGCCAACAGCAGCAAGCAGTTCAAGAACCAGATGCTGGTGGCCGAGGACGTGGCCGGTCAGCTGCGCGCCGGCAGCAAGGCGGTGTTCGGCGTCATGGTGGAGAGCCATCTGGTGGAAGGGCGCCAGGATCTGGTGGACGGGTGCGAGCTCACCTTCGGCCAGAGCATCACGGACGCCTGTATCGGCTGGGCCGACACCGAGAGCCTGTTGCGCAACCTGGCCGATGCGGTAGCCACCCGCAATGCAGGCTGATCTGTACCTCTGGCGCTTGCCGGCTCTATCCTGGCAAGCACCAAGGCAATAAAAAAGCGCGACCCGGGTCGCGCTTTTTGCTGCCTGCCATCGGGCTACCAGCGGTAGGTCTTGAGTAACTGCTCCAGCGTCTTGCACTGCTCGACCAGCTGGCGGCTGGCCAGGTTGGCGGCATGGGCCTGGCCCAGGGTATCGTTGGCGCTGTTGCGAATGTCACTCACCGAGCGATCGACCTCGCTGCAGACCCTGTCCTGCTCTTCGGCGGATTGCGCCATCTGGGCATTGAGATCATTGATGCTGGCGATGCGCCCAATGATGTTCTGCATGGCCGCCAGGGTGGCCTCGGTCTTGTGAATGCTCTCGTCTGCCTTGGCTTTTGCATCCCCGATCACCACAACGGCGCTCTGCGCCTCTTTTTGCAGGGCGGCGATCATCTGGGAGATCTCCTCGCTGGCGGCGCGGCTGCGGTTGGAGAGGGCCCGCACCTCGTCCGCCACCACCGCAAAGCCGCGACCCTGCTCGCCGGCACGGGCCGCCTCGATGGCGGCGTTGAGGGCCAGCAGATTGGTCTGATCGGCGATCCCTTTGATCACCTCCAGCACGCCGTCGACGGCGAGGCAGCGGTTGTCGAGCTGCTGGATCACTTTGTCGACCCGCTCTATCTCCTCCGACATCTCGTCCATATCGGTGATGGAGCGCTGGGCGAGACGGCTGGTCTCGGCGGCATCCTGATTGGTGAGGGCGGAGAGCTCGGCGCTCTTGCGGGCATGTTCGCGTACCTCATGGGAGCTGGCGGCCAGCTCGCTCACGGCGGCGGCTACCTGGGTGGTCATGCTCTCCTGCTGACGAGCCGCTCCTTCGGTGCGGGTCGCGACCTCACTTATCTGGTTTGACTCCTGATAGAGCTGATGGGTGGCACTCTCGACAGATTGCAGGCTGTGGCGAAACCCCTGCACCATGTCGCTGACGGCACGTGTCATTTGGCCCAGCTCATCCTGGCTGCGATTGATGAGGGGGAGGGAGAGATCCCGCTCCTTGGCCATTCGGGTCATATTGAGCTGCAGATGACGAACCGGGCGCTTGATGTAGCGCTGCAGCACCCACCAGAGCAGGCCAAAGCCGAGGCTGAACACGGCGGCCAGGCTGCCGCTCAGGATCAGGTTGTTGCGATGGATTTCACTGAAGGTATGACTGAGATCGTAACTGATCCGCACCGCCCCCATGACGGTTCCCTCCGCCACCTGGTGGCAGGTGGTGCACTGGGTACCGCGATACTCCTTGTAGGCCTTGAAGGGTTTTATCAGGGTGAGCTGGTTGCCCTGTTGCTCGAAGATGACCTCGCCCTGCTTGATGGCGCGCTCATCCAGCGCATCCGCGATTTTCTGATCCGGATGACCCGCCCCGAACAGATCGCTCACGGCGGGGGCGCGAATGACCCTGGCCTCGACGATACCCTGTTCGCTCTTGAGCTTGGTCTGCACTATTTGCCGGTTGGCCATGCCTCCCGTCATCATCAGGACGTTGAGCTGATCCATGTAGGTGTTGGCGGCGCTCTCCACCTTTTCGCCCGCCAGCCGGATGGCGAGATCCCGCTGCAACCAGGCGGAGAGTTCAAAACTGAGGGCAAATGTGCAGCCGATGACCAGGGTGAGGGGGAGGAACATTTTCCAGTTGAGAGACAGGTTTTGCATCGTTGGCAGAGTCCATGCACAGGTAAGCGATCGTCAATGATTGGCATCTTTCCCCGATGAATCATGGTCGAGAGGGGGAGATGACTTTCTATCGGCACACCCTACCTCATCTTGAGTAACTTATCTGTTAATTAGATCGACATTAGCAGTTAATGACAGGTAGCAAATCAGGGCTCTCTGACCCTGATTTGATCCAGCACAAACCCGAAGTTAATTGATAGTGGTTATCATTTGCGTTATTTCAGATGGTAATCCTGCAACGATGACAAGCGATCTGACGCCGACCATGATCGGCATGACGACTCCCGATCCCCTTAAATTTGCCTTCAGTGGCAAAACCTCGGCCCATGCCAGCCGGGGCGGTGTGCGCCCCCTGTCCCTCGACGAAGCCGCCTGGCAAGCCTGGTGGCAGCAAGAGAGCGAAGCCGACGAGCGGGCCCTTTACATCCACATCCCCTTTTGTCGCAAGCGCTGCAGCTTCTGCAATTTTTTTGAAAATGGCGCTAATCCGGCGCGCATGAGCCGTTACATGGAGGCCCTGTGTGCCAACCTGAACGCGGCTGCCGAGACCCCGTTGGGCCAAAGCAAACCCTTCTCTGCCGTCTATGTGGGCGGGGGAACCCCCACCGATATGGCGGTAGAGGATCTGGCCCGGCTGGCCAATGCCATTGGGCACTTTCCGTTGACCCCGGATGTGGAGGTGACCCTGGAGGGGCGTCTCAACGGGTTTGACGAGGCCAAGTGGCAGACCGCCCTGGCAGGGGGCTTCAACCGTTTCTCGTTTGGCGTACAGAGTTTTGATACCGGCGTGCGCCAGCAGGCTGCCCGTTTTGATGACAGGGAGACCCTGCTGACCCGGCTGGGGGAGCTGACTCGTCACAACGACGCCGTGATCGTGGCCGACCTTATCTTCGGCCTGCCCGGGCAGGATGATGCAGTGTGGCGTCAGGACATCACGGATGTGATGGCGAGTGGAGTGCACGGGGTGGATCTCTATCAGCTCATCGCCATGACGGGCACCAATCTCGAGCGAGCCGAGGCGAAGGGCAAGCTGGGCTGGTCGGCCGATGGCCAGCAGCGGGCCGCCATGTACGCCTATGGTGCCAGCCAACTGGAGCAACAGGGGGGGGAGCGCCTCTCCTGCAGCCACTGGCGACGCAGTAACGCAGAGCAGAGCCGCTACAACCAGATGGCCAAGCGCGGGGCCGAGATCCTCCCCTTTGGCGCGGGTGCGGGGGGCAGCATTCATGGTCACGGGGTGATGAATGGCCGCGATCTTGACGGTTGGCACGACGCACTGGCCAAGGGAGTGCGGGTCCCCGGCATGGTGATGAGCCGCAACCCCGACGCCCGGATAGACGGATTGCTGCGAGGCGCCCTCGACCGCGGTTGGCTGGCCCTGGCGAGCCTGCCTGCGCCGCTGCGTGCACATCTGCAGCCGCTGTTTGAGGGGTGGCAGCGAAACGGGCTGGCCAGCCTGACGGACGAGCGGTTGGCGCTGACTCTGGCCGGGCGCTTCTGGAACGTCAATTTGCAGGCGGGGCTGTTCGAGTTTTTGCAGCATCGCCCGCTCGATGGCGGCCAGCTTGCACGTCATCCTGGCAAGCATCCCGGTAGCGTACGCCATTCCCTGGTGTAGGGGCCTTTGCCCGATCGCCAGAAAGCACAAAGGGAGCCGCAATGGCTCCCTTTGATTGACTCAGCAGCATGGCAACGCGGAACGAATTATTCGTCGTCGCTCTCCTGATAGCTGTCCCGCTGGGCTTTGGGCAGGCGGCGCATGGGGGCGAACCCGACGTCCTCGCCCACAACTTCCCGCTTGCGAGACTTGTTTTGAGGAGACTGAGCCGGCTTCTTGTTGCCATCGCCCTTGGCTTTGCCTGCGGCGGGTTTGCCCTTGCCACCCTTGGCATTGGCGCCGCCACGGGCACGCGGCGGGTTTTGTACCGGCTTGCTGCCGGGCAGGGTCTGGCGGCTTGGTTTGCCACTGGGCTCATACCCGTCGAGGATTTCTACCGGCAGGGACTGGCCAATCAGGGATTCGATGGCCTTGAGCTGGCCCAGCTCGTCCTGGCTCACCAGAGAGATGGCCTCGCCGCCGCGACCGGCACGGCCGGTGCGACCGATGCGGTGGATGTAGTCCTCCGCCATCTGGGGCAGTTCAAAGTTGATCACATGGGGCAGTTGATCGATGTCGAGGCCACGGGCGGCGATGTCGGTGGCGACCAGCACCCGCACCTTGCCTTCACGAAAATCGGCCAGTGCCCGGTTACGGGCCCCCTGGCTCTTGTCGCCGTGGATGGCGACCGTATCCAGGCCATCTTTTTGCATCTGGTGGGCCAGGCGATCGGCGATCTGCTTGGTGCGCACGAACACCAGCACCCGCTGCCAGTTGCCACGACCGATCATGTGGGAGAGCAGCTCGCGGCGCCGTTCCCGGTCGACCTGGATAATGCGCTGGGTCACCTGCTCGGCGGCGGTGTTGCTGGGGTCGACCTCGATCAGGGTCGGGTCGTTCAACAGATCGTCTGCCAGCGCCTTGATGTCATCCGAGAAGGTGGCGGAGAAGAGCAGGGTCTGCCGCTCGGCGGGCAGTGCCTTCATGATGCGGCGGATGTCGTGGATAAAGCCCATGTCGAGCATGCGATCCGCTTCATCCAGCACCAGCACCTCCAGCTCGTTCAGAGTCAGAGCGCCCTGGGTCAGCAGATCCAGCAAGCGGCCCGGGGTAGCCACCAGAATATCGATGCCAAGCTTGATGGCGTCCAGATTGGGCTTGATGCTGACACCGCCGTAGGCGATCAGGGTACGAAACGGCAGGTGATGGGCATATTTGATGATGCTCTCGCCCACCTGGGCGGCGAGCTCGCGAGTCGGGGTCAGCACCAGGGCGCGTACCTGACGGCGGCCACGACCATGATTGGCCAGCAGGCGCTGGAGCATGGGCAGGGTGAAGCCGGCCGTTTTGCCTGTGCCTGTCTGGGCGCCGCCGAGAACATCCTGACCGGCCAGAATGGCCGGAATGGCTTGCTGCTGGATGGGGGTTGGCTGTTCGTAACCCAGCTCCTTGACGGCCCGCAGGATGTGCGGAGACAGACCCAGTTCATTGAATGACATGTTCGAGAGAAACTCCTCTGGTGAGCACCTGGCTCAACGGATGGCCGGTGCCTTGGCACCCGCCACAAGATAGAAACGATAACGGGGGCGCAATATAGCAGAAGTGCGGCCGCTGCGCAGTAGCTGTCGCACCGGCCGTCATGCCAAGCAGGCAGGTAGGCGTCAGAGCAGAGCGCGGATTTGCTCGGTCAGGCTCTCCGGCTTGGTGGTGGGGGCGAATCGCTCCACCACGTTTCCATCCCGGTCGATCAGGAACTTGGTGAAGTTCCACTTGATGTTTTCCAGCCCGAGCAAGCCCGGCTTTTCTTTCTTCAACCACTGGTAGAAGGGGTGGGCCTGCTCGCCGTTGACCTCGCACTTGGCCATGATGGGGAAGGTGACCGGATAGTCGAGAGAACAGAAGCGGGCGATCTCCTCGGCATCTCCCGGCTCCTGCTGGCCAAACTGGTTGCAGGGAAAGCCCAGGATCTCCAACCCGGCCGGGCCCAGATCCAGATAGAGGGCCTCGAGCCCGGTGTACTGGGGGGTAAAGCCGCAGCGACTGGCGACATTGACCACCAGGATCACCTTGCCCGCCAGCTGTGACAGCGGGTAGGGGCTGCCGTCGAGGCGTTGCAGAGTAAGGTCGGGCAGGGGCATGGCATCTTCCTTGTGTGGATTGCAAACCGGAATGGGGATTACGGTATCGGGCGACTCTGTCTGGGGCAAGTGGCTGCACCGGGCGGCGCCGAGGCATGCGGCCGTTATCACATTTTTGGCACTGGCTTTGGGTCAAGGCGGGGCGGGATCACAACCGGCGCGAAAAAGGCGCGCGAAATCCGGCAGATCACGTATTGATGATGGGACTTCTCAAGATAAGCAAACCGGTTTGTGCGCCAGCCGGGAAGTCGCTAAAAAGCGCTCTCTTTTCCACTTGTTGCGAGTCAATCTTGGACTATCAAGCCGTCATGGATGCCATTTACACCCGGGGGTGGGTGATAGTGGATGATTTTTTAACCGCCGCCGAGGTGGATGCCCTCAGGGCCTGTCTGCCAGACGAGTGGCAACCGGCGGGTATAGGGCGCGAGGCGCAGCATCAGGGCAACCGGGACATTCGCCGGGATCAGATCCACTGGCTGGAGTCTTCCCTTGGCGCGCCCGTGGCCGATTACCTCGCCCGGATGGAGTCCTTGCGTCTGGCTGCCAATCGCATGCTGATGCTGGGGCTGTTCGATTACGAGGCCCACTTTGCCCGCTATCGCAGCGGCGACTTCTATACCACCCATCGCGACGCCTTTGCCGGTCGCTCCAACCGGCGGCTCACCTCCGTCTTCTATCTCAACAACGACTGGCAGCCAGAGGCGGGCGGGGTACTGCGAATGTATGACAACGACGAGCAGTTGCTGATGGATGTCTCGCCCAAGGGGGGGCGGCTGGTGCTGTTTTTATCCGAAGAGTTCCCCCACGAGGTGCTGCCCGCCAATCGCGAGCGCTTCAGTATCGCTGGCTGGTTTCGGGTCAATGGCAACGGCGTGGGCCGGGTCGACCCGCCGCGTTGAGCTCTTTTTCCCCATTTTTGACATATGGTCGCTTTTTTGCGGCCAGAAAGGGGGCCGTGACGGCCCCATCAGCTGACAAGGCTTTGTCTCCCTTGTTACACTGGCGCGCACTTATGTTCGTATCTGGCTTCGTCCGGTTTTTAATGCGACTGGATTTTAAATGGTGATGGCGAAGCCGCTTTTCCCAAGGGATCACATCTAATGAAGAACATGCATGTCTTGCTGCTGTGCGGCGGCGGTGGCTCAGAGCACGAAGTCTCTCTGCGCAGCGCCAATTTCCTCGAAAAACAACTCGGCCTGTTGCCCGGTGTCGAAGTGACCCGGGTCGAGATGTTTGCCGACCGCTGGCTCAGCGCCGACGGTCGCGAGTGCAAGCTGGGGCTGGACAAGCTGCTCTCGTTTGACAGCGTGGCCCGTCCGGTGGATTACGTAGTGCCCTGCATTCACGGCTATCCTGGCGAGACCGGTGATCTGCAATCCTTCCTGGAGCTGGCTGGCCTCCCTTATCTGGGTTGCGATGCCGAGGCGAGCAAGATCTGCTTCAACAAGATCAGCACCAAGCTGTGGCTCTCCGCTCTCGGTATCCCCAATACCCCCTATCTGTTCCTGACCGAACAGAACGAGGCGAGCCTGGCCGAGGCCAAGGCAGCCCTGGCCAAGTGGGGCAAGGTCTTTATCAAGGCCGCTTCCCAAGGCTCTTCCGTGGGGTGCTACTCCGCCAGCAACGAAGCCGACCTGGTGCAGGGCATCAAGGACGCCTTCGGTTACTCCGAGCAGGTATTGATTGAAAAAGCGGTCAAGCCGCGGGAGTTGGAAGTGGCGGTGTACCAGTACGGTGACGAGCTGGTGGCCACCTATCCTGGCGAGATCTGCGTGCCGCAGGACAAGTTCTACACCTATGAAGAGAAGTACAGCAACGCGAGCCACACCGAGACGGCCCTGCGTGCCGAAGGGTTGACCCAGGCGCAGGCTGACGCCATCCACGAGTACGCCCTCAAGGCATTCCGTCAGCTCAACCTGACCCACCTCTCTCGCGTCGACTTCTTCCTGACCGAAGAGGGGGAGATCCTGCTCAACGAGATCAACACCTTCCCGGGCATGACCTCCATCTCCATGTTCCCGAAACTGCTGGAGCATCACGGTCACAATTTTGCCCACTACCTTGAGCAGATCCTGCGCAAGGCCGGCTAAGGCAAACGCCACGCTCACCAAAATAAAAATCCCCGCCAACCGGCGGGGATTTTTTTATCTGATAGCTGACGGTGCAAGCTTCGCGCGTAAATCTCGTCAGTGGCGAGGATTACCCCTCTATCTTTTCAACCAACACCTGCAAGCGGCCTTGTGCCAGGGTGGTGACCAGGCTATCCCCTGCGCTCACCTGGGCGGCGTTGCTAATCACCTCGCCGCGTGGGGTGCGGGTGATGGAGTAGCCGCGCCCCAGGGTGGCGAGCGGGCTCACCCCGTCGAGACGGGCAGTGAGCATGGCGAGGCGATGGCTCGCAAGATCCTGGCGCTTGGCGATCAGCGCATGGAGGCGTTCCTCGGCCAACTGGTGGCGGCGCTTGCCGGCGGCCAGCAGCCGCTCCGGGCTCTTGGCCTGCAGGCGCAGCTCGAGGCTGGCAAGCCGCCGTTCCCCCTGATGCAGCCGCTGGCGCAGCTGTTGCTGCAAACGGGCGGAGAGCTCGTCGAGGTGCTGGGATTGCTGCTCCAGCCGCCGCTTGGGATCCTGATGGTCGAGCCGCTTTTGCAGCAACACAAAACCGTGACGGGCCGCAGTCTGATGGCGGTTCATGGCCTGCAGCAGCCGCTGCCTGAGATGAACGAGGCGCTGGGCGCGGGCACTGTGATCGGGCGCCACCAGTTCGGCGGCGGCCGACGGAGTGGGGGCACGCAGGTCGGCGGCAAAGTCGCTGATGGTCACATCCACCTCGTGACCCACTGCGCTGATAACGGGAATGGTTGAGCGGGCGATCGCCCGGGCGACGGCTTCTTCGTTGAAGCACCAGAGATCTTCAAGGGATCCGCCGCCGCGACCGACGATCAGCACATCCACCTCGGCGCGGCGATTGGCCTGGGCAATCGCAGAGACGATCTGGCTGGTAGCGGCGCTCCCCTGAACCTGTGTCGGGTAGATAAAGACCGGCAGATCCGGCGCGCGGCGCTTCAAGACCGTCAGCATGTCGTGCAGGGCGGCGCCGGTGGCAGAGGTAACCAGCCCCACGGCGCGCGGCTCGCGGGGGAGTGACCGTTTGCGGCCCTCGTCAAACAGCCCCTCGGCGCCAAGGCGGCGCTTGAGCTCTTCAAAGCGCAGAGCCAGCACGCCATCTCCGGCGGGTTGCATCGATTCGATGATAAGCTGGTAGTCGCCGCGCGGCTCATAGAGGGAGACCCGTGCCTGCACCAGCACCTGCATGCCGTCTTGCGGGCGAAACGCCACCCGGCGGTTGTTGCCCTTGAACATGGCGCAGCGCACCTGGGCACTGAGATCCTTCAATGAAAAATACCAGTGGCCCGAGCTTGGCATCGCCAGGTTGGAGAGCTCCCCGGTCAGCCACACCAGCCCCAGATCCTGCTCCAGGATCATGCGCACGGCGCTGTTGAGGCGGGTAACGGTAAAGACCTGCTGCTCGCGGCCATTGGCCGCACTGGATGGGCTAAATCGGTTCAAGGGGGATCCTGTGATTGTCTCAGGCCGGGCCAGAGGGAAAACAATGGTGGCTATCTTAACCTGAAACGGCCGCCGGGAGGAGCAAGAGGGGCCTGGTGCCGTGCAAATCAAGGGGGATTGGTCGCCTGTTTGCCACTTGTTGAGCAAGGGGCATCGTGAACCATATTGGTAAACACGGCGCTGCGAAAGGTGGGAACAGGGTTTACCTCAGTGGGGGAGGGGGCAGAAGAGTTGAAGCGGCGTGTCAGCAGAGGCTGGCCACGCCGCCGGGTCTGGTGGCTCTTATATCGCCTCTGCAGTTTCACCCTGATGGTCGGGTACGCGCCATTTCAGCACTTCGTCCAGCGACATGGGCTTGGCAAACACATAACCCTGGATCAGATAGACTCCATGCTCGGTGAGATAGTCCAGTTGCGCCTGATTCTCGACCCCCTCGGCGATCATCTCCATTTTGGATTGATGGCCAAAGGCGATGATGGCGTCGAGCACATTGCGCTTGAGGTCCGAGGTGCCGATGGTATCGATAAACATCTTGTCTATCTTGATGCTGCGGATACCCAGTTGCTGCAAATAGGCAAAGCCGCCATAACCGGTGCCGAAATCATCGATCTTGAAGTGATACCCCCGCAGCCCCAGATTGGCCATTTCACGAGCCGCATGCTTGACGTCCGAAATGGGCAGGCGTTCGGTGAGCTCGAAGGTCAGGCGGTCTGGATCGGGCCAGCGCAATTGTTTGAGCATGTCCTGCAGATGGGTCTGCTGCTCGACATGAGCGGCAACCAGATTGACGCTGACCCAGTGGGAGTCGGGCAGTTTTTTGAGATCCTCCACGATCTGGCGCACCATCTGGGTCGTCATCGGCAGGATCAGCCCCTGGTTTTCCGAATATTCGATAAACATCCCGGGGGAAATAAAGGTATCGCCCCGGCGCCAGCGCAATAATGCCTCATAACCCACGACTTCATTATTCCGGCTATCGACGATGGGTTGATAGAAAGGAATAAATTCTCCTCTGGTCAGCCCCATTTTCAGCAATCCGTCGAGAGAGTTTCGATAATTTCTCAGGGTCCAGTAGCCACCTACCAGCAGAAGGCCAAAGAGCAACGAAAATATCAGGCCATAATAGTAAACCTGCTGGCTGGCATAATAACGAAGTTCGTTGCCCCCCCAGATAGTCTGTTTGACTTTGTTGTATTCGTCGTAATCGGTCAGCGAGAGCGGATTGGGCTGCTGGGTGATGGCTTTATTACCGCGAGGCAATAACAGCTGCTCCATTATTGCGTCATTATCGCGGCGAAATTCCACATAGAAGCAATCCTCGCAGGGGATTGCCAATAATTCATTGGCCCAGCTGTTGTTCAGAACCCAATAAGCCAGATTGCCGGCCTGCCTGGAATAGATCAGCACCTCGGGTTCACTGTTGGCAGAATGTTGGGTCGTTGCAAAATGAAGCGTTGCAGCCTGATCACTCTCCTGGACGTCGGTCAGCACGGGCAAATCAAACCCCAGGGTCGAACAGCCACCTCCCTGGCTCGGATGCAGGCCGGCGAGGCGGATATGGCGACTGTAATAATCAGGATTGCGCAGCAGGGCGACATCTTCCGGTCCACAGTCAAACTTGAAGTGGGAAAGCTGGGCCAGAATGTTCTGCTCCAGGTTCTTGTTGCGCTCCAGCTGGTATTCCAATAGCTCCTGGCTCTTGGTCTTCAGCAGATGATAGGAGACGAAGGAGGTCAACAGGGGATTGAGTAGCAATACGAGCAGGACCGGGGTGAGCAAGAGTCCAAGGCATATCCAGACAGACGTGAATCGCGACATACATAACCTTCCTGGTAATCGAGCCAAAACGAGATGGCACAGCAGTCATCACAGACCTAGTTGTATCACGTTGGATCATCGCCCGGCAGCGAATTTTTCCTGTGAATGTGATGCCGGGCGAAGAGAGAGTGGAAGCGCCGTAACGTAAGACTTTTTACCGCATGTTTATGTTGGTCCAATGAGGCTTAAAGGCCATCAAACTCATCGCTATTATGTTTATTGTCATATAGCGCCGTCGCCTATTTACTGCCTGACGAGCGCCATCTCGTTGAATGAAGTGATGTTGTGTCATTGGGGTTGGGAAGAGGGGGAGGGGCAACAATGGCAATTTGCATAAAACAGCAAACTGATCGCTCTTTTGTCCCGGGATGGTCATTTCCAGAGTGATAATCTTGGTTTTTTGGCCTCTTGGCGCACCAAAAGAGGGCTACGCCATAAAAAATTCAAAAAACTTCTTTACCAGTGACCAATCCGTGAGTAAACTTCGTCGGCAATATTTTACACCCCCACTTCCCTAACGGTGAGATATTGCCATGCTCAGGATTGCCAAAGAAGCGTTAACCTTCGACGATGTATTGTTGGTTCCCGCCCACTCCGAAGTTCTTCCCAATACTGCCGATCTGCGTACCAAGCTGACCTCTGCCATCAGCTTGAACATTCCCATGATCTCCGCTGCCATGGACACAGTGACCGAAGCCCGTCTGGCTATCGCACTGGCCCAGGAAGGCGGTATCGGCTTTATCCACAAGAACATGTCCATCGAGCAGCAGGCTGCCGAAGTGCGCAAGGTCAAGAAGTACGAGAGCGGTGTGGTCTCCGACCCCGTGACCGTGCGCCCCGACATGACCATCGCCCAGATCAAGGAGCTGAGCCACAAGAACGGTTTCGCCGGTTACCCCGTGGTGACTGACGGCAACCAGCTGGTGGGTATCATCACAGGTCGTGACGTGCGTTTTGTCACCGATCTCTCCCTGACCGTCGAACAGATCATGACCCAGAAAGAGCGCCTGGTGACCGTGCGTGAAGGAGCCCCTCGCGAAGAGGTGGTTGCCCTGATGCAAAAGCACCGTATCGAGAAGGTGCTGGTGGTCAACGCCGATTTCAAACTCAAGGGCATGATCACCGTCAAAGACTTCCAGAAAGCCGAGCGCAAGCCCAATGCCTGTAAAGACGACAAGGGTCGCCTGCGGGTCGGTGCCGCCGTCGGTGCCGGTGCCGGTAACGAAGAGCGCGTCGCCGCCCTGGTGGAAGCCGGTGTCGACGTGCTGCTGATCGACTCCTCCCACGGTCACTCCCAGGGCGTGCTTGAGCGCATCAAGGCGACCCGTGAAGCCTATCCTGATCTGCAAATCATCGGTGGCAACGTAGCGACCGCCGCTGGCGCCAAGGCGCTGGTCGCCGCCGGCGTCAACGCCGTCAAGGTCGGTATCGGCCCGGGCTCCATCTGTACTACCCGTATCGTGACCGGTGTGGGCGTGCCCCAGATCACCGCCATCTCCGACGCCGTTGACGCACTGGAAGGCACTGGCGTTCCGGTGATTGCCGATGGCGGTATCCGTTTCTCCGGCGATATCGCCAAGGCCATCGCCGCTGGCGCCAGCTGTGTCATGGTGGGCTCCATGTTCGCCGGTACCGAAGAGGCGCCGGGCGAGATCGAGCTCTATCAGGGCCGCTCCTTCAAATCCTACCGCGGCATGGGCTCTTTGGGCGCCATGTCCAAGGGCTCCAGCGATCGCTACTTCCAGACCGACAACGCCGCCGACAAGCTTGTGCCGGAAGGGATCGAAGGGCGCGTACCTTACAAGGGCCGCCTCAAAGAGATCATTCACCAGCAGATGGGCGGTCTGCGCTCCTCCATGGGCCTGACCGGCAGCGCCACCATCGACGATATGCGCACCAAGGCCGAATTCGTGCGCATCTCCGGCGCCGGGATGAAAGAGTCCCACGTCCACGACGTGACCATTACCAAAGAAGCCCCCAACTACCGGATGGGCTGATAAAAGACGGGGCTGCGGCCCCGTTTTGTCACCGTTTTTTATCCCCACACCAGCATGATGCAGGAATAAAATGACTAAAAATATTCACGCTCACCGTATCCTTATCCTGGATTTCGGTTCCCAGTACACCCAGCTGATCGCCCGCCGCGTGCGCGAGATCGGTGTCTACTGCGAACTGTGGGCCTGGGATGTGACCGAAGAGCAGATCCGCGAATTCAATCCGAACGGCATCATCCTCTCCGGCGGTCCCGAGTCCGTGACCGAAGCGGGCAGCCCGCGCGCCCCCGAGTACGTGTTCAATGCCGGCGTGCCGGTATTCGGTATCTGCTACGGCATGCAGACTATGGCCGAGCAGCTGGGTGGCAAGGTGCAATCCTCCAACCTGCGTGAATTCGGTTATGCCAAGGTGGAAGTGCTGGGCAACGCCGGCAAGACCAGCGCCCTGCTGCGCAATATCGAAGATGCCATTGCCGACAACGGTAACGCCCTGCTGGATGTCTGGATGAGCCACGGCGACAAGGTCAGCGAGATCCCGGCGGATTTCGTCACCATCGCCCAGACCGCGACCTGCCCCCACGCCGCCATGGCCAACGAGGCCAAGCGTTTCTACGGCGTCCAGTTCCACCCGGAAGTGACCCACACCCGTCAGGGTGCCCGCATGCTGGAGCACTTCGTCAAAGACATCTGCGGCTGCGAGTGCCTGTGGACCCCGGCCACCATCATCGACGACGCCGTTGCCCGCATCCGCGAGCAGGTAGGTGACGACGAGGTGATCCTGGGTCTCTCCGGCGGTGTCGACTCCTCCGTGGTGGCCATGCTGGTCCACCGCGCCATCGGCGATCGCCTCACCTGCGTCTTCGTTGACAACGGCCTGTTGCGCCTGAACGAAGGCGAGCAGGTGATGGAGATGTTTGGCGATCACTTTGGTCTGAACATCATCAAGGTGGATGCCGAAGAGCGCTTCCTCTCCGCCCTGGCCGGTGAAGACGAGCCGGAAGCCAAGCGCAAGATCATCGGCCGTGTCTTCGTCGAGGTGTTTGACGATGAAGCCAAGAAGCTGAAAAACGCCAAGTGGCTGGCGCAAGGCACCATCTATCCGGATGTGATCGAATCTGCCGCCAGCAAGACCGGCAAGGCCCACGTTATCAAGTCCCACCACAACGTCGGCGGCCTGCCGGAAGAGATGAAGATGGGTCTGGTCGAGCCGCTGCGCGAACTGTTCAAAGACGAAGTGCGCCGCGTTGGCCTCGAGCTGGGTCTGCCTTACGACATGCTCTACCGTCACCCGTTCCCGGGCCCGGGTCTGGGTGTGCGCGTGCTTGGCGAAGTGAAGAAAGAGTACTGCGATCTGCTGCGCAAGGCCGATGCCATCTTTATCGAAGAGCTGCGAAAGGCCGATCTCTACAACCAGGTCAGCCAGGCATTCGCCGTCTTCCTGCCGGTGCGCTCCGTTGGCGTGATGGGCGATGGTCGCAAATATGACTGGGTCATTGCGCTGCGCGCCGTCGAAACCATCGACTTTATGACCGCCCACTGGGCCCACCTGCCGTACGACTTCCTCGGCCACGTGTCGAATCGCATCATCAACGAGATCAACGGTATCTCCCGCGTGGTGTACGACGTTTCCGGCAAGCCGCCCGCAACCATCGAATGGGAATAAGCGGCGCGCGCCCTTCTGCCCTTCGAGTATAAAAATGAAGAAAAGACGCCCTTGCGGCGTCTTTTCTTTTTTTAATCGTTTGCGCTGCAATTTTCTGCCGCTAGCAGCTTTGGCCGGGCTCGCTCCTGTCACATCTAACAGGAGGCGATTTCTGGCATCGGCACTAGGCTCTTTCATGCCCATTGCGACCGGCCTCTTAGTGATAAAGCGCTAGCAAGCCTTATCAGACAATGCGGGTCTCAACAGGGCCGCGATTCGGCAAAGGGGAATCAGCGTGCCAACCGGCTGCTGCCCCCGGTGGAGACCGGAAACCACTTGAATCAACGGGGCGCAGCCCGAACAGCCAAACGAGTCGGGACCATAGAGCACGGAGAGTTTGATATGTCAGAACAAGCAGTGTTGGTGGGTGGATGGACCGCATATCACAAGCTGACCGCCGAGGATCAGGCGGTATTTGACCAGGCGCTGAAAGGATTTGTCGGGGTGCAGTACGTACCCTTTGAAGTCTCCACCCAGGTGGTGGCTGGCACCAACTACCGCTTCAAGTGCAAGAGCACAGTGCCACTTGCCAAACCGATCCACGGCGAAGCCGTGGTGCAGATCTTCAAATCACTGGACGGGGATGCCCATATCACCTCCATTACCCCGATCTGATCAGGTTGTGGGGGTAGGCGGGGGAAGGGAAATCTCCTAACCGATTGGCTCCAACAACCTGCAATAAGAAAGACGCCTGAGGGCGTCTTTTCTTTATCTACGATTCGGCACCGTTGATATGTGACCAGCATTGGTATTTATTTGTTGATCTTGCTCAGGAGACTAACATCATTCTCTTTTTCTTATCTGTCTCGCTCGTTAATCTCGTTGAGATTGCCGATTGGCAATCCCTCTCTTTGAATCACATATGTATCAGAGCAGAAAAGCATATAGTAGCGGCAAAAAGTAGAAGAGATGAAGTTGTTATCTAGGGGCAATGATAAGGGGGGAGCCATTCCATCTAATTACGCTAGGTGACACAGCCGAGTTCATAGTGAATGGAGATTAGATATGTCACGAAAGCAAAAAATTCTTGGTGTTGATGGTAAGTACCACAAGAAGGGATCGGTGCTTGGTGTAGATGGAAAGTACCATCCACAAGGCTCAGTGCTTGGTATGGACGGACAATATCATCCGCAGGGACACTTTCTTGGCGTTGATGGCCAGTACCATCCGTCAGGGAGCGTGTTGGGCGTTGACGGCAAGTATCATCCTCCTGGGTATTTTCTCGGAGTAGATGGGAAATATCACTCTCCTGGGGCAGAGTTTGGTATTGATGGGAAGTATCACTAGGTGGGAGCTACCGAACAAAATTTTATTTGTCATAGAGGGAAATATGCCAGACCCTAAACCATATAGGTACCTAAACACCCTGCTGGCGAAAGCCGAATATGGTGATACTGATTTCAGAGAGTTCCTGAGTACAGATGCTCGAGTCATTCCGTTAGAAGTTTCGGATCAACACGGTTTTGAAGGTATTTTATATATAAAAATTACGCAAGAGAAACGCCCATACTGGGCACCGCTGGCAGATGCAATTGTCGGTAGGGCAATAGACCAGTTGTCGAATAAATCTAGCTCTGCAGTTCTTCTTATTCGCGTAAATAGTAAGGTGCTTGCATTCACCTTTGGGTATGGTCGGTTTCTTCTTAATACTGGGTGTTTTTAACAGGATTTTGGTCTAAAAACGGCATTAAATACACTTAATCATCAGAGCTTACGCAGTGTTGAGCTTCATACACTTGAAGATCAACCTATCCAAAAGAAATCCCAAGCTACCCGAGATTCTGACGCCAGCGTTTTTGGAATTGATATATTTCGGGATGTACTCCGTGCTGTCACAGGTTCACCTAGAGTTGGTATCGGGTACAAGAACATTTCTGGTGGTGATGCGATTTATTCTTTTGGTATAGAAATGCTGGTGGAAGATATACCTGAAATCGCTGCAGACCTTCTTGGTTACTATAATCTAGACCTTTATAAAAAATCGTTCAGTTGGGTGGATAACATTAGGCGTGTAAAAGACACAGCGTCGATTTCAGCTTTAGACGATTTATTACTTGCAGCTGTGAAGGGGCGAGATGAGTCTATTGTTGTTACATTACCGGAGATCATTGAGTGGGATTCCGTGCTTGGTTTCAGTTTCACTCGGTCTAAACGCGATCTTTCGCCAACAATTGACACTGGTAAGTATCTTGATAATATTGTTCCTGACTCCATATCTGTTGAATCCATTCGTCGAGACCGACTTTACATCACTGATATACATGACAACGAATTTGCTCACTCACTCTACGAGTGCCTGTACTTCGAGTTAGATGGTATAAATTCAAAAAAAGTAATTTTCGGTGGTAATTGGTATGAGATCGATAAATCTTTCATGAATGGTATCGATGCCACGTTAGCTTTGATAGAACTCAGTGATATCCCATTCCCCTGTATTGAAGTTTGGGATGAAGGGGAGAAGAAAAAAATCGAGGCGGAGGGTGATTACAACGAGCGCGTAGCTGTTAGCTTAGATTGCTATTTATTGGATAAGAAACTTGTTAAATGTTCGAAGACTACGTCCCCTATCGAACTATGTGACCTTTTGACAAAAGACAAAAAACTAATTCATGTTAAGCACCGAAAAGGTGGTTCAGCTGGCCTAAGCCACTTATTCGCACAAGGTAGCGTATCGGCAGAGGTTATGCTCGGTGATAGGGCATTTAGGAAAGAAGCACGGAAAGTGTTACGTCGTATTTCCCATTCTGCACATGAACTCATTCCTATCGATGGATTGAAAAGTTCAGACTATGAGGTTGTATTTTTGATCTTGGGTGATACTAATTTAAGTGTCAAAGAGAACCTTCCTTTTTTCAGTAAGGTTAATTTAACCCTTGTATTCGAAAACCTTTCACAGAGAGGCTACGAGGTGAAGATTGCTGGAGCCGAAAAGGTTGTTCGAGATGGAACATAATAACATGTGCTTCAGAATTTATAGCATGATTAGTATTTATCTCGTGAAATACCTATCACCTCAAACGCACATGACATAAAAGTTTGTTATTAGGGAGTTTATGAAACATCCAAAATTTAAAGGAACAGGCACTTTAGATGCTGAGTTAGATATGTTTCAGAAAGATCTGTTAAGTAAGGAAATTGAATTTAACTGGATAGTCAATGAGTTAAAGAATGCAGATCCATCTGTTGATAATATTAACAAGCTCAGGCAGAAACTTAGAAGTAAGGAAAAACAGGTTATAAAGGCCCGACGACAGGTAAAAGCTATAAAAGATCAGCGAATTCGTAAAGTCAATGAGCGTCAGCATAGTAAGTTAGGTGGCCAAGCTAAGAAAAAGGAGCGATTAGCTTTAAATCGTGCAATCAATGAAGAAATGAAGAAGCAGGAGAATATTTTGTCACAGTTAAATAATGTGAGTATCAATTTCCCATCTCAAAAAAAGGAGCAACAGACTGGGACTGAGTTATTCATTTCACACGCATCAGAAGATAAGGCTGACTTTGTAAAACCACTCGCAGATGAGTTGATAGAACTTGGCGTGTCAGTATGGTATGACGAATATACATTGCGAATAGGTGACAGTTTACGTCGTTCAATTGATAAAGGTTTGGCAGAGTCTAAATATGGTTTGATTATTCTTTCGAAAGCCTTTTTTGAAAAGAACTGGACTCAATACGAGTTGAATGGACTTGTGGTGAAGGAAATGGAAGGGAGTAAGGTCATCTTACCTATTTGGCACAATATTACTAAAAATGAGATTATGCGTTTAAGTCCTTCTCTAGTTGATAAAGTAGCTCTAAATTCAGCAACGCTTACGGTGAGGGAAATTGCTGAGAAAATAGCAGATGCAGTGAAGCATGACTAATAATACCTCTAAAGAGAGGTTATGAAAGTCCGTAGGGTGCAATGAACAGCGTGAATTGCACCACTAATTTCGAGCATCTTACAATGCCAAAATCCTCTTTGAAAATGGTGCAATGCGCTGCGCTTATTGCACCCTACGTGGCTTCGTCAATCCGCTGGGGGGACGCTGAGCGCCATGCCTCGCCAAAGCAACAAAAAGGGCGATCTGCGCCCCGAATTCTTTATAATGCCCCCCTTTAAAACCGCTGGACGAAGGTCCGGCGCGATCTGATGGCCGGTTTGAGCCGTCAGACAGATCACCAGGATTGAGAAACGGTTATGCATACTCTGGAACAGCTGCGCTCAGGAGCCTTAAGCGGCGCTCGCCATCTGAAAATCTCTGAAAACCTCGCGGTTTTCCCACCCGAGATCCTGAGCCTGAAAGAGACGCTGGAGGTGCTGGATCTCACCGGCAACCAGCTAAGTACACTTCCGGACGAGCTGGCCGGGTTCAGCAAGCTGCGCATCATTTTCTGCTCAGAGAACCGCTTTACCGAGTTGCCCGAGGTGCTTGGGCGCTGCCCGGCGCTCACCATGGTGGGCTTCAAGGCCAACCGGATTGCTCGCGTGTCGGCCAAATCGCTGCCGGCGAGTTTGCGCTGGCTGATCCTGACCGACAACGCAATTGAAAGCCTGCCCGATGAGCTGGGCCAGTGCGACGGCCTGCGAAAGCTGATGCTGGCGGGCAATCGCCTTACTGCGCTCCCCGAGACCCTTGCCAACTGCCGCCGTCTGGAGCTGCTGCGTATCGCAGCCAACCGGCTCGAGGCGCTTCCCGAATGGCTGCTGTCGCTGCCGCGCCTCACCTGGCTCGCCTATTCCGGCAACCCCTTTAGCGATGCGCTGGAGTCGCGCATGGCGGCGAGTGCGCAGGTGGCAGATATCCGCTGGCATGAGCTGGCGCTGGGTGAGCCGTTAGGGCAGGGGGCCTCCGGCGTCATCCATGGTGCGAGCTGGAACGGGGGCGAGTGTCAGGCGGTGGCGGTCAAGCTCTTCAAGGGGGCCGTGACCAGCGATGGTTTGCCGCGCTGTGAGATGACGGCATCCCTGGCGGCGGGCAATCATCCCAATCTGGTCGAGGTGGTGGGGCGGGTGGCGGATCACCCCTCCGGCATTCCGGCGCTGGTGATGGGGCTTATCGATCCCGCGTTTGCCAATCTGGCGGGGCCGCCGAGCCTGGAATCCTGTACTCGCGATATCTATGCCGCCGACTTGCGTTTTACCTTGCCCGGGATGATGGCACTGCTGCGGGGGATCGCCTCGGTGGCGCGCCATCTGCACGGCATCGGCATCATGCACGGGGACCTCTATGGCCACAATATGCTCTATGCCGCAGGGCCATGTGGGGAGGTGCGGGTATTGCTCTCCGATTTTGGCGCGGCCTCTTTTTATGAGCGTGCCGAGCAGGCGCGGGCCTTCGGGCTGGAGCGGCTCGAGGTGCGGGCCTTTGGTTGCCTGCTCGAAGAGCTGCTCGCGCGCTGCGAGGCCGATGAGGCGAAGCTTGCCTCCCTGCATCGCCTCAAGGCCGCCTGTCTGGCAGAACAACCCCAGGTCAGGCCGGATTTTGCCCACATCTGTACCGTGCTGGATGAGGTTGAGCTCTAACGGGAAAAGGCGAGAGGATAAGCGCTGCGCCGACGGGAATATCGCCACAGGCGCTGTGCTTGTCATCTTCTCCCGGGTTTGCATTCCGGCGCCGCCAAACATCATGAAAACGTTGAAAAAGGGGCCTTGTTGCCTCTTTTGGTTTGGCGGCCGGCTATCAGGCAAAAAGGGGCGAGCAACCGTGCCCGGGCTTGCACCGCGCCGGTTAAGTTGTGATATTGAAGCATCTTTAAGTAACAAGGGTAATGAGGATGGAAGCTGCGTTTTGGCATCAACGTTGGGAAGAAAACCGGATTGGCTTTCATCAGGCAGATTTCAACCGCTGGCTGCAATCCTGGTGGTCGGCCCAGCAACCGGATGAGCCCGTGCTGGTTCCTTTGTGCGGCAAGTCCCGCGACATGCTCTGGCTCAAGGGGCAGGGGCACCCGGTCGATGGTTTCGAGCTCTCGGAGCTGGCCATCAGCCAGTTTTTCAGTGAAAACGGGCTTGCCGAAACGGTGAGTGAGGTGGGGCCCTATCAGTGCCATCAGCACGACACCCTGCGCATCTATCAGGGGGATTTTTTCGCCGCTCCGGAGCTCGGTCGCCGCTATCGGCTGGTCTATGACAGGGCGGCGCTGATCGCCCTGCCGACGGCCATGCGCCGCCAATATGCGGCCCTGATGAGCCGACTGGTGGAGGCAGGGGGCCAGATCCTGCTGGTGACTCTGGAGTATCAGCCCGAGCAGCAGGTGCAGCCACCCTTCTCGGTGGGGGAGCTGGAAGTGCGCTCCCTCTTTGAGCGGGAATTCAGGGTGGAGGTGCTGGGGCGGGCCGCCGAGCTGGATCACCCGCGGGTGCTCAGTGGCCAGCTCTCTTACTTCGATGAGGTGGCTTACCGGTTGATCCGTCGCGATTGAGGGTAAAAAAGAGGGGATGTGCGCCAACAAGGGAGACGGAGTTGGACTCTTTGATACCTCCTTTGACGTAGATCAACGTGAGCATGAGGGTGAGTGCCTAATATGAGGCTGTTTCTCAATCACTGTTGGCATTGCAAGGCGAGCCGAGGTTGATCCCGCTTGCCGACCATCAACTCAGTGTCTGATTTTCACGCTCATGTTCACTTTTGGCGGCTTTGGTCGCAATTGTTATGGTTTTTCCAGCCGACCCTGATGGGTCGGCTTTTTATTGCCCGCGATCTTGTCTGCAGGTGGGGGAGGAGGCCTGCTCAGGCCTCGAAGGTGGCGGCGTTGAGGCGAAATGCCTTGGGGTCGTCGATGAACTGGCCCGTGATGCGCTCGTCATGTTCGTGCCCCTGGCCATAGCTGCAGAGGATCAGTCGATCCGAGGTACGAGAGCGCAGCTGGGTGATAAAGCGCACCAGATCGGCGCGGCTTAACCTTCCCACCTCCTGACAGACCCGCTCCCGCTGATCAAAGCCGAGATCCTTGTTGCCGATGCTGACCCAGAGCCGCTGGCCGCGACTGCGCAGATTGGCATCTCGCTCGCTGAGTTGGGCCTGCAGCCCCGCCTTGCTGTCCTGCCACTGCTGCTCGGTGAGTTCGAGCATGGCGAGCGGGAAGAGATCGATAAACTCCTCCACCGCATCGAGCAGGATCTGCGGCCCCGCCACCGGCGACTGGATATAAAAGATGAGGCCGGGATGACGGTTGAGAGGCAGGTTGCCGGCGCCCACCACATAGCCCAGTTGCTGGCGGGTGCGCAGCTCGTGGAAGAAGGTGGAGGACATGATGTGGTTGGCCAGGGTAAAGCAGGCGAGATCCTGCGCCCGGGTGGTGCGGGACTGGTAGTAAACCAGCAGCGCCGAGTCTTCGTGTTCGCACCCCTGCTCGCGAATGAGGGAGCCCCTGTCCTGGATGGAGATAAGCGGGCGGCGGGTCTCGCTGCCGGGCTGGCTGTGGGGCGCCAGGTGGCGTTCCAGCAGGGCAGCCAGCGCCAAGGCTTCGGCCGCGGTCCAGTCACCGTGTACCAAGGTCTCCACATGGACTTCGCCAAACAGCCGGGCCACGAAATCCGGCATCTCGGTGAGCTCTACCGTGCGCAGATGGCGCAGCAGCTGCTCGAACGGCGGGTTGTTGGGCTGCAGCAAGCTGGTGAGCTGGTTGAATAGCTGGGAGATGGGGCGCGCCTTGGACTGGTTCTCCCAGTTGCGGATGAGCTGCTCTTTTATCTCGGCAAAGCGGCGCGGATCCGGGTACCCCAGGGTGCGGTTGCCGAGGATCATATCGAGCAGCAGGGGCTGTTTGTCGGCAAAGCCGCTCAGGTTGATGGTAAAGCCCCCCTGATGGGCATAAATCTGGTAGCCGAGCCCCGCCAGCTCCGCCGGATAGGTGAGGGCGTTGAGGTGATCCGTGAGCAGCTCTACTGCCAGACGTGCCATGGCGATGTTGCGCGGGTTTTTCACCGCATGCTCGCTGTCGATGGAGATATAGATGTTGCCCTTGGGCACACTGAACTGGTGCTCATGCAGGTGCCAGAGGCGAAAACCCGGCCGATCGATAAGGCAGGCCGGCATGTCGGCGGCAAGCTCGGGTGTGCGGGGATCGAGCCGCTCTGTGATAAAGGGGTTCGGTTTGGGCAGGGCGAGGGCCGGATCCGGCTCGCTCTGCTGCCAGTGCACTTTTTCTGATTCTGTAATGGTGGCGACGCTGTAAGGGGTCTGGTACCAGCGGGCCAGCCGATCGGTGGACTGCTCCGGCGCCGTGATGGTGATGCGCAGATTGTGGGGGGTGAGTTTGGCCAGCAGACGGCGGATCAGCCCCTCGTCATACTCGCGCATCATGTAATCGCCGTAGAGCAGATCCTCCGGGGCATAACTGAACAGGTTCAACACCAGCCCGGAGACGGTATCGAGCGCCCGGCCTCGCTCCTGAAAGCGAAACGCCGATTCGAGCACTGTGCGCTTCTCGTCGTAACGCCAGGCCTCCAGCCCCTCCCGTGCGATCAGCTTGAGGTAGCCAAACAGGGCGGCGACTATCTCGTCTACATGGGCCAGCCCGAGAGGCGTCAGGCCGAAGTTGACCCCGAAATCCTTGAAGTTGGCGCCACTGATGCCACCGCCGGCGGAGAGCTGATTGACCCAGCCCTTGCCCTTGAGCAGAGAGAGCAGGCTGCCATCCCCCTCATAACCGATGAGGTGGCTCAGGAAGGTGAGGGGCTTTTTGTCGTAGAACTCGTCCACATTGGGCAAAGGGAAGGTGAGCGCCAGTTTGCGCGTCTCCTTGACCGGCTTGATGCGGATGCGGATCCCCAGATCGTCGAGTCGGTAGAGGGGAGCCTCCAGAGTCGGTGTTCCCAGATTGCGATTCAAAATGGGAGCGAAATAGCGACGGCACCAGGCCAGCTGGGTGTCGATGGATTCGGGCGACATCATGACCAGGGCCATGCGATCTGCACTGTAATGGCTTTCGTAGAACTGGATAAGGTCGGATCGCAGATCCCGACCGGGCAGGTCGGCCAGGGTATCCAGGTTGCCCACCGAAAATTTGGAGAAGGGGTGTGCCTGGTTGACTGTCTCCTTGTGCACCTGATAGCTGCGCCTGATATCGTCTTGCAGCTTGAGCCGGTATTCGGAGTCGACCGCGTTGCGCTCCTTGTCCACCCACTCGGGATCGAAGGTGGGGCAGATGAAAAACTGGGAGAAGCGATCCAGCCCCGCTTCAAAGAAACCGTTGTCGATCTCGAAGAAGAAGTTGGTGAATTCGGTGCCGGTCCAGGCGTTGTTGCTGCCGCCGTGACGGCTCATGAACTGCTGGTACTCACCGGGTCTTGGGTAGGTGCAGGTACCAAGAAACAGCATGTGTTCGAGGAAGTGAGCCATCCCCTGCCGGTCCACCGGATCGTCAAAATGACCGGTGTTGACCGCCAGCGATGCTGCCGATTTGTCGGTTTCGGGATCGCAAATCAACAAGACCCTGAGCCGGTTTTCCAGCTCCAGATAGTGGTATTGCCGGTGGTCGTTGGGACTGGCATATGGGCTCATTAGGGTCGACTCTTGTAGGATTTATTTGAATTTAAACATGATTATCGACCTCGCTATCCCGTCAGGCAAACCCTTTTCTGAGAGGTCGCGCAATTGTTTCCCCCGGCACGGCGGGGTAAGATCCTCCGGCTATTAAAACAGGCCCGTTGGGCGAGGTAGTAATGAAGATCTATATCATGCGTCATGGCCAGGCTGGCATGAATGCGAAAACAGATGAACAGCGTCCATTGACCGAGCAGGGGATCGAAGAGTCACTTCAGATGGCTCGTTGGTTGTCGCCTCAGCTGGCCGGTCCGTTCGATCGGGTGATCCACAGCAACTACCTGCGTGCTCGTCAAACTTGGCAGACCATATGCAGTGAATTACCAGACGCCAAGGTGGTGGAAGAGAGTGGCGATATCACCCCCTACGGGGATCCCGCTTTCGTCGCCAGCTACCTGACCGCGCTGGCCGAACAGCATGAGCAGATCTTGCTGGTCAGCCACCTGCCGCTGGTGGGGTATCTGGTGCAGAGTCTCTCTCCGGCTGCGGGGGCGCCCATGTTTGCCACCTCGGGCATTGCCTGTATCGAATGGCGCGAGGGCAAAGGAAACTTGCTCTGGCTCGAAGGGCCGCATACAATACGCTAAAAGTTAACAAATAATTAACGAATGAATTTTTAGGGAAGAGAGAAGCGATTTTTCCGGATTTTTATAGTTAGTTAACGGAATTATTTCGCAGAAGCTGCTGTCATACGGATACAACTGCAAGAGGTTGCAAACGATGAGAGTGTTCAAGAAGTACCTGCCACTGATGGTGGCAAAGCACGTCAAAACCTTCTTTAAAGGTCGGATTTACATCCATGGTCGGGGGCGGTTTGATTTCCAGTCGGGGTTGTTGTTGATGCCGAGCCAGGCTGACATTCCCCATCGCCAGACTGTGACTGAAGTCAACGAGCTCATCTCCAGACTTCACATGGATGCGGCGTGACCCGCTTCTGAATAGGTTTCTGTGATCCCATGCCCGCACTCCTGCGGGCATGTTCGTTTTCGGGCCTTGCTTATCCCTTGTCGCACCCTATACTCCACACCCGACTTATCATCTCCATCCCGCCATTTCTGGATATTGTGATGCCCCTTGCCTTTGTATTTCCGTTCTCCTGCATTGCCATCTGGGCTGGCAATGGCATTGTCAGCAAACTGGCGGTTGGCGTGCTCTCGCCGGCTGCACTTGCCTGGTCTCGCTGGGTGGTGGCCGCCTGCATTTTGACGCCTTTTCTGGCGCGTCGGGTGTGGCGTGTCCGGGACCGCCTGCGCGCCGGTTGGTTGCAACTGGCGACGTTGGCTCTGCTTGGCATGGTGCTCAACCAGACCTTCGGCTACTACGCAGCGCAGACCCTGGGGGCCACCGAGATCGGCCTGATGATGGGATTGACCCCCTTGCTCACCGTATTGCTCAGCATCTGGCTGCTGCGCGAGCGTCCAACCTGGGGCGCGGTGCTGGGGGGAGTGCTCTCCCTCCTGGGCCTGGCGATCCTGCTGGGACACGGGGATCCTGCCCGGCTGTTTACCCAGGGCATCCATATCGGTTCCCTCTATATGTTGCTCTCGGCGGGCACCTATGCCCTTTACAGCGTGCTGCTGAAGAAGTGGGATCTGGGACTCGACAACTGGTCCATGCTTTACGGCCAGGTGCTCTGCAGCGTGGCGCTCCTGACGCCTTTCTATCTGCTGGTGGATGGCCAGTGGCCGGACAGTCAGGCCCTGTGGCTCATTCTCTACGCCGGTATCCCCACTTCGGCACTCTCGCCCTGGCTCTGGATGCAGGGGATCTCCCTGCTGGGGGCCAGCCGTACCGCCATCTTCATGAACCTGTTGCCCGTGATGACCGCGGGGCTTGCCATCACTCTGCTGGGGGAACACCTGACCAGTTATCACCTGATCGGCGGTGGTCTCACCCTGCTCGGGGTCTTGCTGGCGCAATTGTTGCTCAAACCCGTGGTGTTGAGGCGACGTGCTCCGCTGGCCATGGCGGCCTGTCAGGAAGATTGATCGTCAGGGCAAACACAGACTAAAAAAGAAACGCCTGCACAGCTGCAGGCGTTTTTGTCAGAAGAGAGATTACTGGGCTACCAGGTAGATATCCTTGCTGTAGACGATATCTTGCGGGTTCTGGTAGGGGTAGCCCTTGACGAACGGCTTGAGCAGCCGGGATTTGACGTAGAAGTAGACGGGCGCCAAGGGGGCCTCTGCCTCGATCAGGGCTTCTGCCTGCTGATAGAGACGGTTACGCTCGGCGCCATCCTGTGAGTCGTGCGCCTTGGCCAGCAGGGCGTCATACTCCTTGTTGACCCACTTGCCGCTATTGGCACTGCTGCTGGACGTCATGATGTCGAGGAAGGTCGAGGCATCGTTGTAATCCCCGTTCCACGAATAGCGGCTGACCCCGAAATCCCCCTCATTGAGCACCGACACCATGGTCTTCCACTCCATGTTGTTGAGCTTGGCCGTGACTCCCAGATTGTGTTTCCACATGGAGGAGATGGCCAGGGCAATCTTTTTGTGTCCCTCGTTGGTGTTGTAGAGGATATCCACCTCCAGCGGTTTGTCCGGTCCATAACCCGCTTCGGTCAGCAGTGTCTTGGCCTGCTTGATCCGCTCTTCCTTGCTCATCAGCTCGCTGGCCGGTTTTTTCAGCTCGAAGCCATCGACGATGGGGGGCGTCAGGCTAAAAGCCGGCAGCTGGCCCTGACCCAGGATCTTGTCGGTGATGGTCTCCCGATCGATGGCAAGGGACAGCGCCTTGCGTACTTTGGGGTTATCAAACGGTTTACGCTGGGTATTGAACACATAGTAATAGGTCGCGAGGATCGGGACGTTGACCAGCTCCTCCGGGCTCTGGCTCTTGATGTGCTTGTACTGTTCCAGCGGGTAGGTGGTGTAGTGCAACTCACCGGTGCGATAGCGGTTGTAGGCGGCGGTCTCCGAGACGATCTCCAGATAGATCACCTTGTTAAGGACGGTGTGCTGGTTGTCCCAGTAGTGGGGATTGCGCTCGGCGGTCAGGCGCTCGTTGGGGGTCCACTCCTTGAGCACGAATGCGCCGTTGGAGACGATATTGCTAGGTTTGACCCACTCCTTGCCATATTTGTCGATGGTGGCCCTGGGGGCCGGGAAGGTGGTGTAGTGGGAGAGGGTTTTCAGGAAGAAAGGAACCGGATTTTTCAGGGTAATTTGCAGGGTATGGGGATCCAGGGCCTTGATCCCCAGGGCGTCCGGCGTCTTCTTGCCCTGGATCACTTCGCTGGAGTTGGTGACACCGGTCAGCTCGATAAACCAGGCGTAGTTGGAGGCGGTCTTGGGATCCGCCGCCCGTTGCCAGCCATAGACATAGTCGGCCGCGGTGACGGGCTCGCCGTTGGACCATTTGGCTTCGGGCCTTAGCTGGAAGGTGTAGACAGTCCCCGTGCTGTCGAGCTCGTAGCCGAGCGCGCCAGCAGGCTGGGGTTTACCGTCGCCATCCAGGGTGTAGAGCCCCTCGAACAGATCGTTGACGATGGCACTGCCCGCACTCTCTTCCACCAGTTGGGGGTCTATGGTGGTGGGTTCGGTACCGATATTTGTCACGTAGATCTGCTGGGCATCGGGCAGCAGTTTGGTGCTGGCCGGGACGTGTGCAGCCAGCACAGGCTGGACCGCCAGGGTGAACAGACCGGCAACCATGCCGGCAATGAGAGTCCTTTTCATTGAATATCCTTATGTTTTTTGCTTCCAAAGCGCAGCCAGTGTGCGGGATTGAAGACGGGATCTCAAGAGGCAGGCCGATACGAGGCGCCATGATGGGAGTGAGTCAAAAGAGCCCTGCTTTATCGCGCCTGTGACGCGCACACTGACGGTTTTCTATCACGAATTAAGAGGCCGAAATTGGTCAGTTGACCTGGCTTTTTCGCACTTGCGACACTACTTCCTGTCAAGTTCTGGCGTTTTAATAGCCCGCTTAATTCGCTGCAAAAACAAAAAACAGACGTTACATTAGGTTACAAAACAACACGGCCGAGGATCGGCTTCTTTTTTTCTGATCTTTGCAAACGTTTTCAACGCCAACGGGAACGACCTTAAAGGACCAACAATGCGAAACATGATCACCATGGGCGAGTTCATCGTCAAAAAGCAGGCGGATTACCCAACCGCAACCGGCGAGCTGACGTCATTGCTCAGCTCCATCCGCCTGGCGGCCAAGGTGGTGAACCGGGAGATCAACAAGGCGGGGCTGGCGGATATCATTGGCTCCGTGGGTTCCGAGAACGTGCAGGGCGAGGTGCAGCAGAAGCTGGACGTGTATGCCAACGAGCGCTTCAAGGCTGCCCTCGAAGCCCGTGGCGAGGTGTGCGGCATGGCGTCGGAAGAAGAAGAGGACTTCGTCGCCTTCGATTCGCCGCTCTCCAAGAACTCCAAATATGTGGTGCTGATTGACCCGCTCGACGGCTCTTCCAACATTGATGTCAACGTCTCGGTCGGGACCATCTTCTCCATCTACCGTCGTGTCAGCCCGCAGGGCGGCCCGGTGACCCTGGAAGATTTCCTGCAGCCGGGCAACCGTCAAGTCGCTGCCGGTTACGTAGTCTACGGCTCCTCCACCATGCTGGTCTACACCACCGGTTTTGGTGTCAACGGCTTTACCTATGATCCCTCCATCGGTTGCTTCTGCCTCTCCCACGAGAACATTCGCATTCCGCAGGAAGGCAAGATCTACTCCATCAACGAGGGCAACTACATCAAGTTCCCGGACGGGGTGAAGAAGTACCTCAAATATTGCCAGGAACGGGACGAGGCGACCCACAGACCCTACACCTCCCGCTACATCGGCTCCCTGGTTTCCGATTTTCATCGTAACCTGCTCAAGGGCGGCATCTACATCTATCCGTCCGGCACCAACTCCCCGAACGGCAAGCTGCGCCTGCTCTATGAGTGCAACCCTATGGCGTTTCTGGTGGAGCAGGCCGGTGGCAAGGCCTCCGACGGTTTTGGCCGGATCATGGACATCAAGCCTACCGAGCTGCACCAGCGCACCCCTTATTTCGTCGGGTCCACCAAGATGGTTGAGCGGGCTGAGGCCTTCATGCGGGAGTTTTCCGCCCACGAGGATCCTGCCAATCAGGGCTGATGCGAGGCAAAGCGCAGATAATAAAAACGGGAGCCGCAAGGGCTCCCGTTTTTATTGGCCGAGTGGCCAGGTTACTGGCTGTGGCTGGCGAGATCGGCCAGCAAGCCATCCACCAGTTTTAGTCGCATGGCGCGATCCTGGGTCGGCACCTGGAAGCGCAGCCGGGTCGGTCCATCCATCTTGTAGATGCGTGGTTGCTCGGAGAGGAGTTTGACCAGATAGGTCGGGTTGACTCGGGTCTCCTGGGTGAAGTCGAGATAACCGCCGCGCTCGCTCATCTCCACCCGGCGAATGCCAAGGGCGGTGGCGCGCTGGCGGAAGGCCGCCAGCTCCATCAGGGTTTTGGTCGCCTCCGGCAACAGGCCAAAGCGGTCGATGATCTCCACCTTCAACTCCCGCAGCTCCTGTTCGTCCGCCGCGCTGGCGATGCGCTTGTACATGGAGAGGCGCATGTTGACGTCCGGGATGTAGTCGTCCGGCAACAGCGCAGGCAGGCGCAACTCTACCTCGGTGTGCTGGCTCATCAGTTGCTCGAGGGACGGCTCCTTGCCATTTTTCAGTGCCTCGACCGCCTGCTCCAGCATCTCCATGTAGAGAGTAAAGCCCACCGATTCTATCTGGCCGCTCTGATCGTCCCCCAAGAGCTCGCCGGCGCCGCGGATCTCCAGATCGTGGGTGGCCAGGGCAAAGCCGGCGCCGAGATCTTCCAGCGACGCGATGGCTTCGAGCCGCTTGGCCGCATCCTTGGTCATCAGCTTTGGATGGGGGGTGAGCAGATAGGCATAAGCCTGGTGGTGGGAACGCCCGACCCGGCCGCGCAGCTGGTGCAACTGGGCAAGCCCCAGATAGTCGGCTCTGTCCATGATGATGGTGTTGGCGCTCGGCACGTCGATGCCGGTCTCGATGATGGTGGTGCACACCAGCAGGTTGAAACGCTGGTGGTAGAAGTCAGACATCACCCGCTCGAGTTCGCGCTCTCGCATCTGGCCGTGGGCGATGCCGATGCGCGCCTCCGGCACCAGCTCGGCGAGATCCGCCGCGCACTTCTCGATGCTCTCCACGTCGTTGTGCAGGTAGTAGACTTGGCCGCCGCGTTTTAACTCCCGCAGCACAGCCTCACGCACCACCGCCGGCTCGTGTTGGCGCACGAAGGTCTTGATGGCGAGGCGCTTGGCGGGCGGGGTGGCAATGATCGAGAGATCCCGCATGCCGGACATGGCCATGTTGAGGGTGCGCGGAATGGGGGTCGCGGTGAGAGTGAGGATATCCACGTCCGCGCGCAGCGCCTTGATCTTCTCCTTCTGACGCACCCCGAAGCGATGCTCCTCGTCGACGATGAGCAGCCCCAGATCCTTGAAGGTGAGATCGGAGCCCAGTAGCTTGTGGGTGCCGATGATGATGTCCACCTTGCCGTCGGCCAGTTCCTTCATGACGGCGTTTTGCTCCTTGGCGGAGCGAAAGCGGCTCAACACCTCCACCCGCACCGGCCAGTTGGCGAAGCGATCGCGGAAGTTGTCGTAGTGCTGCTGGGCGAGCAGGGTGGTGGGCACCAGCACCGCCACCTGCTTGCCACCGTGCACGGCGACAAAGGCGGCGCGCATCGCGACTTCGGTTTTACCAAAGCCCACGTCGCCGCACACCAGTCGGTCCATGCTCTTGGCCTGGCACATGTCGCCAAGCACCGCATTGATGGCATTGAGCTGATCGTCGGTCTCCTCGAACGGGAAACCGGCGGCAAACTGGCGATAGGCCTCTTTATCGTGCTTGAAGGCAAAACCGGCGCGCGCGGCGCGATGGGCATAGACGTCGAGCAGTTCGGCGGCGACGTCGCGCACCTTCTCGGCGGCCTTGCGCCGCGCCTTGCTCCAGGCCTCTCCACCCAATTTATGGCTGGGCGGGTTATCCGATCCGGTATAACGGCTGATAAGGTGCAGGCTGGTGACCGGCACGAACAGCTTGTCGCCGCCGGCGTATTCCAGGGTCAAAAACTCGGTGGGCAGGCCGCCGGCATCGATGGTCTCCAGCCCCAGATAACGGCCGACACCGTGATCAAGATGCACCACCGGTTGGCCCTGGGTCAGCTCGCCCAGGTTTCGGATCACCGCATCCGAGCTTAAATTCTTGTTCTTCTCCCGCGCCCGTTTGCTGCGCACCTTGCCGCCCAGCAGCTCGCTCTCTGTGATAAGGGCCAGCTCTTCCTGGCCAGCTTCGCTGAGCAGGAAGCCACGCTCGAGTGGGGCCACCAGCAGGCCGTGGTGCTCCCGGCTCGCCACAAAGGAATCCAGAGACGCAAACTCTTTGGGCTGCGCATTGATGCGGGCCAGCAAGTCCCCCAGCACCTCACGCCGTCCCTCGGACTCCACCGCAAACAGGGTGCGACCGGCAAACCCTTGCAGGAACTGGCTGAGCGCCAGCAGGGGCTGCTCCTTGCTGTGATCGAGTTGCAGGTCGGGCAGGGGGGCGATGGGCAGATCCCGCTGGCCGGCTTCCCCACCGGTGGCAGCCTCCTGCAGCCGCACCGCGCCATATTGACCCAGCTCGGCGAACAGCTGCTCCACCGGCAGATAGATCTGCTGGGGGGGCAACAGGGGGCGGGTGTTGTCCCAGCGCCGCTCCTCATAACGCTGGCCGATGTCGTTCCAGAAGCGCTGGGCGGCGGGGTAAATATCCCCCACGGTGAGCAGCAAGGTGCTCTGTGGCAGGTAATCGAACAGGCTGGCGGTTTCCTGGAAAAAGAGCGGCAGATAGTATTCGATGCCGGCGGGCCAGCGTCCCTTGCTCACCTCCTGATAGACGGAGCCCTCGGCGCGGGAGATCTCGAACTGTTCGCGATAGTGACCGCGAAAGAGCTCGATGGCGCTCTCGTCGGTGGGGAACTCCCGGGCCGGCAACAGGCTGACCGATTTGACCGGCTCGCTGGAGCGCTGGGTCTCGGGATCAAACGGGCGGATGGAGTCCACCTCGTCATCGAAAAAGTCGATGCGATAGGGGGTGTTGCTGCCCATGGGGAAGAGATCGAGCAATGAGCCGCGGGCGGCAAACGCGCCGTGTTCCAGCACCTGATCCACCGCCACGTAGCCCGCCTCGGCAAGACGTCCGCGCAGCTGCTGCAGGTTGAGGCGCTGGCCGCTTGTCACCATCAGGCTGTACTTGTCGAGATAGGCGCGGGGCGCGCAGCGCAGCATCAGGGTCGAGATGGGCACGATCAGCACCCCCTTGCTCATCTGCGGCAGCTTGTAGAGGGTCTCGAGGCGCTGGGAGATGATGTCCTGATGGGGAGAGAAGGTGTCGTAGGGCAGGGTTTCCCAGTCGGGAAACAGCAGCACGGGACATCCCTCATCTGCCAGCAGGTATTGCAGTTCCTGTTCGAGGCGCAGGGCACTCGGGGTATCGGCGGTGACCAGCAGGACGGGACGGTCTGCCGCCCCCGTGATGCGGGCGGCGAACAGCGAGAGGCTGCTGCCGACCAGCTGGCCAAGCGTGATTTTTTGGCCCGCTTTGGCGGGCAAGGCGGGTAGAGTCATTGGCATCATTCGATTCTTTTAACGTTGGCGGTTGTTAGCGCTGACGTTCGTTGTGGTTAACGCTGACGCTCCTGAGCGCGCAGCTTGAGTTGTTTTGATTGCACATGCAGGCTGGCGCGTACCAGCAGCTCACGGTCATCTTCACGGATCCGCACATAGTCGAGCACCACATGGTTGCCGTGCTCGCCCCCCTCGACCTGCTTGACCTGACCATAGCAGTAGATGGCGGCCGCCTCGTCGCGCAAGAAGATCTTGAGGCGCACTATCTGGTGTGGCTGAGGGACATCGCCATGGCCGTGGTAGGGGTGCAGATAGGTGAGCTGGCCGGCACCGAAACGCAGGGTGTGGAAGCGCTGCTCGGGATGATCCTGCAAGGAGAGGACATAGCTCATGATCATGTCGATCTTGCGGGATTGCTGATTGACGATCTCGAGGAGGTCGTGCATCGAATCATTCTGGTTGCGCAGCAAGCGGGTGGTCACCAGATCGATGGAGGTGATGGCCGAGGCGATCCGAAAGGGCTCCGGCAGCTCAGCGTCCAGCTCCTCCAGTGAAGGCAGCTGAAAGTCGGCCGGCATGGGGATCACATTGACCGGCGTGGCATGAGTGACGCTGAAGAACTGTTCCTGCATGGAGGCTATCCCTTGTTGTCATAGACGGTTTCCCTTTATTATCCGGTATCTTATTTTGTTGGCAACGTACATATCCTTGAAGACCGGACTTTTTCAGCCCCTTTCGCTGGCCATCGGCCTGCGTTATGCAGGCTCGAAGCGCAGCAACCGCTTCGTCTCATTTATCTCCCTGTTTTCCACCTTTGGCATCGCCATCGGAGTCGCGGCTCTGATGGTGGTTATTTCGGTGATGAACGGTTTCGAAGGCCAGCTCAAGGGGCGCATCCTCGGGGTGATCCCCCACGTGGTGGTCACCAATCAGGCCGGCCGCATCGATGCAGCGCCCCAGGGCCTGCCGGATCTCGCCAAGCTGCCCCATGTGGTGGCCACGGCCCCCATGCTCGACAGCGAAGGGATGCTGCAAAGCCCCGGCCAGTTGACCGGGGTGAGTGTGCAGGGGATCGATCCCGCCCGCTGGCCCAAGGGGGATATCCTTCACAGCCAGATGCTGGGGGGGCGCCTCGATACCCTGCAGGCCGGTCAATACCGGATCGTGCTGGGGCAGGGGGTGGCTCGTCGCCTCAACGTCTCCATCGGTGACCAGGTTCGTCTGATCCTGACCGAGGGAACCCGCTTCACCCCGTTTGGTCGTGTCCCGGCCCAGCGCCTCTTCACCGTCTCCGGTATCTTCGGGGTCGGGGCCGACGTGGACAACCAGATCGCCCTGATCGCGCTGGGGGATGCCCAGCGCCTGTTGCGGCTGCCGATAGAAACGGTCGGTGGCATTCGCCTCTGGCTCGATGATCCTTTCGCTGCCGATCAGGTGATCAAGACCCCGCTGCCCGACGGTCTGCAGTGGCAGGATTGGCGCCGTGAGCGGGGCGAGCTGTTCCAGGCGGTAGCTATGGAAAAACGGATGATGGGGCTGATGCTGGTGCTGATCATCGCGGTCGCCACCTTCAACATCCTCTCCGCCCTGGTGATGGTGGTCACCGACAAGGAAGGGGAGGTGGCCATTTTGCGCACCATGGGCATGAGCGAGACAGGGATAGTCAAGATCTTCATGGTGCTTGGCGCCTCCAGCGGGGTGATCGGCGCCCTGTTTGGCGCGCTGGCTGGATTGGCCCTGACCCTGGGACTCAACCCGCTGCTCAATGCCCTCGGGCTCAACCTCTATATGGCGGCGGGCGGCAGTGGCCTGCCGGTGATCGTGGAGCCTGCCCAGGTCATCACTATTTTGCTTGGGGCTGTACTGCTCAGTTTCAGCGCCACCCTCTATCCTGCAGCCCGTGCGGCCAGAGTGAAGCCGGCCGAGGCGCTGCGTTATGAATGATTCATCTTCTATTGTGATTGCCGGTGTGGTCACTGGTGTAAGTGGAGCCCCGTTTATGAATGAAGCCCTGTCCTGTGAGCCTCTGCTGCGTTGCCAGGCCCTCAACCATGTCTATAAAGAGGGCGAGCTGGAGACCCAGGTCCTCAAAGGGATTGATCTCTGTGTTGCCCCCGGCGAGATGCTGGCGGTGGTGGGCAGCTCGGGGTCGGGCAAGACCACCTTGCTGCATTTGATGGGAGCGCTCGACAACCCCTCCAGCGGCGCCGTGCTGTTCAAGGGGGAGGATATTCACCGCTGGGACAGCCGTACCCAGGCGAGATTTCGCAACCGCGAGCTGGGGTTCGTCTATCAGTTCCACCACCTGCTCTCCGAATTCAGCGCGCTGGAAAATGCCGCCATGCCGCTGCTCATCGCCGGCGAGTCGGTGGCGGTGGCCACCGAAAAAGCGACCCGCATGCTGGGTCGGGTGGGGCTCTCCCACCGTCTGCACCATCGCCCCTCCGAGCTCTCCGGCGGCGAGCGCCAGCGGGTGGCCATAGCCCGCGCCCTGGTCAACGAACCGAGTCTGGTGTTGGCGGACGAGCCCACCGGCAACCTAGATCACGCCAGTGCCACCGCCGTTTATGAGTTGCTCTGTGAACTCAACCGCGAGCTTGGCACCGCGTTTGTGGTGGTGACCCACGATTTGAGCCTGGCGGCCAAACTCCATCGCCGGGTGACCCTGGTGAGCGGCGTGATGGCGGAGGTTGCCTGATGTTCAAACCGCTGCCCCTCTTTCTGGGCCTGCGCTACAGTCGCTCCCGTCGTCGCAACGGGTTTATCGCCTTTATTTCGGCCTCGTCTCTCATCGGTATCGCCCTCGGGGTGATGGCGCTGATCCTGGGGCTCTCGGCCATGAACGGTTTCGAGCGCGAGCTCAAGAACCGGGTGCTCTCCGTGGTGCCGCAGGGGGAGCTGGATGCCGTCGAGCGGCCGTTGCCGGACTGGCCCCGTCTGCGCGATTACCTGCTGGCTCAGCCAGGCGTCGAGGCTGCGGCACCGGTGATCCGCATGAACGGCCTGCTGGAGCACGGCACTGCCCTTAAAGGGGTGCAACTGCGCGCCGTGCTGCCGGAGCTTGAGGCCAATTTGTCGGATGCGGGCAAATACATGACGGGACGAGGCCTTCGCGATCTGCAGCCCGGCGAGCGAGGGGTCATTCTCGGCAAGACCATCGCCGACAAGCTGGGGGTTAACATTGGTGACTCGGTCGCCCTGCTGTTGCCCCAGGGCGGGGATGATGCGGGCATCAAGAATCCCAGACGGGAAGCCCTGACGGTGGTGGGACTGCTCGAAATCGGCGGCCAGCTCGATGGCCTGCTCGGTTTCATGCATCTGGAAGATGCCCAGGCCATCACCGACATGGGGAGCGGCGTGGAGGGGTTCAGCCTGCGGGTGAGCGACGTGCTCAAGGCGCAGTCCATCACGGTGGCCGCCGCCCAGCAGTTCCCCTACCACGTCTACATTCGCAGCTGGATGAACAGCCAGGGTTACCTCTATCAGGACATCCAGATGGTGCGCACCGTCATGTATGTGGTGATGCTGATGGTAGTGGCGGTGGCCTGCTTCAATATCGTCTCCACCCTGGTGATGGCGGTGAACGAGAAGCGCAGCGAAATCGCCATCCTGAAGACCATGGGGGCCAGTCCCGGTCAGATCCGGCTCACCTTCGTGATTCAGGGCATGGTCAATGGGGTGGCGGGGGCCTTGCTGGGGGCACTGCTTGGCGGCCTGCTCTCCAGCAAGCTGACCCAGATCATGAGGGTCATCGAGAGCGTGATCGGCCATCGTTTCCTCAACCCCGACATCTACTTCATCGACTTCCTGCCCACCGAGCTGCATATGCAGGATCTGGTGATCGTGACCAGTGCCGCCATTCTGATGAGCCTGGTGGCGACCCTCTATCCCGCCTGGCGGGCGAGTGGACTGGTGCCGTCCCGCGAGCTGGGCCACTGATCCCAAGCCTGTGTGAACGAAAGTGAAAAGAGAAGGGCCCGCCGGTGCAAACCGGCGGGCCCTTTGTCTATCGGGGTGTTTGATGCTCAGTGGGCGTTCAGCTCATCGAGCGGCAGGGAAAAGCTGGCCACGAAGGTGTCGATAAAGTAGCGCATCTCCTCGCTCATCCGCGCCTCCAGCATGGCCTCGAGGCGTTTTCTGGCCGGTTCGAACTCCCGGTTGCCAGCGTTGATCTCCTCCAGACACTTGGTATAGGCGCAGAGGGTATCGGCATCTTTCACCAGTCTGGTAAGCTCGCCGTCCTGGGCACCCGAGTCCAGCAGGGGGCGAAAATCCTCCACCAGTTCCGGGGGCAGCATGGCGAGCAGGCGCTGTTCGGCGGCCAGTTCTATCTTCTTGTATTCGCGGGCGATCTCGGGATTGAAATATTTGACCGGGGTGGGCAGATCGCCGGTCAACACCTCGCTGCTATCGTGATAGAGCGCCATCACTGCGGCGCGATCCGCATCCACCTGGCCGCCAAACAGGCGGTTTTTGATGAGCCCCAGGGCGTGGGCCACCATGGCCACCTGCAGGCTGTGCTCGGCGATATTTTCGGACTGGATATTGCGCATCAATGGCCAGCGGTAGATGAGCTTCATGCGGGCGAGATTGGCGAAAAAATGGCTGGGTAACATGATGAGCCTCGGCAACGGACAATGAAAAAGGGCAGACCCTAGTCTGCCCTTTTTTTCGCTGGCAGGCATCGCCTGCTCCTGCTTTTTACCAGCTTCAGCGGATATAACGGCCCGATTCGGCCTCCTGGTTGGTCACTATCATCTGGCCGATGGGGGCCAGGCTGATCAGGGCCAGCTTGAGGTGCTGGATCCCGAACGGGATGCCGATGATGGTGACGAAACAGGCCAGCGCCGAGGCGATGTGGCCGATGGCCAACCAGACGCCGATCAGCACGAACCAAAGGATGTTGCCAATCAGGCCCATGGTCCCGGTACCGATGTCACTTAGTCCCGTCATGGTCTTGCGGTTGACCGCCTGCTTGCCAAACGGGAAGAAGGTGAAGGTGCCGATGACGAAACAGGCGCGTCCCCAGGGGATACCGATGAGCGATACGAAACAGAGCAATCCGGCCAGCCACCAGGCCAGTCCCATAAAGATGCCCCCCAGTACAAACCAGAGCAGATTGAACAAGAAGCGGAAAAAGGCCATGTGGTCACTCCAGATACATCAATTTGGCAGCCACCATAGCGAGGGAGGGCAGGGGACGCAATCATTGATTGGTTTCATCCTTATTTGACCGGACAATCCGGGTCGTGACTGTGGCAATCATCGGTTGGCGGTTTTCTATTTCCTAGAAAATGTGCAACAAATCGGCATTCGAATGAAAAAAGGTGAGCAAACGCAAAATTATTGCCACTTGCCGGTTGAAGTCGGGCCAGGTTCTCCCCATATAAAGGGCAGTTTTGCACGAATTGTGCTTGCACTCAGCCCAATCCGGGGGATGTGTGGCTCGACTCGACCAAAGTGCGCCGCTATAATGCCGCGTCATATTTTCTCATCACAAAGACATATCGTTGTCTTTATAAACAGGAAGACTCCGGGCTTTGCCCAGGGGCAATAAAGGGTCAGCACACAGTGCTGAGTTGAACGAGGTAGAAGAATGCAAGTTTCTGTAGAGACAACCCAGGGTCTGGAACGCCGTCTTACCATCACCGTACCGGCCGCTACCGTTGACGCCGCCGTGCGCAAAGAATTGAATGGCCTGGCCAAAACTCGTCGCATCGACGGTTTCCGTCCTGGCAAGGCTCCGGTTGCCATCATCAAGAAGATGTTTGGCGCCATGGCTAACGCCCGCGTTGCCGATGAAATGATGCAGAGCAACTTCATCAAGGCCATCATCGAGAACAAACTGAGCCCGGCCGGTGCCCCGACCATGGATCCGAAAGAGATCAAAGAAGGTCAGGATTTCGAGTTCACCGCCACTTTCGAAGTGTACCCGGAGTTTGAAGTTGCAGGCCTCGAGTCCATCAAGGTAGAGAAGCCGGTTGCCTCCGTGAAGGATGAAGATCTGGCCAACATGATCGATACCCTGCGCAAGCAGCACGCCACCTGGTCCGAAGTTGATGCCGCTGCCGCCAACGGCATGCGTGTCACCATGGACTTCGTGGGCTCCATTGACGGTGAAGAATTCGACGGCGGCAAGGCCGAAGGCTTCAACCTGGTACTGGGCGCCGGTCGCATGATCCCAGGCTTCGAAGACGCCATCATGGGCAAGAAAGCGGGCGACGAGTTCACCATCGACGTGACCTTCCCGGCTGACTACCACGCCGAAAACCTGAAAGGCAAGGCCGCCAAGTTCGCGTCCAAGCTGCACAAGGTTGAAGAGCAGATCCTGCCCGAGCTGACCGAAGAGTTCGTCAAGCGTTTCGGCATCGAAAGCGGCAACGTTGAAGAGCTGAAAGCCGAAGTGCGCAAGAACATGGAGCGCGAACTGGCTCAGGCTCTGAAAAACAGCGTGAAAGAGCAGGTACTGAACGGTCTGGTTGAAGCCAACCAAATCGATCTGCCGAAAGCTGCCGTTGCCCAGGAAATCGACACCCTGCGTCAACAAGCTCTGCAGCGTTTCGGTGGCTTCCAGGGCGGCAACGCGCCGGAACTGCCGGCCGAGCTGTTCCAGGCTCAGGCCGAGCGTCGTGTACGCGTAGGCCTGCTGCTGGGTGACGTGATCCGCACCAACGAGATCAAGGCTGACGACGCTCGCGTCAACAGCATCATCGAATCCATGGCGACCGCCTACGAAGATCCGAAGGAAGTGATCGAGTACTACCAGAAGAACGAGCAGATGCTGAACGGCGTTCGTAACCTGGCTATCGAAGATCAAGCCATCGACCTGATCCTGTCCAAAGCGCAAGTGACCGAGAAAGAAGTTGCCTTTGACGAAGTGATCAACAAGTCTGGTGCCGCTGCCTAAGAACATTTGACTTAAGGTCAAGACTGTTAAGTATAATGGCTCGTGTGATCTCCACTCGGGCCATTTTATTTTAGGGACAATGCCTTATGTACAAGAACTATAACGATGTGACCGATTCTCCCAGCAATGCGCTGGTGCCCATCGTGGTCGAACAGACCGCCAAGGGTGAACGTTCCTACGATATTTACTCCCGTCTGTTGAAAGAGCGGGTGATCTTCCTGACCGGTCAGGTCGAAGATCAGATGGCCAATCTGGTGGTGGCGCAGTTGTTGTTCCTTGAGTCCGAAAATCCGGACAAGGATATCTACATCTACATCAACTCTCCGGGTGGCTCGGTGACTGCCGGCATGTCCATCTATGACACCATGCAGTTCATCAAACCGGACGTCAGCACTGTCTGCATGGGCCAGGCCTGCTCCATGGGGGCCTTCCTGCTGGCAGGTGGTGCCAAGGGCAAACGCTTCTGTCTGCCCAACGCCCGCGTGATGATCCACCAACCGCTCGGCGGCTTCCAGGGCCAGGCGTCTGACATTCAGATCCATGCCCAGGAGATCCTGAAGATCAAGAATACCCTGAACGAACGACTGGCCTTCCATACCGGTCAGGACATGGCTACCATCGAACGTGACACCGATCGTGACAACTTCATGTCTGCCGAGCAGGCGGTGGCCTACGGTCTGGTTGACGGTGTCCTGAGCCAGCGCGGCTGAGCAGGGAATTCCGGTATGTTGTAAACTCAACAGGCCGTCCTCTATTGATAAAACGAGGTTGCTGAATGACAGAGAAACGCAAGGGTGAGGGTGATAAGCTGCTCTACTGCTCTTTTTGCGGCAAAAGCCAGCATGAAGTGCGCAAGCTGATCGCTGGCCCTTCCGTCTATATATGTGATGAGTGTGTCGAGTTGTGCAACGACATCATCCGCGAGGAGATCCGCGAGATCTCTCCCAAGCGCGATGGTAACGAGCTGCCAACCCCTCATCAGATCCGTGCTCATCTCGATGACTATGTGATCGGGCAGGAGTACGCCAAGAAGGTGTTGGCAGTTGCCGTCTACAACCACTACAAGCGTCTGCGCAACAGCGGCGAAAACAGTGGTGTAGAGCTTGGCAAGTCCAACATCCTGCTGATCGGCCCGACCGGTAGCGGCAAGACCCTGCTGGCTGAAACCCTGGCTCGTCTGCTGGATGTCCCCTTCACCATGGCCGATGCCACCACCTTGACCGAAGCCGGTTACGTGGGTGAGGACGTGGAGAACATCATCCAGAAGCTGCTGCAAAAGTGCGACTACGATGTGGAAAAAGCCCAGCGTGGCATCGTCTACATCGACGAGATCGACAAGATCTCCCGCAAGTCAGACAACCCCTCCATTACCCGCGACGTGTCCGGGGAAGGGGTACAGCAGGCCCTGCTCAAGCTGATCGAAGGGACCATCGCTTCCGTGCCGCCCCAGGGTGGTCGCAAGCATCCGCAGCAGGAGTTCTTGCAGGTCGATACCTCCAAGATCCTCTTCATCTGCGGCGGTGCCTTTGCCGGTCTGGACAAGGTGATCGAGCAGCGCTCCGTCAAGGGAACCGGGATCGGTTTTGGTGCCGAGGTGAAATCCAAGGATGCCAAGGCTACTTTAAGCGAGACCTTTGCCAAGGTGGAGCCGGAAGATCTGATCAAGTATGGTCTGATCCCCGAGTTCATCGGCCGTCTGCCGGTGGTCGCGACCCTGACCGAGCTGGACGAGGCTGCCCTCATCCAAATCCTGCAGGAGCCGAAGAACGCGTTGACCAAGCAGTACGCAGCCCTGTTCGATCTGGAAGGGGTCGAGCTCGAGTTCCGTGAAGATGCACTCCACGCCATTGCCCGCAAGGCGATGGAGCGCAAAACCGGTGCCCGTGGTCTGCGTTCCATCGTGGAAGCCGTGCTGCTCGATACCATGTATGACCTGCCTTCCCTGGAAGGGGTCAGCAAGGTGGTCATCGACGAGACCGTGATCAAGGGGGATTCTGCGCCCCTGATGATCTACGAAAATCCCGAGACCCAGGCAGCCGCATCAGAATAACTGTCTGATTTTTAATCAAATGAAAGGGGCTTTTTGCCCCTTTCATGCTTTTTACGGTTTCGGCGATTGAATCTCGTCTAAGCGCCCCCATATACTCAGCCAAGCGCTTTGCCAACGGTATAACAAGCCGAGAGGACATATATGAACCTAGAGCGTTCAGAACGCATCGAGATTCCCGTCCTGCCTCTTCGTGACGTGGTGGTTTACCCCCACATGGTCATTCCACTCTTTGTGGGGCGGGAAAAATCCATTCGCTGTCTGGAAGCGGCCATGGAGCAGGACAAGAAAGTCCTGCTGGTGGCCCAGAAGGATGCGTCAACCGATGAGCCGACGGTGGAGGAGATTTTCTCCGTCGGGACAGTGGCCAATATTCTGCAGATGCTCAAGCTGCCCGACGGCACCGTCAAGGTGCTGGTAGAGGGGGGCCAGCGTGCTCGCCTGGAGCGGATGATCGACGACAAGAATTTCTTTGTCTGCGAGGCCCAGTACATTCCCTCAAAAGCCATTGACGACAAGGATCAGGAAGTCCTGGTTCGCTCGGCCATCGGTCAGTTTGAAGGTTATATCAAGCTCAACAAGAAGATCCCGCCCGAGGTGCTCACCTCGATTTCGGCGATCGATGATGCGGCGCGCCTGGCTGATACCATGGCCGCCCACATGCCGCTCAAGCTCGAAGACAAGCAGAAGGTGCTGGAAATCGTCTCCGTCTCCGAGCGCATCGAATTCCTGATGGCGATGATGGAGTCGGAGATTGACCTCTTGCAGGTCGAGAAACGCATCCGTACCCGCGTCAAGAAGCAGATGGAGAAGAGCCAGCGAGAGTACTATCTCAACGAGCAGATGAAGGCCATCCAGAAAGAGCTGGGTGAGCTGGAAGACAGCCCGGATGAATTCGAAGCCCTCAATCGCAAGATTGAAGAGGCCGGCATGCCCGCCGACGCCCGCGAGAAGGCTCAGGCCGAGCTTGCCAAGCTGAAGATGATGTCACCCATGTCGGCGGAAGCCACCGTCGTGCGTAGCTACGTCGACTGGATGGTGCAGGTGCCCTGGAAGGCGCGCTCCAAGGTCAAAAAAGATCTTGGCAAGGCGCAGGAGGTGCTGGACGCCGATCACTATGGCCTTGAGAAGGTCAAGGATCGGATCCTCGAGTATCTGGCGGTACAGGCGCGGGTGAACAAGCTCAAGGGCCCGATCCTCTGTCTGGTTGGCCCTCCCGGTGTCGGCAAGACCTCCCTGGGTCAGTCCATCGCCAAGGCGACCGGTCGCAAATACGTGCGTATGGCCTTAGGGGGCGTGCGTGACGAGGCGGAGATCCGCGGTCACCGTCGTACCTACATCGGCTCCATGCCCGGCAAGCTCATCCAGAAAATGGCAAAAGTTGGCGTGAAGAACCCGCTGTTCCTGCTCGACGAGATCGACAAGATGAGCTCGGACATGCGCGGCGATCCCGCCTCTGCGCTGCTGGAAGTGCTGGATCCGGAGCAGAACAACAGCTTCAACGATCACTATCTGGAAGTGGATTATGACCTGTCGGACGTGATGTTCGTGGCCACCTCCAACTCCATGAACATCCCGGGTCCGCTGCTGGACCGGATGGAGGTGATCCGTCTCTCCGGTTACACCGAAGACGAGAAGCTCAACATCGCCAAGCAGCACCTGGTGGCCAAGCAGATCCAGCGCAACGGCCTGAAAGAGTCCGAGATTACCATCGAGGATTCCGCTCTGATTGGCGTTATTCGTTATTACACCCGCGAGGCGGGGGTACGTAGCCTGGAGCGCGAAATCTCCAAGATCTGTCGCAAGGCGGTCAAACGCATCCTGCTGGACAAGAGCATCAAACATGTTCTGGTCAACCAGGAGAACCTCAAGGAGTTCCTCGGGGTTCAGCGCTTTGACTACGGCAAGGCGACCGATCAGAACCAGATTGGTCAAGTCTGTGGCTTGGCGTGGACTGAAGTGGGGGGCGATCTGCTCACCATCGAAACCACCAATATGCCGGGCAAGGGCAAGCTCACCTACACGGGGTCTCTTGGGGACGTGATGCAGGAGTCCATCCAGGCGGCCATGACGGTGGTGCGGGCTCGCGCCGAGAAGCTCCGCATCAATGCAGACTTCTACGAGAAGCGCGACATCCACGTGCACGTGCCAGAAGGGGCGACCCCGAAAGATGGCCCGAGCGCAGGTATCGCCATGTGTACCGCCCTGGTCTCCAGCTTGACCGGCAATCCGGTTCGTGCCGATGTGGCCATGACTGGGGAGATCACCCTGCGGGGTGAGGTACTGCCTATCGGTGGTCTCAAGGAGAAGCTGCTGGCAGCCCATCGTGGTGGCATCAAGCGCGTGCTGATCCCCAAAGAGAACGAACGGGACCTCGAGGAGATCCCGGCAAACGTCAAACAAGACCTTGAAATTTATCCGGTTCGCTGGATTGACGAGGTGTTGGAACTGGCATTGCAGGACAATCCGCAAGGGTTTGAACGGGTTTCTACCCTGTAAATGTTGATGCGCCGCAAATTTGGCGCATTCAGGCGGTGGTTAAGGCTTGCATGCGTCCGGCAACGGAAGTAGCCTTGACCACCGATCGGGTACTCGTGATGAGTCGCAATGCGTTATGTGGCGCGGGTTTGCGCCAGATTGTCACTTGCAACTGGTCAGGAGGCTTGCTATAAAACCTCCACTTGTTGTGGCCAGGGAAATCAGCGCCGCAGCGGTGTTCGATAATAGGGGAAAATAAGAGTGAATAAATCTCAACTGATTGACAAGATTGCAGACGGTGCCGATATCTCCAAAGCTGCTGCTGGCCGTGCGTTGGATGCCTTCATTGATGCTGTTGGTGAAGCCCTGAAAGAGGGTGACCAGGTTGCCCTGGTTGGCTTCGGTACTTTTGCTGTTCGCGAGCGTGCTGCCCGTTCCGGCCGTAACCCGCAAACTGGCGCGACCATCGAAATCGCTGCTGGTAAAGTTCCTGCCTTCAAAGCCGGTAAGGCACTGAAAGACGCTGTTAACTAAGCCGGACGCTGATATACGTCGGCTACCGTCCTTGGTCGCAGACCAGACAAGTTAGAGAGTCTTCTCTCATACTGATTGACCAAGGCGCATCGCAATCGGTGCGCCTTTTTATTATTTACGCCCATCGAGTTCGGGAGCATAAGTACAAACATGATGTTGGATAAACTACGCGAAGGGGCGCAGGGCAAGGTAGCCAAGGTTATCTTGGGCCTGATCATTCTCTCCTTTGCCTTGGCTGGTGTAGGCAGCTACCTGAACGGCCCGGCCCGTACCGCCCCCGCTACCGTCAATGGCACGGATATCAGTGCTGCCGCACTGGAAAATGCCTACCGCAACGAGCGCGCCCGCATGGAATCCCAGATGGGAGAAGCCTTCAGCCAGCTGGCCGCCAACCCCGAGTACATGAAACAGTTCCGCCGCGGCGTGCTGGACCGTCTGATCGATCAGGCGCTGCTGGACAGCAAGGCCCATGAACTGGGTCTGCGAGTCAGTGACGAGCAGATCAAGCAGGCTATCGTCGCCATGCCCGAGTTTGCCGAAGATGGCAAGTTCAACAATGACCGCTACCTGCAACTCATCCGCCGCGCCGGCATGACCCCGGAGATGTTCAGCGAGTCCCTGCGCCAGGACATGGTGCGCCAACAGTTGATGGGTGCCCTGGTCGGGACCGAATTTACCCTCAAGGGGGAAGCCGAGCAGATCGACAAGCTCTACAACCAGACCCGTGATCTGCGTCTGGTGCGTCTGGCTGCCGCCAACTACATGGGTGATGTCCAGGTCTCCGACAACGAGCTGGAGCAGTTCTACAAGACCAATAGCGCCCGTTTCATGAACGACGAGCAGGTCAAGGTGGACTATTTGCTGCTGGATGCTGCCAACCTCGGCAAAAACATCAAAGTGTCCGAGCAGGATGCCCAGGATTACTACGATCAGCACCAGGATCTGTTCCAGCGTCCCGAGCGTCGCCAGGTTGCCCACATCCTGATCCCGTTTGGCAAGGATGAGAAGGCGGCCGAGAAGCAGGCCGACGAGCTCCTGGCCAAGGCCAAGAGTGGAGAAGACTTTGCCGCGCTGGCCAAGGCCAACTCCTCCGACACCTTCTCCGCCAAGAAGGGCGGTGAACTGGACTGGTTCGAAAAAGGGGTGATGGATCCGGCGTTTGAACAGGCTGCCTTTGCGCTGACCAAGGCAGGCGATCTCTCTGGCGTGGTGAAGAGCCCGTTCGGTTTCCACATCATCAAGCTGCTGGCGGTTGAACCGGCCCAGACCAAGCCGTTTGCCGATGTGAAAGAAGAGACCATCGCCCGTCTGCAAACCGACAAGGCCAAGGAGCAGTTCTTCGCCGAGCAGCAGAAGATGGCTGACAGCAGCTTCGAGAACCCGGACTCGCTGGATCTGACCGCCGACGCCATGGGCATGAAGGTGGTGTCTTCCGACTATTTCAGCCAGGTCAATGCCCCGGCTCCGCTGAACGATCCCAAGGTGCTCTCCGTGGCCTTCTCCGAACAGCTGCGCGATGACAACACCAACTCCGACGTGATCGAACTCTCCGATGGCAAGGCGCTGGTGCTGCATATCACCGGTTATCAGCCGAAAGCGGCCAAGCCGCTGGCCGAGGTGAAAGATCAGGTGATTGCCGCCATCAAGCACGACAAGGCGAGCGAAGTGGCCCGTGGCAAGGCACAGAGCCTGCTGGAGAAACTGAAAGCCGGCGACGACATCAAGGCTGATCTGGCGGCGCTTGATCTGAAGGTCGAGACCCACAAGGGGATTGCCCGCTTCGATCGCCAGCTGGATCAGAACCTGGTTGCCCAGGTGTTCATGCTGCCCCATCCGAAAGATGGCAAGCCGAGCGTGGCGCTGGTTACCGAGACCAACGGCGATCGCGTGGTCGTCGCACTGGACAAGGTGAATGTCCCGGCGGCGCCGTCCCAGATGGTCAGTCTGCTGCAAGGCCAGCTGGGTCAGGGTCGGGCACAGGCCGATTACAAGTCCCTGATCGAAGAGCTGCGCAAATCAGCCAAGATCGAGTACTTCACCAGCGTGGAAGCGACCGTCGAGTAATCGACAAGATACTCCCCATATTGCAAACGGCTCCTTGATGGAGCCGTTTTGTTATCTGCCATTCACCAATTGATGCAATCGGCCTACAGGCCAGCATAAAAAAACCGGCATCGAGTGCCGGTTTTGACTTTTATCTGCCGAGCAGAGGAGGGGATTATTGTACGCCCTGAGTGCGCAGGTAATCCTCGTAGGTACCGCCAAAGTCGCGGATGCCATCCTCGGTCAGTTCCAGGATGCGAGTCGCCAGGGAGGAGACGAACTCACGGTCGTGGGAGACGAAGATGAGAGTCCCTTGATAGAGCTCCAGCGCCATGTTCAGCGATTCGATTGATTCCATGTCCAGGTGGTTGGTCGGCTCATCCATGATCAGGATGTTGGGGCGCTGCATCATCAGCTTGCCAAACAGCATGCGGCCCTGCTCACCACCGGAGAGTACCTTGACCGGCTTCTTGATGTCGTCCTGGGAGAACAGCAGACGACCGAGCACGGAGCGCACTGCCTGTTCGTCTTCGTTCTCCTGTTTCCACTGGGCCATCCAGTCGAACACGTTGAGATCGGTGTCGAAGTCTTCGGCGTGATCCTGCGCGTAGTAACCGATCTGGGCGTTTTCAGACCATTTGACGGTGCCGCTGTCCGGCGCCAGATCGCCTACCAGGGTTTTTATCAGGGTGGATTTACCGATACCGTTGGTACCCAGGATGGCGACCTTCTCGCCCACTTCCAGCATCATGTTGAGGCCCTTGAACAGGGGATCCTCGCCATAACCCTTGGAGACGCCTTCCACTTCCAGAATATTGCGATAGAGCTTTTTGTCCTGCTCGAAGCGGATAAAGGGGTTCTGGCGGCTGGAGACCTTGACGTCCTCAATCTTGATCTTGTCGATCTGCTTGAGGCGGGAGGTCGCCTGACGGGACTTGGAGGCGTTGGCGCTGAAGCGTGACACGAAGGACTGCAGATCGGCGATCTGGGCTTTCTTCTTGGCGTTGTCGGCCAGCAGGCGCTCGCGCGCCTGGGTGGCGGCCAACATGTAGTCGTCGTAGTTGCCCGGGTAGACCCGCAGCTCGCCGTAATCCAGATCCGCCATGTGGGTGCAGACGGAGTTCAGGAAGTGACGGTCGTGAGAGATGATGATCATGGTGCTCTCGCGCTCGTTCAGTACCTGCTCCAGCCAGCGAATGGTGTTGATGTCCAGGTTGTTGGTCGGTTCGTCCAGCAGCAAGATATCGGGATTGGAGAAGAGGGCCTGGGCCAGCAGCACCCGCAGCTTCCAGCCCGGCGCCACGGCGCTCATGGGGCCGTTGTGCTGCTCCAGCGGAATGCCGACACCCAGCAGCAGCTCGCCGGCGCGGGCTTCGGCGGTGTAGCCGTCATATTCGGCGACCAGCCCTTCCAGCTCGGCAGCCTTCATGTAGTCTTCGTCGGTGGCCTCCAGGTTGGCGTAGATGGCATCGCGCTCGGCGATGGCGGCCCACAGCTCGGTGTGGCCCATCATGACCACGTCCAGTACGCGCATCTCTTCGTAGGCGAACTGATCCTGACGCAGCTTACCGATACGCTCGTTGACGTCCAGGCTCACATTACCGCCGCTGGGCTCCAGATCGCCGCCGAGGATCTTCATAAAGGTGGACTTGCCACAGCCGTTGGCGCCGATAAGGCCATAGCGGTTGCCGCCGCCAAACTTGACGTTGATGTTCTCAAACAGCGGCTTGGCGCCAAACTGCATGGTGATGTTATTGCTGCTTAACAAGGTAGGTGTCCCGGTTGGTCTGTCAAATGGCGCGCATTATGGCACAAATCCCTCGAAAGTTTTAGCAGGAACTGTGATCTTGATCGGTCTGGAGAGGGGCGAGGCGACATGATGTCAGCATAACGCCGCTGTCGGTCTTGGACAGATGCAGATGGCCACACATATTGTGTCGCCAGGGACTTCCCCTCATGGCCGGATTATTAATGACAACTCCCGCGTATGCATGTTTAACGCAGATATCCTACCGAGAAGCAAATTCAACCTGTTTCAGGGGGAAAGTAATGCTCATTTGAAAATAGTCAAAAGTTGTCGCGTCTCAAATCATAGTTTTTTTTCAGCGTATTGCAAAATCAAATAATGCTATTCGAGTCACAGGATTGTGCGTTATCTCTTTGACTATTATTATCTCGAACATATGGTTGCTCGAAATATAATTAAGTGAGTTTTTTGGGGGTATATGAACTATACGGCTAATAGCCAGTCGATATATTCATCCATCTTTGCATGAGAAGCGGATGTGATACGTCCTGCAATTATGGCGTTTTAACTGGCGATGGTAGATGTTGACGAGTGATGAAAACTAGTGATAGAGGGAGAAGAGTGGCATGTCAAAAATATTGCTATTTATCATGATCATTATAACGATGCTTTATGGTTGCAAGACTGACATCAGGTATGTCGATGAAAAACCGAGTTCGATTGAACTACCAGAGGCTATTGCCGGGCCTGATGTGATAACAACACCGCGTAATATTGTGTACCTGTCAATTGGCCGTTATGAAAAGACATTTATGCAGAATATACAGGCCAGAGGAAAGGAGATAACTGATTATGTGGTCGCCTTTGTTAATCCACGAGATGCCGCTACGGGTGAGTTGGAGTCATTGACGCCAGCCCAGAAACAAGATCTGGATAAGCTGGTTGCCTATAGAAAGGAATCCAATCCGAATGCCAGGATATATATCGCGATAGGCGGTTGGAGAGGAGATGATGACGGTTTCGATCTGGTGTTTGAAGAGATAGCGCGCAATGTTGAAAAACGAAAGCTATTTATCTCTGACATAATGGCACTTGTTGAAGAGTATGGTGCTGATGGTATTGATATTGACTGGGAATACCCTAGGGTGCAATTTGCAGACGAATACGCTTTATTTGTCAGAGAGCTTGCCAATGAATTACATAGACGGAATAAATATTTTTCGTCAGCAGTCATTGGTACCAGAGATAAGATGACAGATAGCGGGAATGCCGACGCATATCTGGATTCAACGTTAAAAGATTTTGATAGTATCAATCTCATGGCATACGACATGGAATTTGAAAATCACAGTACCTTTCAACATGCGATAGACAGTATTGATTACTGGGTAAACGAAAGAAAAGTACCACCGCAGAAAGTGATGTTGGGGTTGCCCGTCTATAGCCGAAACAATTGGCAAGATTGGAGCTACATCACATTACAACATCCGGATCAGGAAAATGAAGATACGTCGAGTTGGAACCAGAATGAATTTGGCGAGCTTGTCTCTCCGCAGGGCTACAGCGTTGTGAATGCGTGCAGAAATAGCTTTGAATTTATACCTGATGTGGCCAAGCCAGCCGAAAACAAAACCAATTATTATAATGGTCTCTCCCTTATTATTAAGAAAACCGAGCTTGCATTATCAACGAAACTGGGTGGCGTCATGTTTTGGGAGGCGCCTCTCGATGCGATGAAACCCGAGTATTCGCTGATCCATGCGGCCTACCAGGTCATGAGCGGCATGACGGTTGATAATATTTGCACGCAAAATCCAGCCTGGGTTGCAGACCAGACGTCAGTGAGGGTTGGGAAACGAGTTTATGAACGGCAATGACAAAAGGAAAAGAAAAAGCCGGCACTGGGCCGGCTTGTCTCAAGACCTTGACTGTTAGTGGGAGGTCGCACCGGAGGCGCCGAGCCCGGTCTGGGAGCGGACGAACTGCGGCAGGAACTTGGCGTGTTCGTCGGCGGCAGCCTGGGACTTGTCGGTAACAGAGAAGAACCAGATCCCGACAAATGCCAGCCCCATGGAGAAGAGCGCCGGGTACTCGTAGGGGAAGATGGCCTGGGCATGACCCAACACCTTCACCCACACGGTCGGGCCCAGCACCATCAGGGTGACTGCGCTCGCCAGACCCAGCCAGCCACCGTAGACGGCGCCACGGGTGGTCAGACGGGACCAGAACATGGAGAGGAACAGCACCGGGAAGTTGCAACTTGCCGCGATGGAGAAGGCCAGACCCACCATGAAGGCGATGTTCTGCTTCTCGAACAGGATCCCCAGACCGATGGCGACCACGCCCAGCACCAGGGTCGTCATCTTGGAGACGCGCAGCTCGTCTGCTTCGTTGGCCTTGCCCTTCTTCAGCACGCTGGCATAGAGGTCATGGGAGACTGCAGAGGCACCCGCCAGAGTCAGGCCTGCCACAACCGCCAGGATGGTGGCAAAGGCGACGGCAGAGATGAAGCCCAGGAACAGGCTGCCACCCACGGCGTCGGCCAGGTGGACTGCGGCCATGTTGGTGCCGCCGAGCAGGGCCCCGGTGGCGTCCTTGAAGGCCGGGTTGGTGCTGACCAGCAGGATGGCACCAAAGCCGATGATAAAGGTCAGGATGTAGAAGTAGCCGATGAAGCCGGTGGCGTAGAACACGGATTTACGCGCTTCCTTGGCGTCACTCACGGTGAAGAAACGCATCAGGATATGGGGCAGACCGGCGGTACCGAACATCAATGCCAATCCGAGCGAGATGGCGGAGACGGGGTCGGAGACCAGACCGCCCGGGCTCATGATGGCGGCGCCATTGGCGTGCACCTTGACCGCCTCGGAGAACAGGGTGCCGAAATCGAAGTTGACCGACTTCATCACCATCAGCGCCATGAAGCTGGCACCGGAGAGCAGCATCACTGCCTTGATGATCTGTACCCAGGTGGTGGCCAGCATGCCGCCAAACAGCACGTAGAGCACCATCAGGATGCCGACCAGCACCACGGCGATGTGGTATTGCAGGCCGAACAACAGTTCGATGAGCTTGCCGGCACCCACCATCTGGGCGATCAGGTAGAGGGAGACCACCACCAGAGAGCCGCAGGCGGAGAGGGTACGCACCTCGGTCTGCTTGAGGCGGTAGGAGGCCACATCGGCAAAGGTGTACTTGCCAAGGTTGCGCAGCCGCTCCGCGATCAGGAACAGGATGATGGGCCAGCCCACCAGGAAGCCGATGGAGTAAATGAGGCCGTCATAGCCCGAGGTATAAACCAGGGCGGAGATGCCGAGGAAGGAGGCGGCGGACATATAGTCACCGGCGATGGCCAGACCGTTCTGGAAGCCGGTGATACGCCCGCCTGCCGCATAGTAGTCGGAGGCCGAGCGGTTGCGCTTGGAGGCCCAGTAGGTAATGAACAGGGTCGCCGCCACGAACGCCACAAACATCACGATGGCCGGGATGTTGAGGGGCTGGCGCTGGACGTCGCCAGTCAGCGCATCGGCTGCCAGCAGGGGGGAAGAGGCCAGAGAGGCCAACAGCAGCAAAGACTTGCCTTTCATGATTGCACTCCCTTGAGGATCTTCTGGTTCAGCTCGTCAAACTCGCCGTTGGCACGAAACACATAGATGCCGGTCAGCAGGAAGGAGGCGAGGATCAGCCCCACCCCGACCGGGATGCCACGGGTAATATTGGAGCCTTCGCTCAGCGGGGTGCCGAGCCAGGCAGGGTCAAAGGCGATGAGCAGGATAAACGCCAGGTAGAGCCCCAGCATCAAGGCCGAGAGGGCCCAGGCAAAACGCTGGCGTTTGGCGACCAGCTCCTGGAAGTTGGGATCTTGCTGGATCCTCAGATAGCTTTGCTGTTCCATTGCAGTTCTCCATGACATGAGTGTCAGCGGTGGATAAAGGGGGTTGCCCTGACGAGCAGCTTGGCTGCTCATGTAATCAAAATGTGAATTAAATGTTATTTGCGGACAATTAGACTTTGGGATAAGCCAGTGGCCCGCCCCGGGTGAGGCGCAGGTAGATGAGCGCCGCCGTGATGGCGTCGGCAAGGGCATCGTGGGCGGGCAGGGCAGGCAGGGCCAGATGATGGCAGATGGCGGCCAGGTGCAGATCGATGACTGCATCCGGGTAACGCCGATAGAGGCTGTCGTGATAGAGACGGCTCACCTCTATGCCCCGTTGGGGCAGGGTCAAGCCCCATTGTTTCTGGCAGGCCAGGTTGAGGATGCGCAGATCATAGGCGATGTGATAACCCACCAGTTCGCGTGGCCCGATAAAGGCCAGCAGCTGGCGCAGCGCGGCTTCCAGCGGCATGCCCTGCTGCAGATCCTGGTGGCGCAAGCCGTGGATGGTCACGGACTGGGCGGTCAGGCTGGCGGGGGGAAGCACCTTGATGGCAAGCGCCTCGCCGGTCAGCAGCCGGTTACTCTGGAGCCGTACTGCGCCGATGGCAACGATCTCGGCGCGGGCGGGATCCAGGCTGGTGGTCTCGAAATCGAGGGCAACCAGCTCATCTTGCGGCGGCGCGGCAAAGAGCGGGGCAAACTCCCCATTTCGAAAGGGGCGGCCATACCAGTAGCGTCGCAGGCAGTCCAGCATGCTCATTGCCTCAGACGAAAGTGCAAGGTGAGCCACTGCTGGAATTTTTTCACCTGATGCAGGGCATGGCGCAGCAGATCCCGCTCGCTGTGGCTGAGCTCATTGGCCTGCACCCGGCTGTCGCCATTTTTGAGCTGGCTGCGCAAGCGCAGGCGGATAAACAGCCGGAATGCCTCCGCCAGGTTGCTGCCATACTCGGCGCTGATGCGCTCGGCCGCCACCAGGGCATCGATGCGTGCCAGGGTAGCGGTTTCCAGTATGCCGGCCTCCAGCGCCAGCATGCGGATCCCGTGCACCAGCGGGAAGAGTCCGCCCCGCTTGAGATCCAACCCCTCGGCCGAACGCTCCAGCCGGCCAAACAGGGTGAGGGGAGCATGAAAGGCTACCGCCGGCCTCACCATCTCCGCCAACAGATCCCGCCTGTCTCCCAGTTGCTCCCGCAAGGTGCGGGCAATGGGGGAGAGCAGAGTGCGATCCCCGGCAATGGGATGGGCATCGGCCAGGGTGGCAAGCCAGAGCAGCTCTGCCTCACTGGCCATGGTGCAGGCGCGGGTGATGGCGCTTTGCCACTGCTCCCCCGTTTTGACCCACTCCGGGTTGTTGACCATCACCTGGCCGGGGCAGAGAGGATAGCCGAGGCGCTCCAGCAGGGCGCTGAAGGCGGCCAGATCTGCTTCTTGGCCGGGCCAGTGCAGATCGGCAGGCAGGATCAGGGCATTGTCCTGATCGGTCTTGAGGATCTGTTCGCCGCGCCCCTCCGAGCCCAGCATCAGCAGGCACACCTTCTCCTGCACTTCGGGCGGGATCACCAGGGCGAACGCCTTGGCGATCAGCTGCTCGTTGACGGTGGCGATGAGCCTCATCAAAAAGGCGGTGTGAATGCCCTGAGCAAACAGGGAACGGGTCAGTTGCAGCTGCTCGCGGGCCACCGCCTCCAGCGCAGGGAGTGTATCGGCGCGGGCGATGCGCAGGGTCAGCACATGGGAGTGGGTGGAGAAGAGCCCCAGTACTTGCGTGAGCTGCAGGATCCCGGCGACCTCTCCTTGATGCCAGATCACCAGCCGCTTGATGCGATGACGGGTCATCAGCAGCAGCGCATCGAACAGATAGCTCTCCTGCGGCAGGCCGATCAGAGGGGCTGGTGTCAGCAGGGAGAGCGGCGCCGTCAGGGGCAGCCCCTTGAGAGTCAGGGCGTGCAGCAGGGTCTTGCGGGTGGCAAGGCTCAGGCTGCCGTCCCGGGCGGGATAGATGAGGCAGTCGGTGCCCTTGGCCACCATGGCTTCGGTGGCCGCCAGCAGCGATAGGCGATTGTCGACGACAAGGGGCGGCTGCAGGTGTTCGGGGGCGATCCGGGTCAGGATAAACTCCGCCAGGTTCTTCTGGCCCAGCTGCTCACGCTGCTCCTGCTGGCGCTGACGCTCTGCCAGGTTGGCGGTGAAGTAGCCGGCAAAGGCGGGATCTTGCTCGCACAGGGCCAGAAAGGTTTGCCTAGGGATCAGCTGGCAGAGGGTATCTTCCAGAGCGGTGAAGGTGTGGCGGCAGTGGCCATCAAACTGGGCCCGCACATCGAACAGATCATCGCAACCATAGTCACCAAATTGATGATGGGGGGCGGACTCTTCCACCGCGCCCTTGATGATGAGATAGAGGCCGGGGGGCGTGTCGCCTGCGCTGAGTACCGTCTCGCCGGCGCGAAAGTAGCAGATTGAGAGGCTCTGCTCGAGCCGCTGGCGGGCGTCGGCGGCTAGATTGTCAAACGGCGGGCGGGCGAAGTTGAAGAGTGTGGTCATGGCGATCCCTGGCCAGTGATATGGACTCAGTCTGACAAAGTGACCGGGGGGCAGCCAGCCGACTTTAGTCGCACTGGGCGTTCGCACGCACTCCCGGGCAGGAAAATGGCGGGCTCCCTATACCTGCCGGTAACACTCTGATAACGTTGTGGTATGACCAGTTGATACTCAGGAGAGGCAGAGGAAAATGGATAAACCAAGGGTCAAGTGCGAGATTCGGGACGGCATCGCCGAGGTGATGTTGACGCGAGGAGACAAACTCAATGCGCTGGACAGGGCCATGTTCAGTGCCATCGACGAGACGCTCGGCCAGTTGCAACGGCACAAGGGCTTGCGGGCAGTGATCCTCCATGGTGAGGGGCGGGCATTTTGTGCCGGGCTTGATGTGAAGTCCATGCTCAAGCAGCCGGTGGCGGCCCTCGAGATCCTCAGGCGCGAGGCGGACGAAGCCACCAACCTGGCCCAGCGGGTGGCCTATGGCTGGCATCAGTTACCTGTGCCTGTCATCGCGGTGACTAAGGGGGTCTGTTTCGGTGGCGGCCTGCAGATCGCGCTCGGTGCCGATTTTCGCTTCAGCACGCCGGATTGCCGCTTCTCGGTGATGGAGATCAAGTGGGGCATCATCCCCGACATGAGCGGCAGCGTCACCATGCGTAACCTGATGGGAGTGGACAGCGCCATGGAGCTGGCCATGACGGGCCGCGAGCTGCTAGCCCCGGAGGCGAAAACCCTCGGTCTGGTCAGCCGGGTTTGCCCGGATCCGCTGGGGGAGGCGCGAGAGTTTGCCAGAACGCTCATCACCAAGTCCCCTGATGCACTGGCGGGGATCAAGCAGCTCTACAGTCAGGCGTGGGCGCGCAGCGACGAAGCGATGCTCAAGGAGGAGACCCGCTTGCAAAAGCAGATCCTGGGACGCCCCAACCAGTGGCGCGCCACCCTCAACAGCCTGCTGCGCTGGCGCTTGCCGTTCGGGCCCAGACGCAATGCCCTGTGACGCAGCGACTTTCAAATAGGAAAAAGTACAAAAGAAAAATGGCAGCCTGGGCTGCCATTTTGTTGTGTCATGTCTGCGCTTACTTGGCGACGGTATCCACGTCCGCTTCGAACGGGTGGCCGGTATTCTCGCGCATCAGGTTGACTTCGGCGCGGTTGTCGATCCAGTAGTCTGCATTCTTGATCCCCAGTTTTTCGGGGTGGAATACCGGGTCGATCCCTTGTGCCAGCTGGGCTTCATAGTCCTTCAGGCAGATGAAGGCGGTTTTTTGCAGCAGCAGGATGGCGATGATGTTGAGCCAGGCCATCAGACCCACACCGATATCACCCAGACCCCAGGCGAGATCCGCCGTCTTGACGGTGCCGTAGACGGTCGCCGCCATCAGGCCGATCTTCAACAGGAAGGTGAGCCAGGGACGGTTAATCTTGCGATTGACGAACGCGATGTTGGTCTCGGCGATGTAGTAGTAGGCGACGATGGTGGTAAAGGCAAAGAAGAACAGTGCGATGGCGACAAAGTAGTTGCCAAAGCCCGGCATCATGCTCTCCATGGCGGTCTGCACGTAACCCGGGCCAGCGGCCACGCCGGCGATCCCGGTGTAGAGGGCGGCACCTTCCGGACCCTGTACGTTGTACAGGCCGGTGATGAGCAGCATGAAGCCGGTGGCGGAGCAGACGAACAGGGTGTCGATGTAGACGGAGAACGCCTGCACCAGGCCCTGCTTGGCCGGGTGGCTCACCGCGGCGGCGGAGGAGGCGTGCGGGCCTGTTCCTTGGGCGGCTTCGTTGGAGTAGACGCCACGTTTTACCCCCCACATGATGGCCAGACCCAGGATGGCGCCGAAGCCGGCGTCCAGACCGAAGGCGCTCTTCCAGATCAGCAGGATGATGGAGGGCAGTTGGCCGATGTTGAGGGCGATGATGACGCAGGCAACGATGATGTAGCCGAGCGCCATGAAGGGCACCACGGTACTGGCAAAGTTGGCGATCCGCTTCACGCCGCCAAAGATGATGAAACCGAGCAGCAGCGCCAGCGCGGCAGCCGTCACGTTCGGATCGATGGCGAAGGCGGTCTGCAGGCTGGAGCCGATGGAGTTGGCCTGTACGCCCGGCAGCAGGACACCACAGGCAAAGATGGTGGCGATGGCAAAGATCCAGGCGAACCAGCTCATGCCAAGCCCTTTATCGATGTAGAAGGCCGGACCACCGCGATACTCGCCGTTGAGCTTCTCTTTGTAGACCTGACCCAGGGTGGACTCTACGAAGGCGGAGCTGGCGCCGAGGAAGGCCACCATCCACATCCAGAACAGGGCACCCGGACCACCGAAGGTGATGGCGGTGGCGACACCGGCGATGTTACCGGTACCGACCCGACCTGCCAGGGTCATGGAGAGCGCCTGGAAGGAGGAGACGCCCGCTTCGTTGCCCTTGCCCTGGAACATCAGACGGATCATGCCTTTGATGTGACGCACTTGCAAAAAACGGCTGCGCAGGGAGAAGTAGAGGCCGACCCCGAGACACAGATAGATGAGCGCAGGGCTCCAGATTACGCCATTGATGGCATTGACGATTTCATTCATGTACAACAACTCCTTTGTTGCGCTGTCTTGGCGAGGTCTCTGCCTCGCTCCCTGTCGTTATTATGTCCAGTTTGTTAACAAGCTAGTTAGCAAACGGGATAGAGTGACACTCTGTCAGACGGTGGAAAAAAACCACGGTCTGCGTGGGATGTAACATATCTATTTGTCGCATTTCTGCCCAGCAAAAAAATCTGCCTTGTTGCAAATTTGTGAATTGACACCAGTGGCCGGATGATGGCAGGCAGTGATTTATGTGAGTAAAGATGACGCTCTCCTTGTTGATATGTGTAGTGAGAGCCAGACATAAGCAAACATAAGGCCAACCATGACAAATCATGTCGAAAACCTGCAATTTCGGACGGCGCAGCCCGCTGATGGCGCAGCCCTTGCCCCCTTGTTCGTGCAATTGGGGTATCCTGCCGACGGTGATCAGCTGGTGGCGCGCCTGCTGCATCCGGACTCGGCCACTTCTGTCCTGTTGGCCATCCTGGCAGACAGTGTGGTCGGCGTGCTGGTGTGGCACCGGCTGCAACCCCTGCATGTTGCACCAGCATGGGGCCTGATCTCGGCGCTGGTTGTCGAAGAGAGGGCAAGGGGAGAGGGGGTTGGGGCCGGCTTGCTGGCGCACGCCGAGGCCCAGGCCCGGGTGGCGGGATGCAGCCAGCTGGAGCTATCCAGCAGTCTGAAACGGGAGGGGGCCCACCGTTTCTATCTGGCGCAGAATTATCAGGAACGACCCAAGCGGTTCGTCAAGCAGTTGTAACGCAAAGAGAAGGAGCAGGCGTGCTGGGATTGTTCAAATGGTTGCGTCGCCCGGCAGGGACGCAACACCATGAAGATGCGGAGATCTGGGAGCAGGCGCTGGCAGCCGTCCCCATCTTGCAAGGGTTACGTGATGAGGAGCAGGCGAGGCTCATCAGGCTGGGGCGCCAGTTACTCAAGCGCAAGACCCTGACCCAGATTGGGGTTGAGCTCACGGCGCGCCAGCAGGCGGTGCTGGCGCTGCAGGCGGTGCTGCCCATCCTGCATCTGGGCCTTGACTGGTATCGCGGCTTTCACGAAATCATTCTGATCCCGGAACCGGTCACCCGCCGCCAGGAGGTGCAGGACGAGTTTGGCCTGGTGAGTGAGGTGGAAGAAGAGAACGCTGGTGAGTCCTGGCCCCAGGGGCCGCTGGTACTGGCCTGGAGCGAGCTGCAGCAGGATGGGGACTGGGATGGCTTCAACCTCGTTATTCACGAGCTGGCCCACAAAATCGACATGCTGGGTGGGGAGGCCGACGGGGCGCCGCCATTGCCGGGCAAGATGAGTCATCAGCAGTGGCAGCGGGCCTTTCAGGGGGCGTTTGATGCATTGAACAGGCAGCTGGACGCGGGAGAAGAGGCGGCCATCGATCCCTATGCCGCCGAGCATCCTGCCGAATTTTTTGCCGTCTGCTGCGAAAGCTTCTTTACCGATCCGCTGCGCTTGCGCAGCGTCTATCCGGCTGTCTATCAACAGCTGGAACAGCTCTTTGGTCAGGATCCCGCGGCGCGTTTTCCGGCCACGCGCCTGTTGGCGGGAAGCCACGAAGGGGAATCGCCCGTCTGAGCTAGGCAAATGCGACGACGTACAGATAGCAAAAAGGCACCCGAAGGTGCCTTTTTCAATTCAAGCTGCGCGCAATCAGGCGGCGGCTTTGAGCTGCACGGCAGCGGCTTTCTTGTGATCGCCGATGGGCAGGATGGTGCGGCCATACTGCTCGTTCAGTACGGTGGCCATGGCCAGGTAGATGGCGCTGGCGCCGCAGATGATGCCTTCGAAACCGGCGATGGTGCCGATCAGCTCGCTGCCGGTGAAGTCACGGGCGGCCAGCAGGAAGAACAGCACGGTCAGGGAGGCGAACACGAACTGCTTCACGCGCGGGTAGTTGACGGTGCCGATCAGCATAAACAGGGTGAACACACCCCACATCAGCAGGTACCAGCCCATGTAGGCGTGCGGAGTGGCTTCGGCCAGACCCATGGTCGGCATCACCATCAGGAACACCAGGCTCCACCAGAAGGTGCCGTAGGAGATGAAAGCAGTGACACCGAAGGTGTTGCCACGCTTGTACTCCATGATGCCGGCAATGATCTGGGCCAGACCGCCATAGCACAGGCCCATGGCCAGGATCATGGCACTGATGGGGAAGAAACCTGCGTTATGGATGTTCAGCAGAATGGTGGTCATACCGAAACCCATCAGACCCAGGGGGGCAGGGTTGGCCAATTTTTCGCTCACGTAGCGTTCTCCAAAAAATAGAGGTGGGGGTTAACAAAAGACGCGCGATTTTAGGCAGGCTGGCAGCCCATCGCAAGGGGGAAAAGAAGATAAACAGTAAAAAAATTACGTGTTTTTTTGCATGTCGGCACAATTGCTCACCAGGCTAGCCCGTTTTGTGAGCAAAAGGTGTCAAAATAGTTGATTGGCTGTATTTTTCTTACGCACTGGTCTCTTGCATGCCCGGCTTACTCATCCAGGGTCAGCACTACCTTGGCCTCCTTGTCCTCCTCCTTGACCTGGCTGTCGAGCACGAACAACCGCTCCGGTGCTATGCCCTGGTTATCGACCAGAAACTCCTTGGTATTCTGGGCGCGGCGCATGGCCAGATTGCGCAGGGATTTGGCGGTGATCAGTTGCTGATCCCGCAGCAGGATCACCGCCTGGGCCCGCAGGGGGGCACTCTCTTCGTCCATATGGAGGCGATCGGCCAGCTCCCCCAGATCTTCGTCAAAGCGCGCCTCGTAGGCATCGGCCAGCGCGGCCTGCATGGCGGGGTCTTGCTCCAGCAGATTGAGGTCGACCGGGTTGCCGGTGATCTTGGCCAGCACCCGCTCCAGCTTCTGGCGCTGCAATATGGGACGCTCTTCATTGAAATTGACCCTGCCACGAATGTTCAGGCTGAGCTTGGGACGCTCCTTGAGGGCCTGGGCCAGTTTGGCCAGCTTCGCTTGCTGGGTGGGGGTCAGCTCGGGGCTGCCGGGCAGGAAGGGAAGCTCGTCCAGATCTTTCGTGCCCCCCGCCAGGGAAGCCAGCAGGGAGAAGGGGGAGGTAATGGCCTTGCTCAGGGTGTTGCCGAGCACGTTCCAGAAGATGTTGCCGAGGCTGAAGTCGGGCTGATCCAGATCCCCTTTGACTTTCAGGTTCATCTGAATGACGCCGTTGGCGTCGCTCAGCAGGGCGACGGCCAGCCCCAGCGGCAGATCTTTGGCCTGCTCGCTTTTCACCTTTTCACCCAGTTGCAGCTTCTTGATGGTGATGTCGTTGTCACCCTCCAGCTTGCTGCCCTGCAACTTGTAGTTGAGCTTCATGGAGAGTTGACCCTTGTCGATGGCGTAACCGGCATAGGTGGTGGAGTAGGGGCTGAAGGTGGTGAGTTCCAGATTGGTGAAGGTGACGGCCACATCCAGCACCGGGTGCTCGATGAGCAGGTTGGTACCCCCGCGAATGGTGACAGGTGCGTAGCGATCCACCTTGCCGTTAAAAGAGAGCTCCGAACGTTGGCCCGGGATATTGCTGATATGGCGGCTCTGGCCGTTGAGGGAGGCAATATCTGCCACAAAATCCGAGCTCAGGCTGCGATCGGCAAAGCGCAGGTTGCCCTGCTCGGTGCGGATCTGGCCTATGGTGACGCGAGGGGCCGGGCCGCTGTCGGGCTTGTCGCCGGCCGGTTGTGGCAGCAGCAGCTGCTGGAGGTTGGTGACGCGATTCTCGTTGATCTCGATGCGAGCGAAGGGCTTGCGCAGCAGGATATCCTCAATATTCACCTGCTGGCGGATGCCGTCATAGTGCAGGCCGCTCAGTTGCAGGCGTTCAATCTGCAGCAGACGCTGGTTGTCGGCCCGATCCAGCACGTTGAGCCTCTCGATGTCGAGCCCGCCGCTCACCTCAAGCTTGCTGAGATCTCCCTTGGCATCGGTGGCCAGGGCAAGCTTGGTGCGACTGGCGAGCAGGCCGTCACGTACGCTGATGCGCAGCAGATCCTGCAGATAAGGCTGGGCCCATTTGAGGGGTAGTCCTTGTTGCTTGAGCTCCCCGTCGAGGCTGAAGGGGGCAAGGGTCAGGGCACCGTCAAATCCCAGCGAGCTCGGGTTTTTGGTGCCTTGGCTATTGAAGGTTGCCTGCAGGGTGAGGGGGCTGCGCTGAGCGCGCTTGCTGCCCAACGGGCCCAAGGTGAGATCAAGGTTTGCGAGCTCCCGCTGCAAGGGTTTGCCGCTGCTCGACTCGGTCAATTTGAAGTTGCCCTGGGTGATCTTGCTCTGTTTGAGCGTCCACTGCCAGGGCTTGCCACCTTCGGCCTGCTTGCTTGCCTTTTTGCCTGCCGGTTTGGCGGCAGGCTGCGGGATCAGCAACGCGGCCAGATCCAGCTCCTGTTTGGCATTGAGATTTGCGGTGAGGGACGGGGCGCTCAAGGCAAGCCGCTCGGCCTTGAACGACTGCCTGGTGCCATCCAGCGCGATCCCGCTCAGGGCCAGCCGCTTGAAGCGGGCAAATTCGGCCCCTTTCGGGTGTTGCAACTGCCAGTTGTCCAGCTGCAGCTTGCCCTTGCTCAGCTGCCAGTCCAGTCCCTGTTTGCTCTGGTCGAGGCGGTAATCAAATTCGGTACTGGTGCTCCCTTTGGCCAGATTGACCTTGAGATAGGGAGCCCAGAGCGGGGCGAAGGGGGCCAGCGCCAGCTTGCCGAGGCTGACGCTGCCCTTGCCGGCCCCGGTCAAGAGATCGAACTGGCCGCTCGCCTTGAGCGGGCTCTGTTTGTTGAGGGTAGCGCTCAGCTGAAAGTGGTTGGCGCCCCCCGTTGCCGTCGTGAAGCCTGGCAACTGCAAGTCAATGCCACCAAGCGCAAGGGTGGGCACCCAGCCTGGCGCGCTGGACTTGCGGCTGTCCTGGTAAACGACATGTCCCTCGTGTGCCGCCAGCTTGGTTATCTGCAGGACGAGCGGAGTGTCGCCGCTGTCAGCGGTCGTTTCGCTGGGACTCAGGACCCGGGCGAGGGCGTCGGTCAGGTTGAAGCGGACTCCCTCTTTGTTGTCGGCAAGGCGCACCAGGGTGATGGTTGGCTTGGTGAGGGTGGCATCGCTCAGGATGATGGCGCGCTGGCGCCAGCTTTCGCCTAAGGCCGGTATGACCTGCAATCGCTCGAAGGCGACGATGGGTTGCTGCTTGTCATCGAGCAGGGCCGAGGGGCCTATGGTGAGTGACGGGGAGCGCAGGGTGACGTCAATTTCCCCCAAGGTGAGGTTCAGGCCGTAGTGGGTGGCCAGCCAGTCAGGCAAGTAACGCTGGGTGAGGGTCGGCGCCTGCCAAAGCAGGATGCCAAGGGCGATGAACAGGGCGGCGCACAGATAGAAGGCGTAGCGTAGAAGGCGGGTGCGCAGGGGCTTGGGCATGGTGGTCTCCAATTGATGCGCACAGGATAACAAATTGTCGGGGCTCAATCATGGTGCCACTTGATGCTGCACGCCGTACTTTGTCCAGAGTCGGGTCAATTGTCCATTTTTCTCGAGTTTGTTCAGCCAGGTTTCCAGTTGATCCGTAGTGATGCTCGCAGTGGGGCTCAGCAGGGCCCTGAGCAGGTAGTGCTGATCCCATTTGTCGGAATAGAAAAGCTGCGCCGCCTGCTCCGGGTACTGGATACGGAACTGGTTCAGGTAGGAGAAATTGAGAATGACCACCTCACCGCGCCCCTTGAACAGCCCTTGCAGGGCGCTGATGTTGTCCTTGACCAGGGTGATGTTGAAGCGGCGTTTGAGCTCTTCCGGCGAGGCATTCCAATCGGCGATGCCGTAGTGATAACCGCTGACACCGATCAGCTGGCGCCTGGCGATATCCTTGAAAAAGGATTGATCCCGGTTGGGTTCCCTCAGGGCGACATACTTCTCGCCGCCCAGGAGCAGTGGCCGGGTCATGCGCACCGCGCCGGCATCCCAACCCCAGCGGATCTCTTCAAACAGGATGAGGGAGTAGCGACCAAGGGCCATGGCCCGGCTGCGGTGGACGGCGGAAGTGGGGACGAAGACGAAATGCACTTCCTGCTGGGCCTTGTTGAGCAGTGCGATGAGATCCAGCGTCAGTCCGCTGTAGCGGTTTTCTCCCTCCTTGACCACGAAGGGCGCGTAGGGGTAGCCACCGACCCGGATCAGGGGATGGCCCCATGCCGTAGAGCAGAGCAACAGCAGTAACCAGCACCAGCGTGTCATGGGATGTCCCGAAAGGGGGAAATGATCCCAGATTCGGTTAATCTGCGCTGGTTTTCAAGCCGTTAAGGGAATTAACGCAGCGCTGCTCGGCCGCGTCCAGCTCGGCCATCACCATCTGGATATCTTCGAGCTGCTGGCGCAGCACCTGGCGCCTGGAATCGATCAGCTGGATCATGGAGTGGAGCTGGTTTTTGCTCGAGCGGTCGGTGTCATACATGTCGAACAGCTCGCGGATCTCCGCCAGCGTAAAGCCCAGCCGCTTGCCACGCAGGGTCAACTTCAGGCGGATCTTGTCCTTGTGGCGGTAGATGCGGGCTTGTCCCTCCCGGGTCGGGGTGAGCAGCCCTTCATCTTCGTAGTAGCGGATGGTGCGCGGCGTAATGTCAAATTCGTGGGCCAGCTCGGAGATGCTGTAGGTGATCTCCTTGCCGGGCAGGGCATTGGCCATGGTGATGGACTCCAGTTAGTGAGGGGATGGCTGGCAAAGCCGTGCTCGCAACCGCTCGGCATTGGCATGGAGGGCCTGACCGACCCGGGAGCCGTTGGGGCGACCAAGCCGCTCGCTCACCCACTGACCGGTGGCGGCCAGCTTGTCGAGATCCACCCCGGTACTCATGCCAAGGCCGTGCAGCAGATAGACCACCTCCTCCGAGGCGACATTGCCGGAGGCCCCCGGTGCATAGGGGCAACCGCCGAGCCCGGCTACCGAGCAGTCGATGGTGCGGATGCCGCGCTCCAGCGCAGGCAGCAGGTTGGCCAGCCCCTGACCATAGGTATCGTGAAAATGCACCGCGAGCCGGCCAGCCGGGATCTCGTGCAGTACCGCATCCAGCATGGGGGCAACCGTGCCCGGGGTGCCGACGCCTATGGTGTCGCCCAGGGATATCTCGTGACAGCCAAGATCCAGCAGGCGTTCGGCCATGGCCGCGACCCGCTTTGGTCGAGTGGGGCCGTCGAACGGGCAGGCGATCACGGTGGAGAGATAACCGCGCACCTTGATGCCAAGCTGGCGCGCCTCCTGCACCAGGGGCGCGAAGCGCACCAGCGACTCCTCGACGCTGATGCCGATATTGGCTCGGGTAAATCCATCCGAGCAGGCAGTGAAGAGGCCAATCTCGTCGGCGCGGGCGGCAATGGCCGCCTGCAATCCCTGCAGGTTGGGTACCAGGGCGCCATAGCGGGTCGGGCCCTTGCGGGGCAGCGCCGCAAACAGGGCGGCGGAATCCGCCATCTGGGGCACCTTCTTCGGGGAGACGAAGGCCCCCACCTCGATCCGTTGCAGGCCGCTCTCGGCCAGCCGCTGGATAAGCTCCAGCCGCTGCACCAGGGACAGGGTATTGGCTTCATTCTGCAGGCCGTCCCGCGGCCCCATCTCCACCAGGCTGACCCTGTCGTCCCTCACGTCATGTTCCCTCGTCATCGACTGCTCTCCTGACTGTCCGTTGACTGATCCCCGGCAAATCGCACCAGCATGGCTCCCTGGCTCACCTGCTCCCCCTGCCTGCACTGCAGGGCCTCGATCATCCCGTCCCTATCTGCTCGCAAGACATGCTCCATCTTCATTGCCTCCAGTACCAGCAGGGGTTGCCCCTTATTGACGTGCTGGCCTGCCTCGACTTGCAGCGCAACCACGATGCCGTGCATGGGGGCAATTGCGCCCCTGGCGGCGTCCGCATTCTGATCATGGTGGTGCTGATGGCGTTGATCATCGGCCGAGAAGCGAATGCGTTGACCGGCCAGCTGCAGCACATAATCGCCCTCGGCCAGCGAGTGGATGGGATAACGCTGCCAGCTCCCCCCTTGCTGCAGACGGATATGATCGGCGCCCACCTCATAGGCGTGTGGTTCCTCTTGCCAGAACAAGGTGCCCGCACGTTCATGCAGGGTCACGACCTTGGCCTCCTCGCCAATTCGCACCGCCGCCGTAAAGCTTTTGGTCTGTCCCAGACGAAAGCCGACGGCCTGTTGCCAGGGAGAGGGGCCGGTGGGGCGACTGGCGAGCCAGAGAGTGGCGAGCGGCCAGGCGAGCTCTGGAATGACCCTTGACTCGGTCGGAATGGGCCACTGGGTGTGGTGGCACATTGTCAGCACCTCGGGCTCTTCACACAGGCGCAGCAGCAGAGAGCCATTGTGCACCAGAGGGCCCAGCTCCAGCGCCGCCAGGGCGTCGGCCAGGCTGGCAAAGGCCTCGCTTCGGCTCTGGCCGTGGGCGATCAGCTTGGCGATCATGGGGTCGTAATAGGGGCTCACCGCATCGCCGGCGGCAACGCCGGTGTCGATGCGTACCCCGTCCGGCCAGTTGAGCCACTCGATGGGGCCGCTGGCGGGCAAAAAACCGGCAGCCACATCCTCGGCGTAGAGGCGCGCCTCCACCGCGTGGCCTTGCAAGCGCACCTCCTCCTGGGTGAGCGGCAGCGCTTTCCCCTCGGCTACCGCCAGTTGCCAGGCCACCAGATCCTGGCCGGTGATGCACTCGGTCACCGGATGCTCTACCTGCAATCGGGTGTTCATCTCCATAAAGAAGAACTCCTCCCCGCACAGCAGAAACTCGATGGTGCCGGCGCCCCGGTAATCGATGGCCCGGGCGGCAGCCACGGCCGCCTCGCCCATGGCGCGGCGCAGGGAAGGGGAAATGTCGGGGGCGGGAGCCTCTTCAATGACTTTCTGGTGGCGGCGCTGCAAGGAGCAGTCCCTGTCCCCCAGATAGATGGCATTGCCAAGGCTGTCGGCAAACACCTGCACCTCCACATGGCGGGCCCTGGCCAGATAGCGCTCAAGGAGCACGGTATCATCGCCGAAGGCGGCCAATGCTTCCCGTTTCACCGTCGCCAGCGACTCGTCAAAGGTCTCTATTTGCTCGACCCGACGCATTCCCTTGCCGCCGCCGCCGTTGGCCGCCTTGATAAGGAGCGGAAAGCCGGTCAGTCGCGCCTGCTCGCGCAACACCTCGGGTGACTGGTCCGCACCGTGGTAGCCCGGCAACACGGGCACGCCTGCCGCCTGCATCAGCGCCTTGGCGCCGGATTTGTCCCCCATGGCGAGGATGGCTGCGCCGCTTGGTCCTATAAAGCGCAGGTTTTGCTGCTCGCAGGCGTGGGCAAAGTCGCTGTTCTCCGACAAAAAACCGTAGCCCGGATGAATGGCATCAGCGTTGGCCTCTTTGGCGATGCGCAGCACCTTGGCGGTGTCGAGGTAGCTTTCGCGCGCGGGGGCGGGCCCCATATGCCAGGCTTCGTCGGCTTCGCGCACATGCATGGCGCAGGCGTCCGCATCCGAGTAGAGGGCGATGGTATGGATGCCGAGTCGGCGGGCGGTCTTGATGATGCGCACTGCGATTTCACCGCGATTGGCGATGAGCAGTCGTTTGATGGGGCTGATATGAGTCATGTTTCATCCTTGAAACGGGGACGCCAGGCGGGGGGGCGTTTGTCGAAGAAGGCTTGCATCCCCTCCTGGGCTTCGAGACCGACCCGCACCCGGGCGATGGTCTCGACGGTTCTCTCTTCATGAAGCGCGGGCGCGTGATGTTCGATGGCGGCCAGCAGTCGCTTGGTCTCCTTCATCGCCTCCGGGCCGTTGCGACACAGTCGCAGGGCCAGAGCCCGCCCGTCGTGCAACAGTTGTTCCGGTTTGCTGAGCCGGTGTACCACATTGAGCCTGCAGGCGGTGATGGCATCGAACGGTTCGGCACTCAGCATGTAGGCGCGGGCCTGGCGCATCCCCATGGCACGTACCACATAGGGGCTGATCACCGCAGGCACCAGCCCCAGGCTTACCTCGGAGAGGCAAAAGCGGGCATCGTCGCTCGCCAGCACCAGATCGCAGGCGCAGATAAGGCCGAGCGCCCCGCCGTAGGCGGCACCCTGCACCAGGGCGATGGTGGGGAAGGGGAGCTCGTCTAGGGTTTGCATCAGCCGCGCCAGCACCCGGGCATCCTCCCGGTTGTGCTCGAAATCCGCGTGGGCCAGATTGCGCATCCAGTTGAGATCGGCGCCGGCGCAAAAATGTTTGCCCTCCGCCCGCAGGATCAGGGCGTGAGGTCGCTCGGCGAGGGATTGCCCGTGGCGATGGGCCAGATCGTCGAGGCAATCGAGCAGACCCAGCATGAGATCGTCATCGAAGGCGTTGTGGCGGGCCGGACGCGCCAGGATCAGCTCGATCAGCGGGCCGTGTCGCTCCAGGCGAAAACCGGCCAGGGGGTCATTGCAGATTGGGTCGGACATGTCGAACTCCTTACATCCGGAAGATGCCGTACTGTTCCGGGCCCGTCCCGGCCCCCTGGCAGGCAGCCAGTGCCAGCGCCAGCACGGTGCGGCTCTGGGCGGGGTCGATGACGCCGTCATCCCACAGGCGGGCGCTGGCGTAATAGGGGTGGCCCTGTCGTTCATACTGATCGATCACCGGGGCGCGGATGGCGGCAGCCTCCTGCTCGCTCAATATTTTTCCTTCCGCGGCCAGCTTGTCCCGGCGCACCTGCACCAGCACCCCGGCGGCCTGCTCGCCCCCCATCACCGAAATGCGACTGTTGGGCCAGCTAAAGAGAAAGTCTGGCTCATAGGCGCGACCACACATGCCATAGTTGCCGGCGCCAAAGCTGCCGCCGACGATCAGGGTGATCTTGGGCACCCGGCTGCAGGCCACGGCGGTGACCAGCTTGGCGCCATGTTTGGCGATCCCCTCTTTTTCCGCTGTGCTCCCTACCATAAACCCGGTGATGTTCTGCAGGAAGAGCAGCGGGATGGCGCGCCGGTTGCAAAGCTGGATGAAGTGGGCCCCTTTCTGGGCGCTATCGCTGTGCAGGACTCCGTTGTTGGCGAGGATCCCCACCTTCATGCCCGCAATCCGGGCAAAGCCGGTCACCAGGGTTGTGCCGAACAGTGCCTTGAACTCGTCAAACTCGGAGCCATCCACCAGGCGGGCAATGAGCTCGCGGGCATCGTAAGGACGCTTGAGGCTGGTGCCCACCAGGCCGTATAGCTCCTCAACCGGATAGCCGGGTTCTTCAAAGGTCGGGGAGCGCGAAGCGACACCCGACACCGGAAACGGGTCTTCGCCCGGATCGCTCGCTCCCAGGTTGCTAACCAGGGTGCGGGCGATGGCCAAGGCATGGGCATCATCGCGGGCCAGGTGATCGGCCACCCCTGAGTGGGCGCAGTGCACCTCGGCGCCGCCGAGGGCTTCTGCGCTGATCTCCTCGCCGGTCGCCGCCTTGACCAGCGGCGGGCCCGCCAGAAAGATGGTGGCCTGTTCCTTGACCATGATGGACTCGTCCGCCATGGCGGGCACATAGGCGCCGCCTGCGGTGCAGAGCCCCATCACCACCGCCAGCTGGGGGATGTTCTGGGCGGACATGCGGGCCTGGTTGTAGAAGATGCGACCAAAATGATCGCGGTCGGGAAAGACCTCGTCCTGCATCGGCAGAAAGGCGCCGCCGGAATCCACCAGATAGAGGCAGGGTAGGCGCAGCCGTTCGGCGATCGCCTGGGCCCTCAGGTGCTTTTTCACTGTGAGCGGGTAGTAGGTGCCACCCTTCACGGTGGCATCGTTCACCACCAGCATGCAGAGCCTGCCCGAGATGAGCCCGATGCCGGTGATGACGCCGGCGGCGGGCACCGGCTCGTCATAGACCTGCCAGGCGGCCAGCGCCGAGAGTTCGAGAAAGGGGGAGCCCGGGTCCAGCAATTGATTGATTCGCTCGCGGGGCAGCAGTTTGCCGCGGGCCTGATGACGGGCATTGTTGGTGGCGCCGCCGCCCTGGGCTATCTCGTCCAGGCGGGCATTGAGATCGTCGACCAGCGCCTGCATGGCGGTCCGATTGGCCGCATATTCCGGGCTTGCGGTATCGAGGCGGGAGTGAAGTCTGCTCATGCGTCTGCTCCCAGTTGCAAGTGGCTGCCGATGGCTGTGGCTGGAGCGAGGCGGTTCATGCGTTGTCTCCCATCAGCTCGCGGCCAATGAGCCAGCGGCGAATTTCCGAGGTGCCGGCGCCAATTTCATAGAGCTTGGCGTCCCGCAGCAGGCGGCCGGTGGGGTATTCATTGATGTAACCGTTGCCACCCAGCAGCTGGATGGCATCGAGCGCCATCTGGGTGGCGTTTTCGGCGGCAAACAGGATGGCGGCGGCGCAATCCTTGCGGCTGGTGCGGCCCTTGTCGCAGGCGCTCGCCACCGAATAGACCAGAGCCCGACTGCTGGCCAGACGAGTGTACATATCAGCGAGCTTGCCCTGCACCAGCTGGAACTCGCCGATGGGCTGGCCGAACTGTTTGCGCTCGCGCACATAGGGCAGTACCACGTCCATGCAGGCCTGCATGATGCCAAGGGGGCCGGCCGCCAGCACCACCCGCTCGTAATCGAGGCCGCTCATCAGCACCTTGACGCCACCGTGCAATGGGCCAAGCAGGCTCTCTTGCGGAATGCGGCAGTTGTCGAACACCAGCTCACAGGTGCTGGAGCCGCGCATGCCGAGCTTGTCGAGTTTCTGGGCGGTGGTGAAGCCCTTTGTGCCCGCTTCGACGATAAAGGCGGAGATCCCCTTGGGCCCGGCGCTGGCATCCGTTTTGGCATAGATGACGAAGGTGTCGGCATCCGGGCCGTTGGTGATCCACATCTTGTTGCCATTGAGCACGAAGTGATCGCCATCGCGCTCGGCTGTGAGGCGCATGCTGACCACGTCGGAGCCGGCTCCCGGCTCGCTCATGGCGAGTGCCCCCACATGCTTGCCGCTGACCAGATCAGGCAGGTAGCGCGCCTTCTGATCAGGGGTGCCGTGGCGGTGGATCTGGTTGATGCAGAGGTTGGAGTGAGCGCCGTAGGAGAGGCCGACCGAGGCGCTGGCGCGGCTCACCTGCTCCATTACCAGCACATGGGCGAGATAGCCGAGGTTCACCCCGTCATACTCCTCTGCCACCGTGATGCCGTGCAGCCCCAGCTCCCCCATCAGGGGCCAGAGATCGCGCGGAAAGGCGTTGCTCTGATCGATCTCGCCGGCCCGCGGCGCGATCACTTTCTGGCAGAAGGCCGCGACCTGCTCGGTCAGGGCGCAGAGGGTCTCATCCATCACTGCATGCATCCTTGCTCTCCTTCGGTGGGTAAACTGGTCTGCTGGTGTGGCTCCCCGGGAGTGGCAGCGCCAGACTGGTCAGTCCATTTGCGTCTAAGTTTACGTTAGCGTAAACGTAAATCAATTGTTAGTCTAAGGTAAAATCCAATCCGGGCGACGGCAAACCTGCTGGCCTTTCTGGTCGGGAGCGCGTGCCGGATGGATGAACGGATAGTGGCGGGCCATGCCGGTCGTGCCCATCAAGAACGTGAAAGGGAGTGCAAACAGCAGATGGACTTTACCCTGACAGACGATCAGCAGGCCTATGTCGAGGCGGCGACCGCCTTTGCCAACGAGGCGCTCAAACCCCATGCCGCCTGCTGGGATCGGGAGCACGAATTCCCCATCCCCACCATCAAGCAGGCGGCGGAGCTGGGTTTTTGCGGCCTCTACACTCAGGAGCAATATGGCGGTCTCGCGCTCTCACGGCTCGATGCCAGCCTTATTTTCGAGCGTCTCGCCATGGGGTGCACCTCCACCACGGCTTATCTCACCATCCACAACATGGTGAGCTGGATGCTGGGCTGCTGGCTACCAGCCGATGTCGCCGAGGTGTGGGTACCCAGGCTCGCCAGCGGCGAGCTGCTGGGCTCTTATTGTCTCACCGAGCCGGGGGCGGGCTCCGATGCCGCGGCCCTCAAGACCCGCGCCATGCGCGATGGGGATTGCTATCTCATTGAGGGCAACAAGGTGTTTATCTCGGGGGCGGGCAGCACGGATGTGCTGGTGGTGATGGCGCGCACCGGCGGCGAGGGGGCGGGGGGGATCTCCGCCTTTATGGTGCCGGCTGACACGCCCGGGGTAAGTTATGGCAAGGCAGAAGAGAAGATGGGCTGGAACAGCCAGCCGACCCGTGAGGTGGCCTTCAACGGCGTGCGCATCCCCGCCAGCTACCGGCTGGGCCAAGAGGGGGAAGGCTTCAGGTTTGCCATGCAGGCCCTTGATGGCGGGCGCATCAATATCGCCACCTGTTCGGTGGGCACCGCCCAGCAGGCCCTCGATGACGCATTGGCCTATGTCCAGCAGCGCCAGCAATTCGGGCGTCCGATCAGCGAATTTCAGAGCGTGCAGTTTCGTCTGGCCGACATGGCCACCGAGCTGGCCGCCGCCCGCTTGATGGTGCGCCAGGCCGCCGACAAGCTGGATCGGGGCAGTCCGGACAAGAGCGCTTGGTGCGCCATGGCCAAGCGCTTTGCCACCGATGTGGGCTACCGGGTCTGCGACGAGGCTCTGCAACTCTTTGGCGGCTATGGTTATATCCGCGAGTATCCGCTGGAACGCTACCTGCGCGATACCCGGGTACACCGCATTCTGGAAGGGACCAACGAAGTGATGCGGCTCATCATCGCCCGCCGTCTGCTGGCAGACGCCGGTCTGGCGCTGGGGTGACGGGCATGCTTCCGGTGTGCGGGATCGCTTTGTGAACCAGACCCGGTTTGGTGCCATGCAACCCTGTCATCATGGGACAGGCTTTTTGACAAGGACAACGCAATGACAAGGATCAGGCTCGAATATCATGGCCACGTCGCCTACATCACCCTGGATCACCCCCCCGCCAACACCTGGACTCTCGCCAGCCTGCAGGCCTTCTTGCAGATGATGGTGGAGCTCGATAGCCGTCCCGATGTGGTAGCCCTGGTGATCCGCGGGGCGGGGGACAAGTTTTTCTGCGCCGGTGCCGATCTCAAGATGTTTGCCGACGGCAATGTGGAGCATGCCCGCGAGGTGGCCGAGGCGTTTGGCAAGGCGTTTGAGGCACTGACCCGGTTCCACGGCGTCAGCATCGCCGCCATCAATGGCTATGCCATGGGGGGCGGGCTGGAGGTGGCGCTGGCCTGCGACATCCGCATCGCCGAGCAGCAGGCCCTGCTGGGGTTGCCAGAGGCCTCGGTGGGCTTGTTGCCCTGCGCCGGCGGCACTCAGAGGCTCACCGAGCTGGTGGGGCCGGGCTGGGCCAAGCGGATGATCCTGTGCGGCGAAAAGGTCAATGCCACCCTGGCCTACGAGATGGGGCTGGTGGAGGAGGTGGTGAAAACCGGCCACGCCTGGGAAGCCGCCCACCAGATGGCGCAGCTGGTGGAACGTCAGAGCCCGAGCGCCTTGCGCGCCTGCAAGACCCTCATCAATCAGGGGCGCAGCGGCCCCCGGGATGCAGCCTTGCCCCTTGAGCGCAGCCTGTTTCTCGAGCTGTTTGCCGACGCCAACCAGCGTGAGGGGGTTGTTGCCTTCCTGGAGAAACGGCCACCCCGTTGGCACTACGGCGCCTCTGCCGGCGTTTCACCCAATGCCCAAGATGGAGCCCTTCATGAGTGAACCGGTCAAGGTCAGTTGTTATCCCACTAGCGATGGTCGGCAGATTGGTGTGTTGACCCTCGACAGTCCCGCCTCGCTCAATGCGTTAAGTCTTGAGATGATCCAGATCCTGCAGCGTACTCTCGTAGAGTGGCAGCAGGATCCCGCCATCGTCTGCGTCCTGCTGCAGGGGGCGGGTGAGAAGGCCTTCTGCGCCGGCGGCGATATTCGCTCTTTTTATTACCGCAAGCAGGAGGCGAGCGAGTCGGCACTGTTTGGCTATGCCCGCGATTTTTTTGAGCAGGAGTATCGGCTCGATCACCTGATCCACTGCTATGACAAGCCACTCGTCTGCGTGGCGGATGGCATCTGCATGGGGGGCGGTATTGGCCTCTTTGCCGGCGCCGATTTTCGGGTGGTGACCGAGAAGAGCCTGTTCGCCATGCCGGAGGTGACCATCGGCCTCTATCCGGATGTGGGGGCCAGCTGGTTCTTGAGCCGGATGCCGGGGCGCCTCGGGCTCTGGCTCGGCCTCACCGGCGCCCGCTTCAATGGCCAGGATGCCATTGCTCTGGGGCTCGCGGATCACGCCATCGCCAGCCGTGAGCGGGAGGCGCTACTGCCCCGGCTCGCGGCCCTCGACTGGTCCCAAGCCAGGGATCCCCGCGAGCAGATCGATCAACTGCTGCAAGGGCTGCATCGCGAGGTGCTTGCCGCACTGCCTGAGCCAGTGGTTTTGCCCCATCAAGCCAGAATTGATGCCCTGCTGGCGGGGCGCTCCCTGCAAGGGGTACTGGATCGCCTGTTCGATGCCCGCTTCGATCTCGAGTCCGGTGAGGGGAGCCTGGCGAAGGCCCGCGATACCTGTCGCAGCGGCAGCCCCATCAGTCGCGCCATCCTGTGGCGCCAATATTGGCAGGCCCGCCGCCAGTCGCTCGCCGAGGTGTTTGCCGATGAGTTGATCCTCTCGGTCAACTGCGTGCTCAAGGGAGATTTTGTGGAAGGGGTGCGGGCGCTACTTATCGACAAGGACAAATCCCCCCGCTGGCAGCCAGCCCAAACGGGGGAGGCGTGGCTGGATGCCTTCTATCGCTGGCCAGAAGGGACCAATCCCCTGCTGCCTTAAGAGAGTGGGAAGGCGCGCCGGACAAGGGACAACGCAAGGAGCAAAGGATGACAAGGATTGGATTTATCGGACTTGGCAACATGGGGGGCCCCATGGCTGCCAACCTGGCCCGGGCGGGTCACAGGGTGCAGGTGTTTGATCTGGTGCACGAAAGCGTGACCCGGGCGATCGCCGCCGGTTGCATCGCCGCCACAGATGCCCGGGAGGCGGTGAGCGACTGCGAGGTGGTCATCAGCATGCTGCCTGCTGGGGAACATGTGCGGGCCCTCTGGCTTGGCGAAGATGCCGGAAAGGGGGGCGGTCAGGATCTGCTGGCGGCCTTGCCGGCAGGCACCCTGGTCATCGACTGCTCCACCATAGATGTGGCCTCTGCCCGCCAGGTAGGGGAAGCGGCCAGGGCGCGCGGCATCCGCTTTATCGATGCCCCTGTATCGGGGGGCGTGGCAGGCGCGGCAGCCGGAACGCTGACCTTTATCGTGGGGGGCGAGTTTGCCGATTTTGAGGCCGCCAAACCCGTGCTCGCCCACATGGGGCAGAACCTGCTCTATGCCGGTGCCCTCGGGGCGGGGCAGATCGCCAAGATGTGCAACAACATGCTGCTCGCCATCCACATGGCGGGCACCGCCGAGGCCCTTGCCCTCGGGGTGAAGGAGGGGCTGGACCCTAGCGTGCTTTCCACCATCATGGGCAAGAGTTCTGGCAACAACTGGAGTCTGGAGCGCTACAACCCCTGGCCCGGGGTGATGGAGAACGCACCGGCCTCCCGCAACTATCAGGGGGGCTTTATGACCCGGCTGATGGTGAAGGACCTGGGGCTGGCCATGGCCCTGGCCGAACATGCCCATAGCGCCGTGCCCATGGGGGCGCTCGCTCGCAACCTGTTCAACCTGCATGCGACGCAGGGGCAGGATACGCGAGATTTTTCCAGCATCGTCGAGCTTTATCTGGATAAAAAACAAGACAGCTAGCGGCGCCGTTGCCATCACCCGAATAACCCAGTGACAACACAAGGAGCATGCATGGACATCAAGCAGAAGGTCATCGCCATCACGGGGGCAGGACGGGGACTTGGCCGGGCCATCGCCCTGAGTCTGGTAGAGCAAGGTGCCCAGTTGGCGCTTATCGACGTCAACCGCGCCGATCTGGAGGTGACCGAGGCCGAACTGCGCAGCCGGGATGGCCAGTGTGGCCTGTTCGTCTGCAACGTGGCGAGCGAACCCGAGGTGGAGGCGACCTTTGCCGCGATCAAGGAGCAATACGGCGCCTTGCATGGCCTCATCAACTGCGCCGGCATCCTGCGGGACGGCATGCTGATCAAGGTAAAGGAGGGAGTACTGCAAGAGAAGATGAGTCTGAGCCAGTGGCAGAGCGTCATCGACGTCAACCTGACCGGCACCTTCCTGTGCGGGCGAGAGGGGGCTGCCCTGATGGCGCAAGGGGGGCAGGGGGGCGTCATCATCAACGTCTCGTCCATCGCCCGCGCCGGCAATATCGGCCAGAGCAACTATGCCGCCAGCAAGGCGGGGGTGGCCTCGCTGGTGGTGACCTGGGCACGGGAACTCTCCCGTCACGGCATCCGGGTGATGGGGATCGCCCCCGGGGTATTTGCCACCGACATGACGGCTGCGATGAAACCGGAGGCGATGGCCCGCATGCAGCAGGCCATACCTGTTGGGGTGCTGGGGGAGGCGCGCCAGCTGGCCGAGACGGTGCAGTTCATCCTCGCCAATGACTACTTGTCGGGGCGGATGATCGAGCTCGACGGCGGCCTGCGTTTGTAACGGCGAGCAGAAAAATCCCCGGTCTGGTAGCCGGGGATTTTTTATGCAGCCAGGTCGAAACCGAGGCGACTGCATACTGCTGAATAGATAAGTTCGAGTCCCTTTTGTTTTGCCAAATTATCATAAATATCAATGGGTCTTGCTTAATTTGACTCAGCTCACAGGCACTCATGGTCAGTGCTGTAAAATTGCGCGCGGTCAAGGTGGCGCATGATTGATGGCACGAAGGATTGCGGCCGGAATAATCATGCAATATAGTTGCCGCCTTTTTCACGGGGTATGGATTTCTCGCCCCTCCCATATCGCGTGCAGTATGAATAGGGACGCTCTGCCGCCGCCTAATTAAACAGGATTGAGATGGACAAGAAACTAGGGCTGGGCGCCCTCATTTCGCTGGTGATCGGCTCCATGGTCGGCGCCGGGGTTTTCAGTCTGCCACAAAACATCGCCGCCCACGCCAGTGCCGGGGCCGTCGCCCTGGGTTGGACCATCACGGGCATCGGCATGATCTGTCTTGCGCTGGTCTATCAGAACCTCTCCATGCGCCGCCCGGATCTCGATGGCGGTATCTTCAGCTACGCCAAGGCGGGTTTCGGTGATTTCATCGGCTTCAACGCAGCCTGGGGCTACTGGCTCTGCCAGCTGCTGGCCAACGTCTCCTACGCCATCGTGGTATTCAGTGCGCTCGGTTACTTCTTCGATACGCCGGACAACGTCATCTTCGGTGACGGCAACACGCCGCTGGCCATCACGCTCGCCTCCATCCTGATCTGGTCGGTGCATGCTCTGGTGCTGCGCGGGATCCAGGTTGCCGCGCTGGTCAATATCGTGACCACCATCGCCAAGATGGTACCCCTCATCGTCTTCTGCGTCGCCATTTTGCTGGCTTTCAATCTGGATACCTTCAACCTGGATATCTGGGGGCAGGGCAATCCCGAGCTGGGCTCAGTGATGGAGCAGGTCAAATCGACCATGAAGGTCACCCTCTGGGTCTTCATCGGGATCGAGGGGGCCGTGGTGGTCTCTGCTCGTGCCCGTCATCGCAAGGATGTGGGGCGCGCCACCGTGCTGGCGCTGCTTGGTGCCCTGGCGCTCTACGTGATGGTGACCCTGTTCTCCCTGGGGGTGATGAACCAGCCCCAACTGGCCCAGCTCAAGAACCCGTCCACTGCCATGATCCTGGAAGCAGTTGTCGGTCCCTGGGGGGCCTGGCTCATCAATATCGGTTTGGTGATATCCGTGATGGGGGCGCTGCTGAGCTGGACCGTGCTGGCGGCCGAAGTGCCCTACATCGCGGGCAAGACCGGCGTGTTCCCGGCCTGGTTTGCCAAGGAGAACAAAAACGGCTCACCCCAGGTGTCGCTCTGGTGCTCCACCTGTCTGGTGCAGATCTTCCTCATCATCATCTACTTCCAGAGCAGTACCTATCTGGCGCTGGTCAACATCGCCACGTCGGCCGCTCTGGTGCCTTATGTCTTCTCCGGTGCCTATGGCCTCAAGCTGGCACTCAAGGGCGAGACCTACGAGGGCCAGCCTCATCAGCGCAATCGTGACATGTTGCTGGCGCTGGTCGCTACCGTATACGGCTGCTGGCTGGTCTATGCCGCCGGGGTGGAGTACCTGCTGCTGGTGGCGCTGCTCTACAGCCCGGGTATCTTCATCTACTGGAAAGCCCGTCAGCACCATGCCCTGCGCAGCCTCAACCGGCTGGAGCAGGGGATGACGGCGGCCCTGCTCGGGTTTGCCGTGCTGGCCTTCTACAAGGTGATGGACGGTACCATTCCCCTCAATTAAACGGCACAATGAAGAGATGGCCTGATGGCCATCTCTTTTTTTATGCGCAGCATGAGCCAGTGCGTAGCTGCGCCGTTTCGTAAGGAATCGTTATGCTGTTTATGGGTTATCTGCTGCTGGGGGCGTTTGCTGGCATGCTGGCGGGGCTGTTCGGCATCGGTGGCGGTCTCATCATAGTGCCCGTGCTGGTACTCAGTTTTCATGCCCAGGGGGTGGCGCCCGACATCGTGACCCACCTGGCTCTCGGTACCTCGCTGCCCACCATGATTTTCACCGGCTTCAGTTCGCTTCGGGCGCATCAGGAGGCGGGGGCAGTGGACTGGGTGATGATCCGCCGCCTCGCCGTCGGCATGCTGCTGGGGGCCTGGCTTGGCGGCATGACAGCCAACCTACTCAGTGCCAGCACCCTCAACATCATCATCGGCTGCTTCGCCTGGACCATGGCGCTACAGATGGGGCTCAATCTAAAGCCCAAAGCTGAGCGTCAAATGCCGGGGCCGGTGGGCACCGGCATTGCGGGCTCCATTATCGGCTGGATGTCAGCGCTGTTTGGCATCGGTGGCGGCTCGCTCACCGTGCCTTATTTGAGCTGGAACTCGGTGCCGATGCGCAACGCAGTGGCAGCGTCTGCGGCTTGCAGCATGCCCATCGCCTTTGCAGGTAGTCTCAGTTATCTCTATGCCGGTTGGGGCAACCCCGATCTGCCCGAGTGGAGTCTGGGTTACATCTATCTGCCGGCCCTCGTCGGTATCGTGCTCACCAGTACCCAGTTTGCCCGGGTGGGAGCCAGGTTGGCGCACCGCCTTTCGCCCCAGCGCCTCAAGCAGGCATTTGCCCTGTTGATGCTGCTGGTGGGGGCGAAATTTATGCTGTTTAGCTGATCTGTTCGGCAGATTGTTGAAAAATAAGGCAAACGAACTGCCGTGGTGCAGAAAGCCGTTGCATTGATACGCCAGTTTGCCTATTCTCCTCGCCGGTGGTCCTATTGGTCCTCTCGCATTGATAACCCGTCGACCTGGTCAGGACCGGAAGGTAGCAGCCAAGGCGGGGGACTCGAGTGCCGGGATGTGGCTGGTAGGGCCACCACTTGTTTCTGCCATTCAATAAGTTAGCTTCCTAAAGCCCTTGGTCATCCACTTTGTGTGGACGACGAGGAGCTCATCGATGAATCTCTGGCTCAGTCCCCATGGCATCTGGTATTACCGGAAAGTCACCACGCTCCCCTGTGGTCGCCGTAAAGAGATCAAAAAATCCCTGCATACCCGAGACAAACTTTGTGCACGTCACAAGGTGACTCAGCTGCTTGCCTGCGTACGTTCCAGACCCAAGCCAGTTGTGCAACCCACAAGCGAGCCAGAGAACCCGCAACCTCAGCCGAATATCAAGCCTGCTGTTCCGGCGGCCAAACCGGTTGCTCCGCTGTTGTCGGTCTTGAGTGACCGCTATCTGAAAGAGAAGGCCCTCTCTTGGGCACCGAAAGAACTCAGCAACCAGAAGAACTACATCGGCTGCTTCATCAAGGCACTGGGTGATAGACCGGTCGTTGACTATGGCAAAGCGGACGTGGTCAAGTTCAAGGAGGGTCTGCTGAACTCCGGCAAGAGCCCGACCACCATCAACAAATATCTTCAGAAGCTCTCCCTGCTGTTTAACTGGCTGGTTAACCATCAGGAGGGGATCGTCAATCACTTCGCCGGATTGAAGCTGCAGCGAGCCAAGGAGGTGAACTCACGAAGTGGATACACAGCGGAAGAACGTCGCAAGTTTATCGGGTGGGCTGAGCAGCAAGAGCCCCACCGTAGGTGGATTGCTCTGCTGGGTCTGTTCACCGGAGCTCGTGCCAACGAAATCTGTCAGCTCTATGCCGATGATGTGCAACAGGTTGACGGTATATGGTGCCTGAATATTCGCAATGGACGGCCAGACCAGAAACTCAAGACGGTCAACAGTGCTCGTCTCGTTCCTCTCCATCGACACCTCATCCAGAGCGGTTTCATCGAGTTTGTGAAGGGGAGGGCAGGGGGACGCCTCTTCCCTGAACTGCCCCATCGCCAGGATGGATACAGCCACTTGTGGGGGCAGTGGTTTAGCCGCCATCGCCCTGTAGATAAGGACTTCCACAGCCTGCGGCATACCGTGGGAACAGCCCTCAAAGATCACGGAGTGCCATTGCAGTATGCGGCGGCGATCTTGGGTCACACCAACGGGGCGATCAGCTATGACCGATATGGAGGGGATGTCTCACTGGAGAAGCTCAAAGAGGTGATAGAGGCGGCCCTCTCATCCTTTGCTGATGCCGGATAAAGGGAAGGGTGGGTCTGCCGAGATGCTGAAATTTTGGCATTTTCAAGAACTTTTTCTACGAAGCCTCGTATAGAAAAAGTTCTATAAATAGCTGAAATTTCGGCAGATTGACTGCTTGGTTTGGACCCTTTCCCTTTGTTGGCGGGCAAAACGGGAAAGTCAAAAACGGCAGAGGGGCCCGCAGGCCCCCCATTCGTCATACTGTGTAGTTCGCTCCTGTCTCCGGCTGCTCTCGGTGGGTTGAGACCGTCATGTCCGCCATCTCGCTATCGAGCAGGGTCAACCCGATGACGGTTGCCTTGCTGTTGTAGCGGGGGACAGCAAAGCCCTTCTCAATCAGCTTCTTCTTGAGGGCCAACTGCTTCATGGCCCATTCACCGTTCTGCTGTGTCCAGCGGCTGTAGACTGCGTAGACCTCGCTCATGGGCACTTTGGCCCCTGCTCTGGTCTGTGTGCACTCTTCCAGGAAGCAGCCTACCATATCCGACTCGGCACGGTAGGTCTCGACATCCTGCTTGAGGCGAGCAGGAATCGATGCCTTGAGTCTCTGCTCTTGCCACATCTGGCAGCCCTGGATGGCCCAGTTCAGAATGCCGGGCATCTCGGCCCGTAGCTTCTCCATCAGCATTGGGTCCAGCTGTGCCTTCGTGAAGGAGGCATTGAATGGCAGCATCAGCATCCGACGCCACATACCATTGCTGGTATCGCGGATCTCGGGCTTGTGGTTGCCCACCATCACCAGAGAGAAGGATGGGCGGAACTCCATCTCCTTCTTGGCGTAGGGAGCACGAGCGACAATCACGTCATCCCCTGTCATGGCCTTTACCAAGTTCTCATCCATGCGAGAGCCCTCTGGCAGCTCGTTGGCGACCACGAGGCGTGCATCCACCAGCTTGGTCAGGGACGGGTTCGGACCGGTATTGCCGTTGCGGTTGAACAGCAAGACGTTACTGCTGATCTGCCGACTGAACTCTCCCAGCAACTGCTGAATGACCGACATGAAGGTACTCTTGCCGTTGCAGCCGCCCCCGTGAAGGAAGAACAGGAGCTGTTCTTCGGTGCGGCCGGTGATCCAGTAGCCCACACAACGTTGCAGGAAGGCGGCATACTCGGCATCGTCACAGGTGATCTCGCCGATGAACTGTTCCCATCGCGGGCAGACAGCGGCTGGGTCATAGGCCACCGGACTATGGTGGGTAATCATGAATGCCCGTCTCGGTGCCAACAGGCGACCCGACTTCAGGTCGATGACACCGTTCGCCGTGCCCAACAGCATCGGATTGGCGTTTAGCTCGTGCAGTCTTGCCGTCATCATCGGCTTGGCCAGTTCCAGCATGTTCTGAATGCCAGCCCGGTTAAGGCTGCTAGAACCGTGTCTGAGCACTGCATAGGCCCAAGACAGCTCCTCTTTCTTGCACGCCTGCTTGATCAACATCTGTCCGATTTCCTGGATCTCTTTGCCCACGGTTTGAGCAAGGATCATGGGCGTCAAGTCATTCTGGGTCCAGTGCGTACCATCGAAGTAGATAAAGCCACCTAACTCAGGGACGAACTTCAGGTTATGCCCGTGCATCTGCACGAACCGTTCAGCGTTGGCCGAATCGTTGAGCTCGTTTTCAAAGATGGCAGTACGTGGCATGACCTTGACTACTTCCGGCTGCTGATCATCGTCCTGAACTGCTTCGGCTTCGGCTTCGGCTTCGGCTTCGACCTCAGCCACAGGCTCAACTAGGGTGAATGCCGCCACCAGTTCGGTCAGAGGCAAGGGGTTGTCGCCATGCAGGTATTCGTCAATGTCCTTCACGCAATCTGGCAGCTTGACTTGTGTCAACTTGAGGCCGAGTTGGGCCACCTTGGAGCGGTACTTGTCACCCGCCTCGTCGGTGTCGAAGAAGGTCACGACATCACGGTCAGCCAGCTCACGCTTCAGCCACTCCAGCTGGGTCTGTGACAGCGTGCCAATGGTAGCCAGCACAGGGCCCGGCCAACCGGCATCTACCAGTGACAGTCGGTCATTCTCCCCCTCTACCAAGGCGACAGGGCCGGGGGCATTCAGGCTCTCTTCTCCGTAGAACTGGACCCCGTTAAGCCAATGACGGCTCGGCAGTTGGTACGGCTGACCCTTGTTTGGATCCTTGAAGGTGAAGCGACTGACTTGTCCGTTGCGGTCGAAGTGCGGGAACACATAGACACCATGCGGGAAGAAGTCACGCAGGAGGTCTGGGCTCTCCTGGCTGGCCTTGACCAGACCGGAGGCCAGCCGCTCCTCTTGGCTGAACCCGGCATCCTTCAGTGCCTTGTTCAGGCCACCGGAGAAGCCGATATCCAGCCCCACCAGCACCTCCTCAGAGTGGCCACGCAGCTCCATCAGTTCGTCTAAATTCAGACGGGACTGATAGTGACTAGCTGCGAGATTGAAGAGTTCCTGCAGGCGAGCGGGTGGGGCTGTGTAGATTGGTTGCTCCAGCTTCACCACCTTGCGAACTGTTGGGGTCACCTCCAGCTTGTTCAGCAAGAGCAGGCGAGCAGCGTTACTTGCACTATCTGCTTGCTCGCACTTAACGATAAGCTCGAACACGTCCCCTCTCTCTTCACAGCTATAGCAGTGGAATCTATCGTCGTCGGGATAGAGGGTAAAGCAGTCGTTATGACCGCACAGTGGGCAACTGGCATCGTCCAGTCGATAGGTGTTGGAGCCGACTTTCTTGACGTCTTGCCCAGTCAGAGCCGAAGCGACATCCATGATGGGGAACTGCTCTTTGATGGCAGCAAAGTCGAGAGTCAGGGAGTGGCCTGCATCGGCCAGGGCAAATTCAAGGTCAACTTGTTGTTTTTGAGACATGGTGTCTCTCCTTCGATGACCGCTGCTGTGGAACTAAAATTAGGTTGAGTGTGTTCCAAGCGGCGGTAATCAGGTCGGGTAACAGCGCCCCCCGTGGGCCTATGGCGTGAGCCAAGGTGCGATGTGCGGGGGCGTCTGCCCGCCGACAACCCCGACTATACGGATCGGCAGAAGCAATACAACCCCTCTTTTTTCCTCCCCAAGGTCTCATTTCGAGTTTTCGTTGTGAACAACGCAAAATCCACGATCAAAGATTTTTTCATGTGATCTCGATAGTGGGATCAAGTTCACAATATTGCTGCTTCCCTTGTCGGCTCCACGGACGGGACGCCCCCATCAGCAGGTCAAAATCGATCCGCTTGAAAATGCGACATGTACGTCCATTCAGGGAGTTAAGTGCAACCTATATCACCCCCATGACTGGCTTCCCGTGGTAGAATCCCTGCCATTTCGTCTGTCTCAGACCGCAAGGCGGTCCCACGGGGTTTCCATGACTACCAATATCTCATCCCTTGCCAATCTTATCTGGTCGGTGGCTGACCTCCTGCGAGGTGATTTCAAGCAGTCCCAGTATGGCCGCATCATTTTGCCGTTCACCGTCCTGCGTCGTCTGGAGTGCGTGCTGGCCCCGACCCGTGACAAGGTGCTGACCACCGCAGAGAGCACCAAGGCGCTGCCCGAGCTGGCCCGCCATAAGCTGCTGCTCAATGCCGCCGGGCAGAGCTTCTACAATACCGCCAAGCTCACCCTCGACAACCTTGGCGAGAAGCAGATTGGCGATAACCTGGATGCTTATGTGCGGGGCTTTTCCCGTGAGGCATTCGAGGTGTTCGAGCACTTCAACTTTGCCGCCAGCATCGATCTGCTGGAAGATGCCGACCTGCTTTACAAGGTGGTCCGCAATTTCGCCAACGTCGATCTCTCCCCCGAGACCGTAGACAACTACCACATGGGTCTGGTGTTCGAGGAGCTGATCCGCAAGTTTGCCGAGAGCTCCAACGAGACTGCCGGTGAGCACTTCACTCCCCGTGACATCGTGCGTTTGACTACTTCTCTGGTGTTTGCTGCCGATGACGAGGCCCTGACGACGGCAGGGGTGGTGCGGACCATCTATGACCCCACGGCGGGCACCGGCGGCTTCCTCTCATGCGGCATGGAGTACCTGCATGAGCTCAACCCCGCTGCCCGTCTGGCCACTTTTGGACAAGAGCTCAACCCCGAGTCATTTGCCATCTGTAAGGCCGACATGCTGATCAAGGGTCAGGACATCAGCAACATCAAGTTGGGCAATACCCTATCCGACGACCAGCTGCCGCTGGAGAAGTTCGATTACTGCCTCTCCAACCCGCCATTCGGGGTGGACTGGAAGAAGGTCGAGAAGCAAGTAAGGGACGAACACCTGCTAAAGGGCCACAGTGGCCGCTTTGGGGCGGGTCTGCCCCGTGTTTCAGACGGCTCACTCTTGTTTCTGCAACATCTGATCGCCAAGATGAAGCCGGAGGGTGCTCGTATCGGCATCATCCTCAACGGCTCGCCGCTCTTTACCGGTGGGGCGGGTAGCGGCGAGAGCGAGATCCGCCGCTATATCCTCGAGCACGACCTGCTCGATACCCTGGTGGCCTTGCCCACCGACATGTTCTACAACACCGGCATCGCCACCTATATCTGGGTGCTGTCGAACCACAAACCGGCCGAGCGTAAGGGCAAGGTGCTGCTGATCAACGCCAGCGACATGCACAGCCCCATGCGTAAGTCGTTGGGCTCCAAGCGTAAGCAACTGAGCGACGAAGCCATCGAGGAAGTAGTGCGTCTCGCCAGCCGTTTCGAGGCGAGCCCGATCGCCAAGATCTTCCCCACCACCGCCTTCGGTTATCGCCGTATTACCGTGGAGCGGCCGCTGAAACTGGCGTTCACCCCGCACGATGCCGAGCGCCTTGCCAGCCTCACTGCCGATAAGGGCTGGGCCAAGCTCGATGGCACCCTGCAGTCCGCCATCCTGACTGCCTTGGGTCAGTTCGCTGAGGCCAAGTTGCTCTCTCGCGACAAGTTTAAAAAGCAGCTGACCAAGTTGCTGGGGGAGGTAAAGCTGCCAGCCCCGGCCTTTAAGCTGTTGGTGAGCCATCTGGGTGAGCAGGACGACGCCGCCGAAGTGTGTAAAACAAAGGGCGAGCAGGAGGCTAATGCGGATCTGCGGGATAACGAAAATGTGCCGCTGGGGGAAGACATTCATGAATATCTGAAGCGTGAGGTGCTGCCCCATGTGCCGGATGCCTGGATAGACACCAGTAAAACCGACCCACTCGATGGCCAGGTGGGTATCGTTGGCTACGAGATCCCCTTTAACCGCCACTTCTACCAGTACCAGCCCCCCCGCGAGCTGGCAGCCATCGATGCCGATCTCGATGCGGTCGCCAAGGAGATTATGCAGTTGCTGGCGGAGGTGCACTCATGAGTGAGGCAGTAGCAACACAGCAAGGGCTGGTGGGCAAGTATCGTCCCTATCCGGAATATAACGATTCGGGAGTGGCATGGTTGGGTCATATTCCTGCACAATGGTCGTTAAAAAAATTAAAGTATCTATGTAGCATACAGACTGGAAACAAAGATACGGTAAATGCAGAGGATGATGGGGAATATCCATTCTTTGTCCGGTCACAAACAGTGGAAAGAATAGGTACTTATACTGCTGATTGTGAGGCTGTACTGACAGCAGGTGATGGCGTTGGTGTTGGGAAAGTTTACCATTATTATAATGGTAAGTTTGATTACCATCAGCGAGTATATATGCTGAGTGATTTCACCGGAGTTACTGGTCGATTTGTATATTACTATCTGTCATCAAACTTTTATAAGGTCGCCTTAGAGGGAAATGCAAAGTCTACAGTGGACTCGTTGCGGCTACCTCAGTTTTTAAATTTTGAGTTTTCTATACCACCTCTCGATACTCAAGATGTAATAGTTGCCTTTCTCGACTACGAAACTGCCCGGATTGATCGGCTGATTGCCCAGCAGCAGCGGCTGATCGAGCTGCTGAAAGAGAAGCGGCAGGCGGTGATCTCCCACGCCGTCACCAAGGGCCTCAACCCCAACGCCCCCATGAAAGACTCCTGCGTCGAGTGGCTCGGCCAAGTGCCGGAGCATTGGATTGTAACACGCTTGAAATATATAGGTGATGCAAAGAATGGCCTGACCTATTCTCCAGATGATGTTGTTTCCGAAGGCGACGGTATCTTAGTGCTTCGATCATCAAATATTCAGAATGCCAAGCTGAGTTTTACTGACAATGTATATGTCAATATGGATATACCAGGGCGAATCAGAACCAAGAAAAATGACCTATTAATTTGCTCTAGGAACGGCAGCAGAAAACTAATCGGAAAAAATGCACTGATTACAGAGGAAGCAATCGGGATGGCTTTTGGTGCTTTCATGGTTCTGTATCGAAGCAACCTGAATTCGTACTTGTATTGGGTGCTAAACTCCCCTTTATTTGAGTATCAATCAGGCTCTTTTTTAACTTCAACAATAAATCAACTTACGATTGGCAATCTTGGCAGTATGGAAATCCCTTTGCCTCCATGTGAAGAGCGAGAGATGATAGAGAGGTCTTTAAAAGAAAAAGATTCTTACTTTGAACGGCTGGTTCAACTATCTAATCGCAAAGTTGAACTACTCCAAGAACGCCGCACCGCCCTGATCTCCGCCGCCGTCACTGGCAAGATCGATCTGCGGGGTTGGACGCCGCCTGCCGAAGAGGTGGCCGCATGACACTTTTTAGTGCTTTGCAATACCCTGAGCTTGCCAGCTATGCAGTCCTTTCTGAGTGTCGTTGTTACCGTTACGCCTTAAGTCGGGTATGGGACAGCAGCAAACCTTATGCCCTGTTTATCGGACTGAACCCATCCACTGCAGATGAGACAGAGGATGATCCCACTATTCGCCGTTGCATTAGTTTTGCAAAAAGTTGGGGCTATGGTGGCTTGGTGATGGCCAACCTCTTCGCTTATAGGGCTACCGACCCTGATGATATGAAAGTAGCCGCAGAGCCGATAGGTATTAACAATAATGACTGGCTTAGCGAGCTCGCTAATCATGCTGGGGTGGTAGTGGCCGCATGGGGTAATCATGGGGCTTTTAAGCAACGTTCATCCCACGTTCGAGGCTTGTTAACTGAACTGCATTATCTGCAACTCAATCAATCGGGGGAACCAGCTCACCCTCTTTATCTCAAAAGTACCCTCACCCCAATCAGGTGGACTAAATAGGGTACGTTGTCGATTAAACGGATGTGAAGTCACAATGGATAACAAAGCACGGGAAAAAGCCTTTCAGGATCATATCATCGAGCAATTGGCCGCATCAGGTTGGTTGGTGGGCGAGTCGGTACACTATGACAAAGAGCGAGCCCTCTACCCCGAAGATTTGATCGCCTATGTGCAGGAGAGCCAGCCAGAGGGGTGGCAGAAATACTGCAAGACCTACGGTGAGGAGCCAGAGCGTCATCTGCTCAACGCCGTGGTTCGATCCCTTGAGAGCGATGAGCGGGGCACCTTGTGGTTACTCCGTCATCAGGTTGAGGACAGAGGGCACCGGCTGGCGGTGGCCACCTTCAAGCCTGACCATGATCTTAACCCTGAGCTGGTCGAGCGGTATGCCAAGAACCGACTGCGGGTGGTGCCAGAGCTGGTTTACAGCCCTCACGGCTATGATGGGCGACTCGATCTCACTCTGTTTCTCAACGGCATCCCGGTGGCAACGCTGGAGCTCAAGTCTTGCTTCAAACAGAGCCTGGAGAACGCCAAGCAGCAGTACCGCTTCGACCGCCCACTGGTGACGGCGGGCAAGCGTGAGCCGCTGCTGGCTTTCCGTCGCGGGGCGCTGGTGCACTTTGCCGTCAATCAGTTTGAGGTGGCGATGACCACGCGGCTGGCCGGAGCAGATACCTTCTTCTTGCCGTTCAACCGTGGCACCGCCAAGGGCGGGGCAGGGAACGATCAGCCTGAGACCGGCTATGCCAGCGAGTACCTATGGCAGGAGATTTTCGTGCCCGAGACCTTCCTCAATATTCTGGGTCGCTATCTGCATCTGCAGGTGAAGCACGAAGAGGACGCTCTGGGCCGCATCAAGAAAAAAGAGACGATGATCTTCCCCCGCTATCACCAGTGGAAGGTGGTGGAGACGCTGCTTGCAACGCTGAGCCAAGAAGGGAGCGGGCAGAAGTACCTGATCCAGCACTCGGCGGGCTCTGGCAAATCGAACTCTATCGCCTGGTTGACCCATCAGCTCGCGTCGCTGCGGCGTGACACCGATGCCGGAGAGAGTGAGAAGCTATTCAATTCCGTCATCGTCGTCACCGACCGTACCGTGCTCGATAGCCAGTTGCAGGAGACCATCGCTCAGTTCGATCACGCATCCGGGGTGATCTCCCGGATCAATCGGGAAGAGGGGGATGGCAGCAAATCTGCTCAGTTGGCCGAGGCACTGACCAGCGGCACTCCCATCATTATCGTCACCATTCAGACCTTCCCCCATGTGCTCAAGGCCATTCAGGAGAGTACCAGCCTGAAGGCCAGCCGCTTTGCGGTGGTGGCCGACGAGGCTCACTCCAGCCAGACCGGCAAGACTGCCCGTCAGCTGCGTGAGGTGTTGATGGCCGAGCAGTTGAATGATGAAGAAGAGCTCTCGGCCGAGGATGTGATGAACCTGACTTTGGCTGCCCGTGGCGGCAGTCAGAACATCAGCTACTTCGCCTTCACTGCTACTCCAAAGGCTAAGACGCTGGAGCTGTTCGGTCGCCCGCCCAAGCCCCATCTGCCCATTTCGGATGAGAACAAACCCGAGCCATTCCATGTCTACACCATGCGCCAGGCGATCGAGGAGGGGTTCATCCTTGACGTGTTGCGGAACTACACCAACTACCAGTTGGCGTTCAAGCTGGCGATGGATAGCGAAGCGGCTGATGCAGAAGTGGACAGCAAGAAGGCCAAGCGCAAGCTATCCCAGTGGGTCCGGCTGCACCCGCACAACATTGGCCAGAAAGTGCAGGTGATAGTCGAGCACTTCCGCCAGCATGTTGGCAAACTCTTGGGCGGACAAGCCAAGGCGATGGTGGTAACCAGCAGCCGGATGGAGGCGGTCCGCTACAAGCTGGCCTTCGACAAGTACGTTAAGGACCAGGGTTATCAAGCCATTCGGGCCATGGTGGCTTTCTCGGGCGACATAGAGGACGAGGGGCAGACGTGGAACGAGCGGAACATGAACCCGGAGCTGAAGGGCCGGGACATGCGTAAGGCGTTCGATACTGCTGACTATCAGGTGATGCTGGTGGCCAACAAGTTCCAGACTGGGTTCGATCAGCCCAAGCTGTGTGCCATGTATGTGGACAAACGCTTAACCGGGGTGGACTGCATCCAGACCCTCTCGCGGCTCAATCGCACCTATCCGGGCAAGGAGAGTACCTATGTACTCGACTTCGTGAACGACCCGCAGGATGTGCTGGAAGAGTTCCAGAAGTATTACGAAACCGCCACGCTGGACTCAGTGTCGGATCCCAACTTGATCTATGACCTGTTCCACAAGCTCAAGGGGGAGGGGATCTTTACCTGGCCCGAGGTGGTGGCCTTTACCGATGCCTACTTCGACCCCAAACGGGGTGCCGATGCCTTCTTGCGGCACGCCGTTCCGGCCAGAGATCGCTTCGCCAAGCGTTACCGGCTGGCCATCGATGCTATTCGGGAGTGTCGGACCCAGCTCAAATGGCTGATGGAACAGGGCGGTTCAGGTAGCGATCAGGTCAATGCCGAACGTCGCCTGAAGGAGGCTGGGGAAGCCCGTTCGGTGCTGGAGCTGTTCAAGAAGAACCTCAACGGCTATGTGCGGTTTTATGAGTTTGTCTCCCAGATCACCCCCTTCGACGATTATGACATGGAGCGGCTGTGTGTCTTTGCACGCCACCTGCTGCCTCTGCTGCGGGAAGAGGTGCTGGATGAAGAGCAAGTAGACCTTTCCTCGGTGATGCTGAGCCACTACCACCTCAAGGCCAAGCGGACCCAGGATCTGCAACTCAAAGAGAATGCTGCCGGTTATGGGCTGGAGGGCATCGCATCCCTCGGCAGTGCCAAGCCGAAAGAGGAGAAGAAGGATTTCCTCTCCGAGCTGCTGGCTCGGATGAACGATCTGTTTGGCCTGGAAGTGACTGATGGGGACAAGCTCGACTGGGTGCAGGGGATGGTGACCAAGCTGAGTGAAAACGGTCCCCTGATGGAACAGGTCCGCAATAACCCACGGGAATCGATTCTGCATGGCGATTTCCCGAATGCGGTGGATGAAGCCGTCATCGGGCGAATGGAAACCCAGCAGGGCATGTCGCTGACGTACCTCTCTCACCCCGATAAGGCCAAGGCTTTGCAGAATATGCTGCTGGACTTGCTGCTCGAGGGGTTGGCTGGCCATCAGTCATTACGGACACAGAGCCAGTAGGCGTTTGCTGGAGAGGCATGCCTGGGCTGACGTGCACCTTCAGCCTTTACAAGCAGGGGCAACGCCACCGAACAAAAGAAGTGGGAGCAGGTACGGGAAAGCCATCTGGGACAGGTTGAGTAGGTCTGCCGATCTGCTGAAATTTTGGCATTTTTAAGAACTTTTTCTACGAGATTTCATACAGAAAAAGTTCTATAAATAGCTGAAATTTCAGCAGATTGAACATCAGAAATGGCCCCTTTGCCTTTGATGGCGGGCAAAAGGGCCCGATCCAAAATCAGCAGATGTTAGCTTTGTGGATTCCGTAGAGGCCGCCATACATACTTGGATAGCTCCTTAGCATTTGCCGGGGGAAGTGTATGCAGATCATCTGCTTCGAAACCGAAAAGATTCATCATCTCTGACAGGGAGTGACAGAGGTACTCACCATCAGCTCGGCTGAAGGTGCCGTCATAGCGCTGGATGAAGTTCGGGGTGAAGCTCTCACCTGTTGTGCAGACTGGCAGTGTCTGTATCTTGAGATCATCTGACCCACCTTCTGTAATCTTGACGGCGTACCCGAGCAATGGGTAACGCTCAAGGGTCGCTTCTCCGTTGTCATTTGGTTCTACAATGATGTAACCGTACTCACTGGGCTGAGCGGGGATAAAATGAGTAGTTGCCACTGGTGTTCTCCTTCACACAAAACGAGACGATATTGCTAATAATTGGTCTCAAGTGGGTTTTAATCCCTCTTTTTTGACCGCGAGTGGAAACATATCGCGTCATGAAAGGGAAAACCGTGAAATCCGTCTAAAAATTTTTAAGAGGGCTCGTAGGTGAATGTGGGCCCCGAACTCCTTATACCAGCCCCGCTCGGATTCAATAACAACCAGGCCCCTTGGCATAAGTAACTCGTGTACCCAAACGACGCGAGGTTACTGTTATGACACATCACTACGATGATCATCCTGCACAGGACGATCACATCATCAATCAGGCATTGGCCATTCTGGAGAGCCGACAGCGGCATCTGGGCCACGCTTTCACTCAGCCCAAAGCGGCAGCAGACTTCCTTCGGCTCAAGATGGGGGAGTACGAGCGGGAAGTGTTCGCCGTCATGCTGCTCGATAATCAACACCGGTTGCTCGATTACCAGGAGCTGTTCTTCGGCACCATCAATGCGGGCACCATTCACCCCCGTGAGGTGGTCAAGGCGGCCCTCAACAGAAACGCCGCAGCGGTCATACTGGCCCACAACCACCCCTCCGGCATGGTCGACCCCTCGGATGCCGACAAGGCTGTTACCACTCGTCTCAAGGATCTGCTCGAGATGGTAGACGTGCGAGTGCTCGACCACTTTGTGGTGGGACAGCACGACATCGTTTCGTTTGCCGACAGGGGGCTGCTATGACCCCATCCAAACCGCTACAGGCCCTGTTCGCCAAGTTAATCGACCTCCACCCCGATGCCACTGCCCTGACCCTCAACTTCCGCAGTCCCGATTATTCCGCTGACACGGGCGGTTACCGTCCGGTCGAAATCCGTCTGGAAAAACGGGCTGGTAGCTGGGGGATGGCCTACGTCACCGAGTTCACTTACCTCGGTGGCGAGCTGGTCAAGGATCTCGATTTTGACTTCAACGCCGGGCTGGCCTCACAGCTCTGGTGTGGAGAGCGGCCGCTGGCCACCACCATGGACCTCTACCGGCTCTGGGAGAGGAACTTTCTCGACTATCACCGGATGGAGGTCTACCGCCTGAAGATAACCCCTGAGTAATCGCTATGAATGACTTCATGAAAACCTTGCTGCTGGACGCCTTGAAGGCAGCCCTGACGGCGTTCGCGTCTGTCATCGTCAACGCGATGATGGCTCGCTACATGCCGCCACACTTCTACAACATGAACGAAGAGGACTACCCATGAACAAAATGATCCTGACCTCGGTGACTCTGGTTGCCATTGCAGGGGGAACCCTGATGATCCGCCTCATCGCCCGTGACAAGGCTCATGCCGAGGAGCTGGCCAAGGTATTGCGGATGCCGGGCGGGGCGACGCGTCATTGAGATCCCTCGGTCGGCACCCTGCATGACCAATAGATAAAGCAGCCAGAGCTATCTGGCTGACAACCCTTGCGGGCCCTCCATCACGGAGCGGCCCGCTTTCATTTGTATCACTGGCACAGGTCAATAGACCAAGCCCGTGTGACGCGAGCGAAAGTGCCACTTTTTGCCGGTCATATGGGTTCCTTTCGACCTTCTGACCGGTCGCGTCAGTGTACCTTGCCCTATTGACCAGGAGGAGACCATGGCACTGGTGGGATATGCACGTGTCAGCACTGTGGGGCAGAGCCTGGATGCCCAGCTTCAGGCACTGGCCGAGTGCAGCAAGATATTTCAGGAGAAGGTGAGCGGGGCCAAGGATGATCGCCCGCAGCTCTCGTTGATGCTGGATTTTGTTCGTGAGGGAGACGTGGTGATGGTGACCAAGCTGGATCGCTTGGCTCGCAACACTCGCCACCTGTTGGAGATCTCGGAGTACCTGCACGCTAAACGGGTTGCTCTGAGGATTTTGAATCTGGGTATCGATACCTCGACACCGACCGGAAAACTGATGCTAACCATGATCGGTGCCATCGCCACGTTTGAGCGGGAGCTGATGCTGGAGCGACAGGCAGAAGGGATTGAGCTGGCTAGGCAGCGTGGGGTCTATAAGGGCCGCAAACCGACAGCCATGGCGAAGGGAGACGAGGTGCAAGCATTGGCAGCAAGGGGGCTCGCCAAGGCCGAAATCGCACGCAGGACGGGGATCAGTCTCTCCAGCGTGCAGCGTATCTTACGTGGTGGGGGATAAATTCAATGAAATCATGATTATAGAAAGAAAAAATATCATGAAATCGGTATCAATCACAAAAATCAATTCCCAGACTCTTTAGTATCCCGCTTTTGTATAGGCTATTGAGTCGCGTTGAGTCAATAGAGAACAAGGAGAAACTGATGACAGTTCGTTCGTTAATTAGTGTAGGGGTAAGTCTGGCTCTGGTAGCTTGTGGCGGCGGTGGAGGTGATGGTGGGTCTGATACCCAACCCGTCACCAAGACGGCTATTCAGGGCAAGGCCATCGACGGCTATGTGCAAGGGGCAACCGCCTATCTGGATTTGAACTTCAACCGCCAGTTGGATGAGGGGGAACCCAACGCGGTGACTTCTAACACCGGCGATTATCGGCTAGAACTCACCGAAGCTCAGGAGGAGTGTGCCCAATACGTACCCTTAGTGGTCGATGTTCCGGTGGGAGCGGTTGATTTGGATCTGGGGCCGGTCGAGCAGGCTTACCAGATGGTATTGCCGCCGAAGTTCACGCCTATCACGCAAGACGATTTCTATCATGTAACTCCACTGACCACGGTTTTGTGGAGTGCTGTCGAGAAAGAGCTGGCTGCGGGGGGATCTCTGACTTGCCAGAGTGTGATGGCCGATCAGCTAAAGCGTGAGCAGCTGATGAACTCGTTGAAACAATCGGTTGATCGGGTTGTGTCCCACTACAACATTCCTGAGCAGAAGCTGTTTGATGACTTCATCGCTACCGGTGATAGTGCGACAGCCACCAAGGCTCAAGAGATCGTCCGTGGTTTGCAGAAATCGTTCAGTGCCAGCGAAGAGTTAAAACGTGCTCATCCTGATGCGTTCTATGCCTATGTGGATTACCACCAAGGGGACTATAGAGACCACAATAATGCCTATCCGCAGGCTTGGTATCGTGATCAGGGGATCTATTGGGCCAACAAGAGCCGGACTGAGCTGGTCAAGGTCAGCGATGATTTCAGTGAAGACGTCAGAACCATCATCTATGGCGAAAAGACCAATGTTGCAGGCAAGGGATACAGCTACAGCAATAGCTACGAGTTTGAATCTCGTGGTGGTGATGATGCCCCCTACTCCTGTGACATTAAGGAAACCATTTCCACGACGGCAGATGGGAAGGAGTATGAGCTGGTGAACTTGGCCGGAGGTGAGGCAGGCATCTTTGCCGACTGCATCCCTGAGAGTTTGGCTGGAGCGATTACTGGCCGCTATGCGACGGTCGGTTACAAGGATGCCGAAGCTGACTATGGCAGCCAGTTTGTCTATTTCCTCGGTGGCTCTAACAGCTTCCCCTTCCTGAACGATTGGGTAGGGATGGCGGATGATCATGCAACCCGCAACATGAGCGAACTGGTCGCTGCCTTTGAGAAACTACCGTACCGCTATGATGACAAGACGCCGGAGCCGGATGCTGGTGCTTGGTTCAAGAAGCAGACCGTGACTGACAGCAACAAGGTCACCACCACTATCAGCTATGACAACCAAGGGCGTTACCGCAAGTTCACCGTCTTTGCTGATGGGACGCACAAAGAAGAGTGCGGCACTGATGGTATTGCGTGGGGATCATGTGGCAACTAATGATCCAAAAGGAGCCTGCGACCGGGCTCCTTTTTACTGACATCTGACACGATTATTTTTTACTTTCATCGCTACCTTTATCTTTATCCTCATCTAGGTGATGGCCCAAGGCACCACCGACACCACCGCCAATACTTCCTCCAATTACAGCGCCCGGAAGTCCCGCAAGTACGCTACCTAGTACAGCAAACAAACCTGCTCCAGCCCCGGCAAACTTCCCAACATTAGCATGGTCAGATGATCTTTTGGCCATATTGCACTCCCTAAATGCTTGATGTTTGACCGATGGTTAGTCTAGCAGGGTTTTGGCTAAGTCCAATTTGGGGTATGAGAAGATGATTAAATGCTCTTTCCGAATTGATTTATCTAGGGGCGGGCGGGTAGGATTACCCCCGTTTGTTACCAATTTAAGCATGTCCACTTGATGTGGATGACCGTACTTCCGGCGGGTTCTCGCTTGTTGAGGTTTCAGAACACTGTGATGGAAATCAGTTCCATCCCTAAGTGCCTGATTTATTTGGGCTCGCATTGATAACCCGTCGACCTGGTCAGGACCGGAAGGTAGCAGCCAAGGCGGGGGACTCGAGTGCCGGGATGTGGCTGGTAGGGCCACCACTTGTTTCTGCAATTCCCGTTTAAGATCAGTAACTTAGCTTGTTGAAGGCAAGCTGTTTGTGTATCACTGTCACACAAACTGGCACACAATCCTCATAGGAGGTGCCATGTACTTACTGAATAGAAACGGAATTTACTACTACCAACGAGTGACCATATGCAATGGTCGTCGTCAGACCTTCCGTAAATCCCTCAAAACAAGAGACAAGGCACAAGCCCAGCTCTTGGCACTTCAAATTCACTTCAATCATTCCAGCCCTGATGTGCAGCAAGCTGTATGCATCTCCGATGCTGCTTGCCGTGATGTCATGTCTAAACCCGTTGGGTTTGAAGCTGAAGCCTCAACGACACAACATCCCCCGCTAAACGGGCACGTTCACATCCCTACAAGCACCAGCAGCGAAGCTGTATGCCCCTTTGGGGTCGAGCCCCCCGCTGTACCTTCCGAAAACACATCACCAGACCAAGAAGAAAAGCTTTCCGGGCACGTCGAGTCATACATTGCTGAAAAGCAATTGTCATGGGCACCGAAAGAGACCAAGAACCAACAAAACTACATCAACACCTTTATTGAACACGTTGGTGATAAGGGTCTGTCTGAGTACACAAAGGCCGATGCTGTATCGTTCAAAACTTGGCTGTTGGGTTCTGGCAAGTCACCGACCACAATCAATAAATACATTCAGAAACTGAGTTTGTTGTTTAGTTGGCTATCAGATCACACTGAGCAAACAACGGACATATTCAAGGGGCTGAAGCTCAAGCGGGTCAAAGAGGTCAATGTTAGAACTGGCTACACAGATCCAGAGTTGAAACTGTTCGATTCGTGGGCCAAGGAGCAAGAGCCGTGGCGCATGTTCATTGCCATGATAGGGCGATACCATGGATTGCGTTCTAATGAAGCCTGCCAGCTCTACAGTGACGATATAGAGCAAGTTAATGGTGTCTGGTGCTTCAACATCAGAGCTACACGTGATGATCAGAGCCTCAAGACAGAGGCAAGCCAACGGCTTGTGCCCATACACAGCAAATTGTTGGCGGCTGGATTCCTGGACTTTGTAGCAAGTAGGAAAGGGGGTAGGTTGTTCAAGGAGCTGCCATATCGGAACAACTGCTATAGCCATCTGTTTGGGCAGTGGTTCAGTCGCAATCGTCCAGTTAACAAAGATTTCCATAGCCTTCGCCACACAGTAGCAAGCAAGCTAAAAGCTGCGGGCATTCCCTTGCAGTATGCGGCTGCCATTCTGGGCCACACAAACAAAGCTATCAGTTATGATCGCTATGGTGGTGATGTTCCATTAGACAAACTCAAAGAAGCCTTGGAGATTGCACTATGAACACAAAATTACTCTTATTGTTTATTGAGCCCATGATAAAGGGCTCGGCATCTTTGATGCTGTTGTTATCTCTCACACTATCATCATTTGTTTATGGTGCAGCCTATGACACATATCGCCTTGAGTCACAGGAGATAAAAGGAAAGAATCGTATTTGTTACTATGAAAACAGTAGAGGTGATGGGCACACAGTCACTTTGCCTAAAGCCAAACGATGCAAGAATTATATTAAATTGAATTAAATAATAGATAGAGGCGTTTTTAATTATATTAAATTCATTTGATTTGTAATTTTTAAACTCGTTGACACACAACACAATTATATATTAGTCTCTTGGAGTCCTTCGGGGCTCCCTGTTTCATGTTGAGCAGGGGGACATACACTATGAGGTGGTTATGTCTCTTCAGGATGTTGAAGTAGTAAAATCTTTTTTAGCAGAGAAATTCAAAGAGAATTTTGAATGGGTCAAAACAAACACTAGGGAAAGTTATTATGTATCTGCCAGCTATAAATTTTATCTTAGAACATCATTCATAGATAATACAGTTGTTTTTAAAGATGACATATTATCTAGACTGCAATCTGCATTTAAAAATATAGTAATTGAAAAAAATAAAAATTACTTGATGGAACGGAGCGTCAAGGGCTCATATGTTGTCATTCCTTACATTGAAATAGAAGTTTAGGGAGCATTATGCAACAAGTCACAGTCACAATACATTTTAATGGTGAAAAACCTAATAAGCTTATCATTGAACCTTATTGGTATATAGATAATACTGATATTTATGACAGCATTTTTGATGCAATGGGTTGGGTCAGGCCTAACCCATCTGTGATTTCACAGAGTCATAGAAACGCTAGCGTTCCAGGCACATTTGGGTCAACGGTTGATGCCTACCACAAGGCGATAAAGATACAAGCACCTGATGTATTAAAAATTGATCTCTATTTAGACAGCGATCAATCAAACAGAAAAGTAATATACACTTCATAATAATGATATCACAGTATTTTTTCGGCAGGGTTTGATTATATTAAATTCACATGGAAGGCAAATAATATGATTAAAAAGTTAGTTGTTTGTGTTTTTGGATTGGCGGCATTGTCAGTCAATGCGGACACAGTAGAATCTGCATTTAATCTCTGTGCTGCTTTGGATAGTACCGGGGTATTGAGCCAAGAGTGTGAAGTTGACGGTGGAGAAAGCACGGTAAAAGCTACGCTGGACATGTCTAGTTCTGAGGCCAGAAAATTGTGTGCAGGTACAGTCGAGCTAGCTAGGCAAAATGGAATGTATTTTAATGGCGAATGGAAACTGAAATTATATTCGCCTTACAGCAATGGAAACTCAATAGCTGTATGCAAACTAGACTAGCTGTAAAGGTTCATATGTAACGAGTTATGGCGATCTCTATGGTCGCCTATCTTCCAACACAAACAAAAAGGGCTGACTTTACCCCTTACAGTAAATAGGGTGTCCTAGAAACTGGGACAGTAGGTAACGCAGGCGTATGCGAGACTAGGTAACGCAGACGTATGCGTAGGTAGTGACGCACCCGTGTGCGTAGGGGTGACGCAGATATGTGCGTCGTAAAAGAATAGATATAATAAAAGAATAAAAGAAAAGATATTAAAAGAATAATAGGGCTCGCCCTTGTCTGTTGTCGCTTATGCTCAACATCCAATGTCGTCACCGCTTCGCTTGTGGTCGCCCTAAACACAGTCATGGAATGATAATGTAATGATTGTGTTATTTCTTGTTTTATATATTTATTTAGATAAGACAAATAACCACTAACAATACATTCGCTATCACTCATTCCTTGTTGTGGTTTATAAGAATAGATAACACAAATATTATGTTAGTGTGCCACTCACTCCATACTTGTGTTTAAGGAACACATGGAATGAAAATGTAATGGGTTTCTTATTGTTCTTATAATATACAGAAGAATATATAACAAACTCAATACGCTAACGCTTCATGAGTCTGTTATGCACTGTCAACACAAAAATATAATATGTTTGTTGTGTTATAAATTATATGTTGTGTTCAATATGGCAATGCCATTATATAAACGGTATGTGTTGTATGATACATGCATGACAACATGCTATATAACTTCATAGGACGCGCTCTAAGAGCTTCTATTGTGTTGGGTAGTGCTGCGGTAGCCAAAGAGGGCGAGCATTGAGATTAGAGCAATACAGCATGATTTATATTGATGATGGTGTGAAGCCTCAGATGCAAATTGTCATGGATAGCTTGCCATGTATTTTGTGGCATCATGAAATGTAAGAAAAAGCATTATATTTTTTCATGAAAGCTTGAATTTTTTAAATTTAAATGATAATATATGTATTATGAAGTGAAAAAAGAAAGCATTTTCTTGTAACTCCTTCATATCCCTACAAAATAAACTTTATGCTTTGTGCCTTCTTGCACAACGGCAGATTTTTTATATTCAAAAACAAAAGAGGAATAATGGCTTATTACGACACACCTGATAACACAGCAAAAGAGTTAGCAAACAAATACGGTATTACTAAAGCATTGGCGAGGGCTTCAGCCAATCGCTGCCGTGCAGTTGATGAGTTGAGATTTGATTATTGGGATTCTGTTTTAGATGTCCTGAAATCAATGAAACCTAAGAAGAAATTCAAGACCTAAGAGGACGTATTAAATGCGGATCAATCTAGCCATCCCCGCACACTTAACAGCTTTTGTTAATAGCCAGCGCGGCACAAAATCAGTGCAGTCTTACCTAATCGAATTGATTGCAGAGAAAAAAGAACTATCCCCGAACTATGAGGAACTAAATGAATCAGAAGAAAACCGAATCTAACTTTTTCCGTGCCTTTGACGAAATCTATAAGATCAAGAAAATCAATGGAATAACCTTCAATCTAAACCACAAATCAGTTTACTGTTTTCTTCTTAATTATCAAATGATGAGCGGTAAAGTCTTTCCATCATACAAGCATATTCAAGATAATTTGGGTATTGGTAGTGATAACACAGTTAAAAAATATCTTGATGAGCTTGAAGAAATGGGATTAGTAAAAGCCACAAGTCGGAAAGGAACCTCAAAGATTTATGAGCTTGTGACGCTGGCAGATTTCAATGCATTAGATACAGAAGAACAGCAGACAAGAAAACAGCCAAACAAGAATCTACACATCAAGCCAGTTCAACAGAAAGAGACTCAGCCTATTGCTAACCCAGTCAACCAACATCCTGTGAGTGTTGAGCTAGATGAACTCTATGACCCATTCCTTGATGATTGCATGGTGTCTCATGATTCCGCATTCGAGGAGTACACCCAGCCCAAACCCATAAAATCCGTCAAGCAATCACCCCATCACGAACCTGGAAGATTGTGTGATAAATGCTTCAAGGACTCCAAGGGCGATTGGGATTGTCGTGATAGTTATTGTGATAACTGTATACCCTTTTAAATAGAGGAACGAAATGGATAATCAAGAAGTCATCGAATATTATCACAATGATAAAAAGTTAATCAATCGCTATTTTCTAATCAAACAAATCGCAAATAAATTAAAAGAAGGAAATGAATAATGTCTATTACTACCGAAAACCTAAACTATCTCGGAACCCTTATTGCAAACAGCAGTGCAGAACAACCAGAGAAACATGAGATGTTATCATTCCTTGCAGATATGGAACAAGCCCAGAAAGAAATGGATAAGCTGTTGTTGACTCTCGCTGTTATGTTTGACCAAAACGACATGCAATCAATGGGTGTAGAAATCCGTAAATTTGTATTTAAATAAGAGGTGTAATGTCATTTAAAACTAAAGAATTCCATAAAAATAATAAAGGTTATGTGTACTGCTGTTTAGTGTCCCCATTAGAATCAGCCCCATATCTCAAGATTGGTTATTCCTGTCAGCCTGACCAGCGAGCCGAGCAACTCGAATCAAACTCAAAGTTATCCTGCAAGCTATTGGATGTTTGGGAGGCACAAAGCCAACAAGCAGCTAAAGCTATGGAATATGAAATCCATCAAGCTCTTAAAGAATACTCTCTTGTCGGTGGTTATTGGAAGCGTGAGAGTTTTAGGCGTGGCGCTTACCGCTCTCTTCAAGAATACATGTTGCATTCTGGTTTTTCTCGGGTCTACAAGAATACGAAAATTATAATCGAATCCTAAAATCCAACACAGTCTAAACCCCCCTTAAATATAGCCTTAAAAACCTCCTGTATCGCTCTATATTGCATTTCTTTGATATTGCCCAAGCAACCCTATTGCTTATGGTGAACTATTTAAAATAACGCATTCTAGGAGGTTTTATAAATCCAATTAATTATAGCATCGAAGGTGCTGGAGCCCCAGGGCTCAATTAACGAGGAACAATATGACAACATTTTACCAAGAAAACGACGGTTTGCCAGAGGTTACAACAAAGTCAGGTGGCAAGGCGGTAATCCCTCGACAATCGGGGCACCTTGATCATCCATTGGATTACTACGTACACCGAGAGTTACCAATCGTTATAGGAATTTATAGTTATACAGTTAATAAGAATAGGAGTTTCAATACTTATTCAGCATGTGAAGTTATATGTTTAGAAACAGGGATTGTGTTACCAGCACACCATAAATATAGCTTGCTCGCTAAACGTCTTGTTATCTCTGGAAAGTTGTATTTTAATTCCTATTATCTCGGTTCGTATAAACCTTTAGATTCAGAGCTTCAAGAGAAAATTAATAATAAACGTAAAAGCAGAGCTAAGAATAAATGAGTGATAAAGAATTAACTAAACGTGAACAGGATATGTTATCCCCGACCTTTGTTACGCTTATCGAATTCGGGACTAAATGGTTTGGGAGTGATTTGATGTTAGCCTCAATGGATGAATTTTATGATCACTGTTGGGATTCATGGCATTCGACAGACGATTACAAACAACAACGCCAAAAACTAAAGATTAGTTTGTTTCGGCTTCTCTCGGGAAAGGCTGCTTATCTTGGACGGTCTGCAAGCATTATCAAAAAACTAAATAATATTAAAATTTAATAGAGGAACAATGTCGTCAGAAATTCTAGTTTCAAAAATCACAAACGTTATTGATTTCAAAATTCACGAGTCAAATTATAAGAAATCAGTACAGCGTATTAAAAAAATGGCGGGCATGTGGGGTAAAGTTACCTCGCAGTATGATAAGGCCGTGCAGGCAGGACGAAGGGCGGCAGGAACAGAGCAGAAAGCCCATAAGCGGACAGAGCTAGCACTAATCCGCCAACAGAAATCAAAGAAAGAGACTTTACGAGCCGACAACATTCGGCATGCACAGGCCATTAAACAATCATTGCAGTTTAGGCAACAGTTGCAAAAAACGAACATGTCCTTTTTACAAGGTAACATTAGTGTCAAAGAACGCGCCGCCAGCATTTCACAATTAACAAAACAATATAAGCAACTTAATAGCGCCGCAGGCCAGTACAACAAGCACAGTCGAAGCATGGGCGCGATCAAAGGGGTTAGCAGGGGCCTAGGTGCAGTGACCCGCCTCGGCGTAGCTGGTGCGGCTGCTGGGGTCTTCGGCGGTTCATTGGTTGCACACAGTCAGTTTAATAAGGTCAAGGGAGAAGGGCAGCAGCTTGAATCATTAATCATCCAGCTACAAAACACCTTCGGGGATAGGGCACAAGAGATCAGTACGATTATGCGGAACATGGCTGACGCTAATGGTGCTCCGATCTTAGAGTTTGGCAACAACCTTATTGAATTCGTCAGCCTCATGAGGCCGTTAGGTGTTTCGGTTGATGATGCTATCAAGAAATTTCAGCAGACACAGGATGCCATGCAATCTTATGGGATTGGTGGTGAGCGAGCCGCAGGGTTCCAACAACAGCTAACCCAAGCCCTTGACCAAGGCACACTGGATTCATTTAAAGAGGCTTTTGCCTGGGCTCCGCAATTGCGCGCTGATTTATTGCAGTATGTCCAAAAAGAAATGAATGTATCCCAGAAACAATTTCTCGGCGGCTTAACTAACGGCAAATACTCACTGAAAGATACTTGGTTCAAATTCCTTAATGCTAATAGCAATAAATATGCGGGTATGTCAGCCAAATTTAAATCTTCAAGCACGGCTAATGATGAACGAGTTGGAAATGAGTTAAGTATTGCTATTTACAGAATCTTTGAATCTTCAGGTTTTAAAACTGCTATGCAAGCAGGGGCTAAAATTGTTTCAGATTGGGCAAAACTATTAGAATCAAATGCCTCAAAAATTGGAGAGATTTTTGGAAATCTCTATAGTATTGTTGGTGAATTGAGCAAGCAGGGCTTTGAAGATCTTTCGAAGTGGCTTCAAGAGCTGACAGCGAATGATATTAAAACCTATTTTAAAGATATGAAATCAAGTGTCTCTGAATTTTTGCAGGCACTTAAATCATTGGCTGCATTCATTAATGACGTCTTACCAGATCGCTTTGTTGGAAACAAACAATCTACATCTGTACCTGAATCCCAACGCAAAAATTATGATGCTGATAAGTATGGTAAGCTTTATGTGCAGAAGGAAAAAGAGCTATTGAATAGTGGTTTAGACCCCAATGCGGCAGCAAGGCAAGCAGAACAATTTGCATTACAGCAGGCTCTGAAGATCCCACAACCAACAATTCCGCAGAGTGCTATCTCTTTCAATGCTCGGGGTTCAAGCTTTAATGGTAGTGGTAACATTCCTTCTAGTTTTTCCGGTAAGTTAGATTTAAAAATCAATGCAGAAGTAAACGAGCAAGGCTTTAGTAAGTTTGTTGACTACCGAATCGACAATAATATGCAGCAGACTATAAATTTAATTGCGGAATAAATGGGCGCATCATAATTAATAAGCCAAATATGGTTGTTAACTATTGAATAATTTATGTTTTTATGATAATATAGTCATATAAAGTTGAATATCGAAAAGCCTTTTTTAGTTGCATTTAAAAGACCTCTGACGATTCATATTTTATAACTCCGAACAATTAACATGTGGCTATCCTTCAGCAAGATAGTCACTATGTTTCTTTAAATGTTTTAGTTTTAGAATATTTAAAGAAGAATAGAGATTGAGTCCCTTTGTTCCTCCGATAAAACTAATTGCTTTTGTTGCGATTTTAGTAATTAGCCTCTGTAAGGCCGAGCGTAAAACCTCGGCTTTATTTTTATCTGCTAACAACCAATGTTGGCTAATTTCAATGGTTAATTATCAATTAAATATTTAATTAAATTTAATATCTGGCTGAATCCTTGATACACAAGGGTTTAGCACACGTATTTATTTTAATAATTCAGGGGTCAAAAATGAATAAAAATAAAATAATTGAAGCTATGGAGACTGAGCGAAAATCTCAGGGCATTCAAAGCAACAATAACTCTGTTAAACCAGAGATTACAAAGAAAAGCCCGCACCTTGCTGTTTGTCTTGATTCTAACCCCTCAGCTAATAACCGCCATGAGCCCTTGATGCTCAAGTCTAAAAGTCTTGTTAGCTTGGTTAAATCAGACAATGAAGCCAAAGAGTTTGAAGCATTCTGTAAGACGCTGACAAACCCTGACGTTCTTTTAGATCTTTATCTATTTTGCAAGAAATCAGGTGAAGATAATTTTATCGAGTCACTTATCAATTTTAATAAGGAATAACAATGAAACTCGGAACACAACAGAAAACCCGCACTGATGTAATGCAATACTGCATTGATGGTCAGTTTGCTGTCAAAACTATTGAACTCCCCAGTGCACTGACTGCTGATCTTAAAGCAGGCGACTGTATCGACCCTGCAACAGGTGCTTTGCTTACTGGCACTGCAACAGAGGTTGCTGTAGTTGCAGATCTGACCCTAAAGGGCTCTAAGACTGTGGTCGTATTCAATAAGCACGTAATTCTCTTTAAAAACTCCCTGACTGCTGCCAGTGGGGCAGGTGTCACCAAAGCTATTGAACTGATTGAAGCTGATCCCTTTATTCAATTCTCTAAATAACAAATAGTGCAAAGCACCGAGCCCCATGGCTCAATTAACAATAATAACGAGGAACACAATGGATTTTAATTACGTTAGTTATACCGAAGCGTTTGAACAACATGCCTTCCCTCTGAATCGTCTGATGCTGTCTCTTGGCATCTTCGATGTTGCCCCCACCAGTGAATTTAAGGTCAACTTTGATTATCTGGTTTCTGGCGATCAAGACCTAGCGGAACAAGTAGCAATCAATGCCCGTGAATTCGGCGGCACTATCAAGCCAAAAACATCAAACATGCAGTACGAGCTGATTGGCTATGCCCTTGAAGATGCTGTTACTACGCAAGATTGGAAAGGCCTTCGTAAACCAGGAAGCAAAGACGCGGCCATGACTGCTGTCGATGTGGTGGGTGACCTTCTTTTTGAGCAACGCAAGAAATATGATCGCACTATGAATAAACAGCTTGCTGATTGTATTGTTCGTGGTCTGCAATTTAACAAACATGGTTCTCAACAAAATATTGTAATGGCCGATGAGTTTGGTTCTGCTGCTGTTACTAAAAACATTGATCTAAACAATGCTGCTACTCTTGTAGACATTGAGCTTGATAGCATTCAAACAACCATTCGAAAAAATCTTGGTAGCAAGGTTGATTATCTGAAAGGTTTTGTTGCCCTGTGCTCACCTGAATACTTCCGAGCAGTTAAGAGCAATCAATCTGTACGTGACACTTTCAAATATTCTCAGGGTCAAAGCGCATACAACATTGAAAACCTGATTGATTATAAGAACGAGTATCCAAGCATTCAAACATTCTTCTATAATAACGTCACATTCATTATGGTCGATGATGCAGACATTGGCATTGCAGCTAACAAGGCGGTATTCCTTCCACTGCTATTTAAAGGCTCTGGTGTTTTTAAGTGGCATTGTGGCCCAGTATCCAAACATCAAGAACTGGCAGCACAATCCAGTGGCGCACCAGTTCATCACTATCAAATCAAGGATAGTAAGTTTGGTGATCTATTTGCTATTACCGAATGGTGTGCTCTCGCGATCAATGCGCTGCCTTCTGTTATTGTTCACTCCGAGAATGCAGCCTAATATCTATTGATATCTGCATGGTTATTGAGGGCGTAAAACCCTCTATGCAGTCGGCACAACTGGTTCTATTATTCACTAACAGAATTTAAAGGGAGGGTTATTGCTTTTATTTAAGCTTTCCCTTTATGTCACTACAATTTTATTCTGTATATGGTTGTGGTTAGGTATCTTTAAGATATTTGGTTTTATATTGCCACCTGTAACATTATGGATAATTTATAGTATGTGGGTTAGTGATAATTGAGGGCCTAAGCCCTCTGGCATCTTTGATGCTATTTGATAATTGAGACCTAAGCCTCTGTGCCTTTATGGCTAAATTAACAATGGTCATTAATAAATAATTGACAACCTGAGTTGTCCGAGCCTTATGGCTCAATAAATAGGGAGTTGCTGGCCTCCCTTATCTATCTAAATTTTATGTGAGGTCAGATTATGATTCGTATTACAATTGAAGAATACACCCCGTCAGGATGGGAAGTAAAACAGAAAACAACAGACCTAGACGATATGAAAAAGTATCTTAGTTTGTCTGGACTTGCTAAGCTACTCGGATTGACACGTGGACAATTTCGCTATAAATACAAAAAGTAAACACCCTTAAGGCTATCTGTTTATCAGGTGGCCTTTTTCTTTGTCTTTATTAAGACATATAAAATGGCATTAAAATCAATTAATTCGATTTAATTGTAAAATTTCCAATTGAGTCTTATTGTGTCTATTTAATTATAACACGATACATAACAAGAGCCCAACCCCCTCTGCAAGCCTTATATATCAAGGGTTGCGCCATCCATGGTTGTATCAATAAATATCAATCTGGTGATCCACCAATATATTATTTGCTGCTAAATATGCCCTCTGTAAGGCCATTTATATACCGAAAAAAGATTTTAATTCAGGTCTATATTTTATCCACTTGACACCAGCTGCCAGCTCTAACTATTTGCTCGAATGACTTTAAAATATCATAAGCATAAATAATCATTGTATTGATGCAATAGTGCCTTACGGCAATTGTTATCCACAACAATAGACTTATCCACAATCACCCATCATTCATGGCTTTCAGTCTGTTCTGTCCTGCTTCTTCTCCTGCATGATCCCTCTATCAATCCATGTGTGCCACTAAACATACTGTAAACCATTGTTGTTATTGCTGTTTGTCTGTCTATGTGTGACACAGTGCAATCAAGGTGGCTCAATGAGCCACTACACATCCAGCAATGTCCTTGCTTCTTCCTGTTATCTCTAACAAGTGAACACCTCATAAAGTTGTGGGGTACAACCATATTGTTCATTCAATAACTATTCGGTTTTGTAGCACGTCTGTAGCTCACGTGTAGCACGTCAATTCCCCTGTGAGAGGGTACTTTTGTAACTTGTGAAACCATTAGGGGGTTGAAAAGTGGATATTGTCTAACACCACATAAATCGACGGTGTTTAGCCATTGTTGGCTCAAGTCGCATCACGTAAGGCTTGCAGGGGTAGGGGACTGATTAAGTAAGAGTGCGCTGTGACTTTATATTCGCTTTCTGTGTCTTTTTAGTCGTCTGATTAAACGGTGTTTTAGATGGATTATTGGGGTAATTAGCGATATAATTCAGTTCATTACATGTGGTTTAAACCCATGTTGAAGGTGCTAAGTTACGTCTTATAGTGGAATAAATAGGCTGGTAGGGCCACCACTTGTTTCTGCCATTCAATAAGTTAGCTCCCAGCACCCCTTCAGATCTCTTGGTTATCCACTTTGTGTGGATAGTTAAGCACGCTTCCTGGCGACTCTACCGTTCCCTTTGCATGATCTCTGGCAACTACCGCAAGCTGATCCAGTGGCTTCATTGTGCTCGTCGTGGTGCGTATTTGTACTTATCCAGCCGTCATTCTCCCCATTGCCCATTGCCGCGGTCAGTAGCACTCGCTCAACCTGGATAGTAGTCAGAACTCAGCGATCTCTGGTTGAACGAGAAAGCGTTGCTCAGGGAACCGAAAGCACTGGGCAATCAAAAAAGCCATCGACTTGGTAAAGTATCCGGATTGAATGGCACGCGAAGGAGCAAAAAAAGAGTAAAACCGCCCATCGGGGGCGGTTTTATATGCGTGAGGTTTAGAACTTCACTTGATAGTTCAATGTGTAGGTTCGGCCACGACCCTTGTAGTCGTAGGCGGCCGGTTCATAGTGAGCCGAGTAGACAATCTGGGCTCGTTGTCCCCAGATGGTGGTGTAGTCCCGGTCAAACAGGTTCTGGACGCCAAAACCCAGGCTCCCGATCGGAAGTTGGTAGCTGCCCAACAAGTCAAACATAGTGTAACCATTCAACTTGTTCTGTTCGCTGTCTTCGTAGTCAAACATGGTTTGGCTCTGGACCTTAAGCGAGAGGGCTGAACCATACCAGCCTGCCCAGGCGCTGGCTTTTGAGGTACTGGCTTCACCGGCGGTCATATCTTGCCAGCCGTTACCTCCCTTGATTTCAGAGACAACATAGTGGCCAGCTGCCCCCAGCTGGATGTTGTCATGCACCCAGTAGGAAGCCATGCCTTCCAGGCCATACACGCGTTTCTTGTCTTCCAGCTCTTCGATAAGCAGGGTCTTTTTGTTGTACTCCACTGACTTGTCCGAGTGAGAGTAGTAGGCAGCAGTCTGGAAATTGAAACCACCCTGATCAAGGCGATAGCCAAGTTCAACGCTATTGGTCTTTATGCCGGACATTTTGGAGTCGTTGACGTTGATGCTCTTGTTGAGCTTCCAGTGATCGCCGACCCGGGTATATTCCCCCTGACCATAGTACTTGGCCGGATCGGCAAGATCGAAACCTTGCGAGAAGTTTGCCCATACCTGCGAGCTATCGTTCAGATGATAAATGGTGCCGAGGTTGAACAAGCCAACACTGTAGTCTGTCTCGCCCCCGGGCACGGCGTCTGCGGAAGAGCCTTTACCTGCGGCGATCCTCTGCTGCTGCTGATAACCGACAAAATCATCGATTTTATTGGTCATGTATTGATAGCGAAAGCCGCCTTCCACGATCCAGTCATCAGTGATGGCGTAGTCTGCCTGCACAAACCCGGCCACCGAGCCCACTTCAATGCCCGGATAGCGGCCGACTTGTGCGTAGGTGCGGTTGAGAAGGCTCCCCGTATTATTTGCAAGGACAGGATCATAGAGTGCCTGATTGCTTTCCAGTTTGTCCTGGTATGCATCAAGGCCATATACCAGGTTGAGTTTGTCAAATTTTTTCGCCAGCGCAGCCTTTACCGAAAAAACGTCGCTAATTTGCTGACCCGATGAGCTGAAATAAGGGGTATAGGTCTGATCTTCCTTGCGATAGGACGCTTCGGTGATCAGCTGGTGACCCAAAAACTTATCGTCAATATAAGATGTGCTGAGCATTACCCGCGTCGTGCCATGTTCGCGATCCGAGTCGAAGCCTTTTCTTACGTCGATAAAGTCGCCATTTTCAATATATAGGCCATAAGGGGAGTCCTGTTGGCTGTCATAGTATTGGGCCAGCAGGTTGAGGTGTTTGGTATCTGACAGGTTGATACCCACAGTGGTCAAGAAATCAACGGTCTGATTGAACTGCAGTGAACCTTGCGAAATATCCGGCGTAATGATCTCGCCATCGGCATCAAAAAAGCCTTGTGATTCCGAGTAAACGACAGAGGTGCGTGCTTTTACCTTGTCATTTCCTCCAGAAATAGATTGGGCGAGCTTGTAGTCAAGGTCTTCACCCGAGTTAAAGCCGGAGGTGGTGCCGACATAGGATTCAAACTCGAGTTTTTCATTCGTGGCTTTTTTGGTGACGATGTTGATCACCCCGCCAGACGCGCCGGCACCATAGATAGAGGTGGCTCCTGACAACACTTCAATGCGCTCAATGTTGAATGGATCAATAGAGTCCATATAACGGCTGATTTGACGGGATGATTGCAGGGAAATGCCATCAATCATGACCAGCATCTTGCGCCCGCGCAGGTTTTGGCCGTAATTGGTTCGTGCTCCGCTGCTGATATCCAGGGAAGGAATCGATGATGCCAGAATTTCTCCTAAGGATTTACCACCACGGTACTCCTGTTCGATGCGTTCTGAATCGATATACCAGACTGTGCCGGGAATATCGCTGATGGCTTTTGGCGTGCGACTTGAGACGACGACCATTTCATCGAACGAGGTGGACTCTGATGCTAGAGCAGGAGTCGTTAGGAGTGCACTTGCTACCGCTAATGCGGCTGTGGACAAGCGCAATTTTTCATTATTGACTTTCATTTCCTTCCCTATTTTATAGTAATAAATCCGTAAAAATCAGTTTTACAATGATGATAAACAGTGTGCTTATATAAAATAATTTTTGGCAGTGCCAACTCAGAGCCGTTTAAATTACCCATTCGGTTGTATTTTTAAGTTCAGGCGTTAGGTAAATAACAGACTCTATATGGGCAATGGATACCCGTCTGTTTTGCAAGGTGATTATTCACAAATACGTGTTTTATAAATATCCTTCCATGTCATTTGTAGGTGATTCAAAGCAAGCACATCAAACTGATTTCGAGTGAGCACTAATGCATATGAAGAGTCTTCATGAGTGCCAAATACCGGACAGCCACTCGGCGGAATATGAATATCTCGAGCGATCGGCAAACACACATGGATAAAAGTGACTGTCATCATTGCTGCGCATAACCGGTGCCGACTGGCGCTCCATAACTAAAATGGAGAGCAGGCGCAATCACAGATAAGGCGAAGCTAACCACGTGGGTGCATGATCCGTGTCGAGCCGGTTGCTATCAGGATCCATCCTCTTTCTCATTCTTTTGTAAACGAATAAATGATATTAATTATCATTTGAGCTTTCAACGGTTTTTTGCAATTTGGTGAACGCCATCAACAAAGCATTAACTGCTCTATCTATCAGCAAGTTGGGTAGCTCCCGCAGCTGGCAGGAAACGGGGTTGTTTGATTTCAGCCCTCCTGAAAGGGACACTGGAGGTGGGATAGATCCTGCTCTCGAGGGCACAAATGCCGTGTGCTGTGGAGGAAGGGGACCACGGTTATTCACCGCAGCCATCAAAGCACCGGTCATCTCGTCAATCCCTTGTCGGCGACTCTTCGTATGGCAAGGCCGTGCCGACCCGGTGGGCCAGCTCCAGTTCATCCAGGTCGAGCACATAGTCGCGGTTGTCCGCGAGGCTGGCTATTGCGAGATCGATGAAATGGCGCACCCGGGCGGGCTGGGCGGCGCGACTGCCGTAATAGAGAAACAGGCCGTGCATCTGGGTCATGTGCTCGAGCAGCAGGGGCACCAGGCGGCCGGCGCGGATATGCGCCGCCGCCGTCGGCCCGGCCAGCTGGCCGATGACATCGCCAGCCAGCACGGCCCCCAGCTCCACCATCTCGTCGTTGGTGGAGAGTGCCGGGCGCACCGGATGCTCCTGCAGTTCGTCCCCCATCTTGACGTACCAGGGGATCAGGCGTCCGTTGCCGGCGTGGCGAAAGGCACTGCAGCGATGCAGGGCAAGATCGTGCAGGGTGAGGGGCACGCCATATTTGCGCAGATACGCGGGGGCGGCGCAGATGATGAGCTGCATGGGGAACAGGCGGCGCGCGATCAGCCCCTCCTGGGGCGAGATGCCGATGCGTAGCCCCACATCGACCCGCTCCTCCACCCAGTTGCCGACCCTGTCATCGAGCTGGATATCCGGCTGCACATCGGGATATCGCCGGCAGTACTCCTCCAGCAGCGGCCCTATGACCGTCTGCACCACGGAGCGCGGGCCCACTATTCGCAGCGGGCCGGCGAACTCTTCACGGGTCTGGCGCGCCGCCGTCAGGGCTTGCTGCAGGCCGAGCAGGGCAGGCTGCGCCGCCTCCAGAAATCGTTGCCCCTCTTCGGTCAGCGACATGCTGCGGGTGGTGCGATGAAACAGGCGCACCCCCAGATAGCTTTCCAGCTGCCCGAGCGCCTTGCTGGCGGCCTGGGGAGAGATTTGCTGGGCTTCGGCCGCCTTGCTGAGGCTGCCCAGCTCGGCCGTGTGTACGAAGGTGGTGATGGAACGCAATTCGTTGATCATGGTCTGGCTCATGGATTTACATCATTTGGTTGTAACTGATTCCGCCATTTACCGTCTAGTTCGATGTTTATCCCGTCTCTATAGTTCGTCCATCGACCGCGCCAGCCTTTAGCGCTTGACTCCCCTTCGGGTTGGTTGAGACAAGGGGCTGTGCATCCATGGTTACCAGGGCAGTTCCGGCTGCATTGTGAGAAAAGGAGCAAGCATGCAAACACGTCAATTGGGTAACAGCGGGCTGACGGTATCCGCCATCGGTCTGGGCTGCATGGGTTTGAGCTTTGGCTATGGCCCCGCCACCGACAAGGGGGAGGCGATCGCCCTGATCCGGCGCGCCCATGAGCTCGGGGTCACCTTTTTCGATACCGCCGAAGCCTATGGCCCGGGCGACAACGAGTTGCTGCTGGGGGAGGCGTTGGCCCCGTTTCGCGACAAGGTGGTGATAGCCACCAAGTTCGGCTTCAAGAACGGCAAGGTACCCGATGGGCTGGACAGCCGGCCGGAGAATATCCGCGCCGTGGCCGAGGCCTCCCTGCGACGGCTCAACACGGATGTCATCGATCTCTTCTATCAGCACCGCGTCGATCCCGAGGTGCCGATGGAGGAGGTGGCCGGCACCGTACAGGACCTGATCCGCGAGGGGAAAGTGCGCCACTTCGGTCTGTCCGAGGCCGGCGTCGATTCCATCCGCCGTGCCCACAAGGTGCAGCCGGTGGCGGCGCTGCAGAGCGAATATTCCCTCTGGTGGCGTGAGCCCGAGCAGACGATCCTGCCGCTGCTCGACGAGCTGGGGATAGGTTTCGTGCCGTTCAGTCCGCTCGGCAAGGGCTTTCTGACCGGGGCCATCAAGGCCGATACCCGCTTCGAGGCGAACGATTTTCGCAGCATAGTGCCGCGCTTTGCCGAGGAGGCCCGCGCCGCCAACCTGCGCCTGGTGGAGGTGCTGGGGGATCTGGCCGCCAGTAAGGGGGTGACGCCGGCCCAGATTGCGCTTGCCTGGCTGCTGGCCCAGCGGCCCTGGATCGTGCCCATTCCGGGCACCACCAAGCTGCGCCGGCTGGAAGAGAACCTGGGGGCCGCTGCCACCAGGCTCGGCAGCCACGAGCTGGCCGACATAGACGCCGCCGTGGCAGGCATCGAGCTGGAAGGGGGGCGCTACCCGGCGCACCTGGGAAAACTGGTGGGGCGCTGAGGCGCCCTGTTTGAAAGCGAGCCGTGCAAGGCACCCGGCCAATGCCGCGTGTCTGGGCAACGCTCGCGTCGCCCCGGTTCGCCGGGGCCGTTATGTTGTTATGACTCACAGGAGCCGCGATGGCCGGTATTATCTCGTCTGTATTGCAATCGGGTCTGCCCGAACACCAGGACTCCACCCAGTATCGGGCAGGCCGGTTTCACAATCTGGTGGCGCCTCCGGAGCGCAGTTTCTGGGAAGGGGTCGGGATCTGGCGTGACTTCCTGTTTGGCAAGCCTGCCGGCACCCTGCCTGATCGCGCCATCCCGGTGCAGGCCATGACCCTTGCAGGTGTCATGGCGGCTCCGGATTTCAGCGTCTGGCGGCTGGGTCACTCCAGCCTGCTGCTCAAATTGCGCGGCCAGTTCTGGTTGACTGATCTCGTCTTCAGCGAGCGCGCCTCACCGCTCTCATGGCTTGGCCCCAGGCGCTGGCACGCCCCGCCCATGGCCCTTGAGGATCTGCCGCCCCTGGCCGGGGTGATCCTCTCCCACGATCACTATGACCACCTGGATCACGCCACCATAGTGGCGCTGCAGGGCAGGGTGGCGCACTTCATCACCCCGCTCGGCGTCGGGGCCAGGCTCCGCGCCTGGGGCGTGCCGGCACACAAGATCAGGGAGCTGGACTGGTGGCAGCAGACCCGGGTCGATGGCATTGAGCTCATCGCCACGCCGGCCCAGCACTTCTCCGGCCGGGGCCTGAGCGATGGCAACCAGACTCTGTGGGCCTCCTGGGTCATTCGCAGCGATGAGTGCAAGCTGTTCTTCAGCGGCGACAGCGGCTATTTCGCCGGCTTCAAGGAGATAGGGGAGCGCCATGGCCCGTTCGATATGGCCTTCCTCGAGACGGGGGCCTACAACGATCGCTGGGCCCATGTGCACATGTTTCCGGCCCAGACCGCACAGGCGTTTCATGATCTGCGCGCCGCCTGGCTCTATCCCATCCACAACGGCACCTTCGATCTTGCCATGCACCCATGGGATGAGCCGCTGGAGCAGATCACCCGGCTGGCGGCCGAGCAGCAGATCCCGCTGACCACCCCCATGATGGGGGAACCGCTAACCTTGCAGGCTCCCCATGGCGGCAGTCACTGGTGGCGGGATTGAGGCATGGCCGGCTCCAGAGTGAAAACGGGCGCCCCAGCAAGGCGCCCGTCTTGTCGAACCAAATACTGAACCATCAAGCCGCATCATTCAGGCGCTGAACCTGGCGCAGCGGCGCTTCCTCAGGCCGGGTTGCCGATGGACATGGCGCGCTGGCGCTGGTCGCGCGCCACATATTTGTTTATCTCACCCAGCAGCGTCTCTTTGTTGATGGGCTTGGTGATATAGCCGTTCATCCCGTGGGACAAATAGTACTGCTTCGATTCGGGCATGGCGTCGGCGGTCAGGGCGATGATGGGAATGTTGGCCCAGTGCTGGCGTGAGGCGCGAATATGGGTGGTGGCCGCCAGCCCGTCCATGACCGGCATCTGCACATCCATCAGCACCAGATCGAAAGTGGCTTGTGCCAGTTTGGCCAGGGCCTCTTCCCCCTGAACCGCCAGAGTGACCTGATGGCCGACGGAGTTGAGCATGGCGCCGATCACCTTGCGATTGGTGGCATTGTCATCCACCAGCAGGATGCGATAGCTCTCCTGCACCACGGGTTTGGCGGGGAGGCAGACGATGGAGGGGGTGGTGGCTTGGGCCGGCCAGGTATAGGTAAAGGTGCTGCCGCATCCCTCCCGGCTCTCGACCGAGATGTCCCCTCCCATCAGGCGGGCGAGGTTGCGGGAGATCTCGAGGCCCAGGCCCGAGCCGCCATATTGACGAGTGATGGAGGCATCGGCCTGGGAGAAGCGTTGAAACAGGTTCTCTATCTGGTGCTGGCTCATGCCGATCCCCGTGTCCTGAATGGCAATGCGGATGGCGTGGCGATCCTTGTCCAGCGGCTGGCTGTCCACCCTGACATTGACCTCGCCCTGGTGGGTGAACTTGATGGCATTGCTCAGCAGGTTGAACAGGATCTGGCGCACCCGCAGGGGATCAATCATCAGCCACTCCGGTGTATCCGGGGCCAGGGTCAGATTGAGGCGGATCCCTTTCTCGTCACAACTGCTCTGCATCAGTGCCCGGCTGTCTTCCAGCAGTTGGGGCAGATGGTGGGGGGCCAGTAACAGCTCAATTCGTCCCTCTTCGAGCTTGGAGATATCCAGAATGTCGTTGAGCAGCCCCAGCAGGTGGTTGGCCGATTCACGGGCCGTGTCCAGATAGTCCCGCTCCCTGGGATCCATCTCGCGATCGGCCAGCAGGGAGAGCATGCCGAGGATGCCGTTCATCGGGGTGCGGATCTCGTGGCTCATGTTGGCCAAAAAGCTGCTTTTCGCCCGCTTGCCCGCTTCGGCCTCGCGGTTGGCCCGGATCAGCTTCTCGTTGAGCTGCTGCATCATCTTGTGCTGCAGGAACGAAATATTCATCTGCCGCCAGATGAGCAGGGCAAGCACGAACAGCAAGGCAAACTGCAGGGTGGCGATCAGGGTGGTGGTGATGATCTGCTTGCGAACCCCATCGCGACGGGCAACGTCAAACAGGGTTGCCTGCTCGTTGACCTCCAGGGTCAGTTGATGGAGCTGCGGGATCAGCTGTTCCAGTTGCTGGTTCAGCTGCAAACGTGCGGCCTGATCCAGCGGTTTGTCCTGACCCGGCCCGAGCCAGAGATCGGCGAGGGCGATATAACGGCGGATCCCCTTGCTGGCCTGCTGGTAAATCGGGGTCTGCTGCAACAGGTTGCGGTCCTTGCTCTCCAGCACCAACTCCATCCGGCTGACCAGGATGTCATATCTGAGCTGGAATTTGGCTTGCGAGTCATGGCGCAGCGCGTTTTGAAAGCGCAGCGCCTCGTTGTAGAGCTGGAAATAGTTCCACATGACGTTGTCTTCACCCTGGCTGGTGCTGCGCTGCAGATCCTGGAATTGCCGGTACTGGATGGTACCTATACCGGCAAAGGCCAACAGCAGGACGCAGAGCACCACGAACAGGGAGCGCTGGCTCGCAGCCATGGATCGCATGGGGTTACTCCACCTTGATCTGGCTGATCTGCCAGATGGCCCGGCCGTAATAGAGCTTGTTGCGAAGCTCCGGGTACTGATCGAACGGATAGATCAGAAACAGCGGCCCCTTGTCACGCACCGACAGCGGTTTGCCATCTATGCTGCGAGCCAGGATCACCTCGTATTGCCTGGCATCGCTGGTGGGGACCTGGACCGAATAGTCGTTGAGGGCGGTGATGGTCAGCTGCTTGCCGCTGGCGCCGACTTTGGCCAGCAGATCGCTCAGGCGCGGGCCGCGGAAGGTCTTCTCTTCGTCATACCAGGGGGTGTGGGTCCTGATCTCGTATTCGGGCAGTTGATCCAGCATGGCGCTGTCCCACAGGGCCAGCTGCTGGTAGTTGGGTTGGGTGATGGCGCCTTCCACCTTGAGCAGGGCGCTGTCGGGAGAGGGGGTGGCCTGCGCGGCCCCGCAGAGGGCGACCAGAAGCGGTGCCACATACAAAGTGAATCTCATACCTTCCTCCATGAATCCGTTCGAAGCTGACACCAGGGCAACGGCAAGCACCGGCAGAGAGGGTAAAGCAAGAAGCGGGCCGAACGGTCAGATCCCCTATTGGCGGGCCTTGCGAGCGAAAAGGGCGCTCATCAAACCCATTTTCATTGCACTTTGCAATGGGCCGGTCGGGTCAAGTTGCAAATTGGCAACGAAATCCGGTGCAAGGTGCTTCAAATGGAGAGGCTAACGAGGGATAACTGGGAATCTTATGGGGCCGATTTGTCCAGGCATGGCCCTTGCATTGTCCCCACTGTCGTGACAAGTGAGCCGTCCCGGCATATCTGGCAGAGACAAGGAGCGTAACCATGGAAAGCATGACCTACACCATCAACGATACCCAGGTCGTCGTTCTGGAGAGTGAACTCGATGCGATGGCCGTCACCGAACTGCGTCCCCTGTTCGAGAAACTGTCGCTGCACGGGGGCAATGTGCTCGCCGACATCAGCGATGTCCACTTCATCGATTCGTCCGGGATCGGGGCGCTGGTCTTTCTCTACAAGCGATTGATCATGAATGGGCATCAGCTGGCGCTGATTTGTGGGCCGGGTCAACCCCATGATCTGCTGGAAATGTTACATATAGACAAGGTTATCCCCTGCCATGATAGCGTGAAAGCCTATATGCGCACTCGCGGCATGATGGCGGCCGCATCATGAAGGGGTGGGGCCTGTTGCTGACCTGCCTGCTGCTCGCCGGTTGTACCCAGTGGCCGCCACAAGGGTATGGCGGGCTGGCCGAGGTCAGGCCCACCCGTTTGCCGGTGAACGAGGATGAACGTCGCCTCTGGTCAGGGTATGATGAGCGTCAACAGGAGCTCGATCAGCAACTGGCTACCCTGCAGCAAGCCCATTTGCGCGACTGTATGCCTGCCGGGCTGAAACTACTACAATCTCAACGAGTTGACATCGTACGGGATATGCATGGTCGGCTCTGGTCAGAGGTCGCCTGGCGTCAGGCCATGCTGGCACAATCATTACAACAGGTACGTTTGCAGCTGGAGCAGACAAGCCGTGAGGGCTGTCGCGCCGACTGGTCGGGACTCCCCTTGCGCCAGTGGGGGCAAACGTAGCGAACAAAAAGGATCTCTATGAATCGGGGCGCTATCAACGGATTGATTGGTCTTGTTTTCTTGCTGTTTACCTGCCCTCTGCTGGCCAGTACCCTGCTGGCGCCCGGGGATCGACTGGCGATAGTGCAACCGGGGGAGGCGGCCTTCGATCAGCCCTTCCAGATCAACAAGCAGGGGGAGATCAAACTGCCCGAGGTGGGGGACGTGGTGGTCGGGGGCAAGACGCTCCCAGAGGCCGACGCCATCATCCGTACCGCCCTCAAACCCGTCTACAACAACCTCTCCCAACTGACCGTCACGCTTCTGGAAAAACGCCTGCTCATCAGCGTCATGGGTTATGTGAAAAAGCCCGGCAGCTATGATCTCGCCCCCGACGGCAACATCCAGATGGCGCTCGATGCCGCCGGCGGCCTGGTACCGGGGGCCCAGCTCAACAATATGCAGGTGCGCCGTGGCGACAGCGTCTCCAGCTTTGACTACAAGCGCTATCTCGATACCGGCGACGCCAGCCTGCTGCCTCCGCTGCAATCCCTTGATGTGGTGTTCGTGCCCGCATCCCCCCTCATCGGTAACGTCCAGATTGATTTCGATGCCGCCACCCTGGCGGCCGGGGGCGATGGCGACACCGGCAAGGCGATCAAGGTGTTTGGCGAAGTGAACAGTCCGGGGGCCTTCAGCTTCAAGAGCGGCAACTCCATCGTGGATCTGCTGATGCGGGCCGGTGGCGTGACCCGTTTTGCCGGGGTGGAGCGGATCCGGGTGATCAACGGCGATGCCCCCGAGCTGTTTGATCTCAAGGCCTATCTCGATTCGGGCAACAACAAGCTACTGCCCACGCTGGCTCCCGGGGCTACCATCTTCGTGCCCAAGGACGAGGAGCAGATCAAACGGGGGGCGCGCACCATCTACATCATGGGGGAGGTGTTCAAACCCGGCGCCTACGAGGGGCGGGAGGGGGACTCCTTCCTCGACATCCTGGCCAACGCCGGCGGTCCGACTCGTTATGCCGAGAGCCGCCAGATCCGCTTGCTGCGCACCGATGGCACCGTCGAACCCATCGATCTGCAGGCCTATACCGAGGGGATGCAGAAGGCGCTGCCCCAGATAAAACCGGGCGATGCCATCTTTATCCCCGAGAAGACCGACATCAACGAGAAGTCCTGGCTCAAGGTGGCGCCGGGGCGGGCGGTGATGGTGATGGGGGCGGTGCGCATTCCCGGCCGCTATGAATGGTCTGACGAGATGTCCCTGCTCGATCTCATCGCCCACGCCGGCGGCCCGAGCGAGCGGGCCGATATCGCCAAGGTGCAGATCCTGACCTCGGACGGGGGAATGGCGACGCCCACACTCTTCGATCTCGACAAGTTCCTCCATCAGGGGGGGGCCCTTGGCAGCCTGCCGAAGATCCACGCCGGTTTCACCATCATGATCCCCGAGTTGCCCACCGATCCCAGCGACAACAAGTCCCAGTGGGTGCGCCAGTCGCCGGAGAGCTCCATCTACATCTTCGGCCAGGTCGGTGCCCCGGGTCGCTATGCCTTCAACGATCAGATGGGTTTTATCGACATCCTCTCCGCCGCCGATGGCCCCACCGCCGCCGCGGATTTGCGCAACGTGCGCATCGCCCATCGCAACGGCAGCACGGCGCGGGTAAGCAAGCTGGATCTCGCCCTCTACTTCGAGACCGGCGACGAGACACTCTTGCCAAAAGTGTTGCCGGGGGACTCCATCTACCTGCCGGAGAAGAACCGCCCCTGGCTCGACGAGCCCAAGGAGAACACCATACGGGTGCTGGGGGCCATCGCCCGGCCCGGCCGCTATCGCTTCAACTCCTCCATGACGTTGCTGGATCTGCTGGCAGAAGCCGGCGGGCCGACCAGCTCGGCCTACATCAAGAAAATCGTGGTGATCAACATGGCGGCCAGCGGCCAGGGGGATCAGGCGCGCACCTTCGATCTGGACGGTTTTGCCAAGGAGCCTGATTTCAGCCAGTTGCCGGTGCTCAGGGCAGGGGACACCGTCTTTATCCCCGACAGCAAAAGCAGCAACTGGGCCATCTTCATGGACGGGATGCGGGACATCCTCACCACCATCTCGGTGGTCGCCCTGATAGGAACCCTGTGAGATGAGCATCCCAATCCAGTACCTGGAACTGGAGTCGCTCTACGCCTCGACCCTGGCGCGGGGGATCCGCTCCCTGGCGGTGACCTCGGCCGAGGGGGGCGAGGGGGTCAGTACCATCTGCGAGGCGCTGGCCAGGCGCGCCGAGGCGGACGGCCTCAAGACCCTGCTGGTGGATCTCAATCTCTACCACCCGGGCCGGCCCGCCCCCCTGGCCTGGGGCCCGAACGATGTGCCCGAGCCCCTGAGCCAAGGCCATGCCCTGGCGGTGCTGCCGGCGCCCGGCAAGGATCTGATGGCCTTTCGCAACAAGGAGACCCTGCGCCAGCTGCTGGTGCGCTGGCTCGAGCACTATGATGTGGTGCTGTTCGATACCTCCCCCCTCAATGCCCTCAACCGGGGCAATATCCCGGCGGATCTGGTGTGCGCCGCCTGCGAGGGGGCCCTGCTGGTGGTGCTGGCCGGGGTGACGCCGACCACCATGGTGCAAAGCGCGGTGGAGAAGCTGACCCGGGCCGAGGCCAACCTGCTGGGGGCCGTGTTCAACGACAGAGTCAATCCGGGGCTGGCCAGCGAGATCCTGCGCGAACTCAACCGGCTGCCGAGCAATCGACTGACCGAGTGGCTCAAGCGCTGGTGCCGGCGCAGTGCCCTGCTCAATTTCCGGATCTGAAGGAGACGCGATGGAAGAGTGGCTGCGATCTGCCCCCGCCACCCTGCAGTCGGTGCGCGACTTGCGCGCCCGCCTGGCCCAGGGGTTGGCGCTGTTTCAGGTGCCTCCCCGGGAGCAGGCCAACTGGCTGCTCTGTTTCAGCGAACTCGCCACCAATATCGTGCGCCATGGTTCGCCGCCGGCGAGCCAGCTCTGGCTCACCCTGCAGCAGGATGAATCCGGCTTGAGCCTGCTGCTTGATGATGACGGCGGGCCCCAGCCCGCACTGGCGGCGACGCCCCTGCCGGACGAGCCGCAGGAGGGGGGCTATGGCCTGGCGCTGGTGCACCAGCTGTTTGACGAAGTGAACTTCAGCCGAGAGGGGGATCGCAACCGGGTGATGCTGCGGGCCCGCGGCTGTGCCAGACAGGCGCCTGTGGTGGCGGTGATCGACGATGACAAGGTGATGCGCACCCTGCTCACCGGCTATCTGCACGACAACTATCGGATCGAGAGCTATGCCGACCCCTGCGCCGCCCTGCAGGCGCTCGGTCGTCAGCCGCCGGCCCTGGTGCTCTCCGATATCGAGATGGAGGGGATCGACGGCTTCGCCCTGCGCCAGCAGCTGATGAAGGATCCCAAGATGCGCGGCGTCCCCTTTATCTTCCTGACCGGCCATCAGGATCAATGGACCCAGAGCCGGGCCGGTGCCCTCGGTATCGATGATTTTCTGGTCAAGCCCATCACCAAGCAGGCGCTGCAGCTGGCGGTCTCCCGGGTGCTGCAACGCTCGGCCCAGCTCAAGGCCCAGTGGGGGGATCAGCTGGATCAGCGGATGACCTCGGCCCTGCGTCCCCTGCTGCCGGCAGACCAGTTGCACGGCTATCAACTGGCGCTGCAGACCCGCGCCGCCGCCGTGGGCGGGGGGGATTTTTTACTGGTCAGGGATCGGGTGCTCTGGCTGGGGGATGTGATGGGGCACGACGCCGAGGCCAAGTTCTTCGCCCACGCCTATGCGGGGTATCTGCGCGGCCTGCTGACCGCCCAGAGCGAGCAGCGATCGCCTGCCAGCCTGCTGACCACCCTCTCCACCGCCGTGCACAGCGATCCCCTGCTGGGGGCGACCCTGCTCACTACCCTCTGCATCGAGCTGGGGGAGGGCGGACGGATCCGCTGGGCCAGCGCGGGGCATCCGGCGCCCTGGCTGATCGGGGCGGACGAGATGCGCCAGCTCGGCGTCACCGGGCCCTTGCCCGGCCTGCGACCGGATCCCCAATTCGAAACCTGCGAGCATCAGCTTCAGCCGGGTGAGCGCCTGCTGTTCTGGACCGATGGCCTGCTGGAGAGCCGGGAGCCCGCCGAGCGCCAGTTGTGGGAGGCGCAATTGCAGCAGATCTGTCTTGCCCCCGAGCCCGACCTTGCCCGGTTGGCCCAGCGCATCGCCAACTGGTTTGACGAACGAGCCGACAGCGCCCCGGACGACATGACCCTACTGCTGGTGGCCTTTCCCGCCTCCTGATCGTGCGAAGCCATGCCCTGGCTGGCCCGCTCTATGCAACATCCCGCTGCACCTGGTCTGGTGCCACGAGAGGAGGTTGCCCATGTTGCCCACACATCAGGTCTGGCTCGCCATCGATGCCCGCCAGGTCGGCGGGATCGAGGTTCACATCACCCACCTCGCCAGCGATCTGCTGGCCAGAGGGCTGGAGGTCACCATAGTGCTGGTGGCTGATCACGGCATGACCCCCTTTGTCGCCCTGCTAAAGCAGCAGGGGCTGCCGTATCGGGTCTGTCGCAACAGCCGGGACTTTGTGCGAGTGCTGGCGCGCCAGCCCGGCTTCGTGCTGCTGCACACCCACGGCTACAAGGCCGGGATCCTGGGGCGCCTCACCGCCTGGTGCAGCGGCAAGCCGGTGGTCTCGACCTTTCACAGCGGTGACGAGGGGGAGGGGTGGCTGAAGTTCTACAGCTGGCTCGACCGGATCACGGCGCGCTTTGCGAAGTGCATTGCAGTGAGCGAGCCCATCGCTCGCAGATTGCCAGTGCCGAGCACCGTCATCAGCAACTTCGTGCCCATGCCCACCGCCCCCGCAACGGTGACGGGCAACCGCATCGCCTTCGTCGGTCGCCTCTCCCCCGAGAAGGGGCCGCAGGCGTTCTGCCAGCTGGCCGCCCTCTGCCCCGAGGGAGATTTTCATCTCTATGGCGAGGGCCCCCTCATGGGGGATCTCAGCGTGCAATACGGGGACAGGGTGGCATTTCACGGCTTTCGCAAGATGGCAGATGAGTGGCAGCAGATAGACCTGCTCTGCATCACCTCCCGCTTCGAAGGCTTGCCCCTGGTGGCCCTGGAGGCCATGGCCCACGGCATCCCGGTCTGCACTTTCGCGGTAGGGGGGCTGGTTTCCCTTATCGACAACAAGTCCAACGGTTGGCTGGTGGCGCCAGGCCAGGTGCACGACATGGCGGATATCGTCAATTACTGGCTGCACAGTGACGAGCGGGTGCGCGGGGCCATGAGTCGGGCGGCTCGCCAGACCATCGCCCGGGGCTACAGCGTCAACCACAGGGTGAGCGATATCCTGGCGGTCTATACCGCCTGAATCTCCATCCTCTGCCAAGCAAGCAAGCAAGCAAGCAAGCGAGTGGCCAGGCCACTCGCTTTTTTTATGGCCTTGGGGTTGTCATTCAAGTGCAATCCCTGCTGCGGCTCACCCTCGTCCACGGTATTTGGCAATAGCCTGAGCAACCAGGCTGCCGGATATGCTCCGTCTTGTCCGTGATGGGCCTGATGGTTTGTGGCCGTACCGGGCAGCCGCGAAAGGATTACAGAAGAGAACCTTGGAAATGAAGAGGTCTGTGAAGCGTTGTTATCTGCTTGGTCTGGGGCAAACAGATCTTGCCTATCTGCTGATATCAGCAGCAGTACCCTGATATAAACGGCGGCTTGGTGAAAGGGAAATTTCTGCAAGGCCTCCTGTTGGCCAGCATTATGGGCGGCCTATTAGCGGCAATTGAAACAAGGGGAGGGCGTTTTGGCGGCGGGATCAACTGAGGGAAGAAAAGCATCGGGCCACTGCCCTGGCTGTGGCCCGAGAGACGGCAGAAGGTGAGGATCAGCGTCCCTTCTTGCCCACCATGATGGCGACCGTCTTGCCGATGATGTGCACGTCCTGCAGCAGCCAGCGCCAGGGGTGGAGCAGGGCGACCGAGTAGGCCAGATCGAAGGCGAGCTTGCTGCGCACATCGTCAAGCGACTCGTCATAGCCCTGATTGACCTGGGCCAGCCCTGTGATGCCGGGGGCGATTTCATAGGTGCGCTCGATAAAGAAGGGGACCGCATCCTCCAGCCGGTTGGCGATGCCGGGGCGCTCCGGCCGCGGCCCGATGAGCGACATCTCCCCCTTGAGCACATTGAGGAACTGGGGCAGCTCGTCGAGCCGGGTCTTGCGCAAAAAGTTGCCGCAACGGGTGATCCGGCTGTCGGCCTTGCCGCACCAGACCGGCCCTGTGCCTGCCTCGGCATCGGATCGCATGGTGCGAAACTTGATCATGAAGAAGAGCTCGGTGTGGCTGGCGTGGCTGCGGCCAATGCGCAGCTGGCGAAAGAACACCGGGCCCGGACTGTCGAGCCGTATGGCCAGCATGATGAGTGGCCACAGGGGCAGGGTCAGCAGCAGGCCGAGGCTGGCGCCGACTAGATCCATGGTGCGCTTGATCACCAGGGTCGCTTTGGGGATGGGGTGTTTCATGCTGCTCTCTCCTGTGCGGTGGGGCGCGCCAGCATCCGCAGGCCGTAGCGCAGGGTGCCGATGCCGTTGTACCAGTGTCCGAGGACCAGATAGTGGATCTTGCGAAACAGCGAGGGCCAGGGATGCACCGGGGTGAGCTGGATCAGCATCACCAGGGCATAGCCCAGCAGTTGGCCGGCCAGCAGCGCCACGAACAGGGGCGAGTGGATGGCGAGCGGAATGGCGCACAGCCAGAGCAGGGTCAGGCACAGGGGCATGAGTACCCGCAAGCCCTTGCCGCTGGCAAAGTTGAACGCCACCCAGCCAAATTTGGGATGGAGCAGGGGCAGCAGACGCAGCAGCTGCTGGGTGTTGCCCGCGCCGATGCGCTGGCGCCGCTTCGCTTCCAGCAGGGCATCGGAAACTTCCAGCTCCAGCGCCGCGCAGCGATTGTCATAGACCGCCTTGTAGCCCTTGGCGATGGCCTGCATCGGCAGGATGAAGTCATCGTTGATGGTGTCTGATGGCAGCGGGGCCAGGCAGTCGCGGCGCATCACGTAGAAGGCGCCATGGGCCCCCAGCATGCTGCCAAGGGCGGATTCGCACAGCTTGATCTGGCTCTGGTAGTGCCAGTAGCTCTCTTCCCCCTGGGAGCCCGGCTGCCAGAAGCGATAGGCCTCGCCCACCACGCCGACCTCGGGATCCTGAAAATGGGCGACGGCCAGCAGCAGGCTGTCGATGGGCAGCAGGGCGGAGACATCGGTCAGGGCCACCAGGTCGCTCTCGACACGGGCCATCGCCTCGTTGAGCACCGCCACCTTGCCGCGATTGCGCGGGTGGTCGAACAGCTGGATCTGCAGCTGTTGCAGGGCCGGATCCCCCAGCTGGCACAGCGCGATGGGGTAGCTGTCATCGGTGCAGCCATCGAAATGGAGATGCACCGCCAGCCGGTCAGCCGGGTAGTCGAGACTGGCCAGATTCTGCAGCTTGGCTGCCAGGGTCGCCGCCTCGTTGTAGATGGGCATCACCAGGGTGATGGTGGGAAGCTGGACGTCGCCGGCCTCCTCCCGAAAACCGCGCTGGCGCGGCGCCGGCTGGTGAAGTTGTGCGCGTACCCGCTTGCCGAAGTACTTGAGCAGCAGGGGATAGCCGACATGGTGGTACACCACCAGGGCTGCGCACAACCAGAACACGATCATGATCCATTCCATGGGAGGCTCCTTTTTGCTGTCTCTTCGCGTGTCGGTGGCATCGCCTCAGCGGGCGTACAGCGCCTGATAGGCTTGAGCCATCTGGCTCAGGCTGCCCTGCTCGCAGACAAAGGCACGGGTGACGGCGCGCAGGCCATGGGACTTGAGCAACCCCTGTGCCAAAAGTTGCGCCAGGAGGGCGGGATCCCGCTCCTCAAGCAGCTGGCCGCTGGCCGGACAGACTACTTCAGCGGCGGCCCCCACGGCGCTCATCACCACGGGCACACCGCAGGCCTGGGCCTCCAGCACGCACAGGGGCATTCCTTCCGCCAGTGACGGCAGGCAGAAGAGATCCAGCCCCTGATAGAAGCGGGGCATCTGTTCCACCAGGCCGAGAAAGTGGACCCGATGGGCAATCCCCAGCTGCTGGCACTGCTGCTGCAACGCATTTTGCAAACTGCCCACCCCGGCCAGTGCAAGATGCACCCCGGGGGAGAGGCGCGCCATGGCCTCCAGCAGCAGGCTGTGCCCCTTGACTGTCTCAAGGCGTGCGGCGCAGCCGATGAGCCTGACCCCGAGGGGCAAGCCCAGCGCCTGGCGCGCCAGCTCGGCTGGGCCGGGGACAAAGCGCCCCTCGTCGATGCCGTTGGGGATCACTTTGGCCGAGAGGGCGCCGAGCCTCACCTGCAACTGGTTCGCCACCGGCGTGGCATCCGCCACCAGGGTGGGCTTGAAGGTGCGCAGCCCCAGCCCCGCCAGCTTGCGCTGGCGGGGATCGTCGAGATACCAGGCATCGTGCTCCGTGTGCACCAGGGTCGGCACCCGGGCCAGCCTGGCGGCGAGCCCGCCATAGAGCAGCGGGCCAAGATGGTGGGTGTGCACCGCCGCCGGGCGCAGTTGGCGCAGCAGGCGGATCAGACGATAGAGGGTGCCCAGTGACCAGCCGGCGGGCTTGTCCAGACAGTGGATCCGCGCGGCGAACGGGCCCAGGGCCGGCCAGGCGGCGAGCAGCGCCTCCTTGCTCCCCTCCAGCGAGACGATGTGCATGGGCTGGTGGCACTCGTTGGCCTGGCTGAGGTTGAGCACCATGGTCTCCAGCCCCCCTGGCTGCAGGTGCTGGACGATTTGCACGATGGCGGTGCTGGCTGACCGGGCGGTGGCGGGCATGGCGCTCTCCTCACAGTTGTCGGCCCTTCCCGGGCCCCCTTGGCGGGACTATGCGAATCCTGTACCACAACGTCTGCCATGTTGGCCCGTTTGCTGGCATTACCCTTGCATTTCCCCATCCATTCGTGGAATGCCATACCTGCCTTGAGGGGAGTGACGCCATGCCGGTCCAGTTCTACTACAACCTCTACATCATCCTCTTCGCCGCCTGGCGGCGCCGTTATCTCATCCTGATGCCGGCTCTGGTCATGCCGCTGGTGGGGGTGGGGATAGGCGTGCTCAGCCCCAAGGTATACGAGAGCCGCACCACCTTCATGGTGCCGCAGGATTCCAACCAGACGCCGACCCTCAAGGATCTGATCACCCAGGAGAGCCTCAAGGATCGCTTCGCGGTGCTGGAGGCCATGCTGCGCAGCCGCTACGTGATGGACGGGGTGGCGCGGGACCGCAAGTTGGTGGATGACAACACCCCGCCCGCCAAGCGCGACGCCATCATGGACTGGCTCTCGGCGTCCGTCTCCATCCGTCTCATCGGGGACGAGGTGATCGAGCTGAAGGTGAAGGCCGATTCGGCAGAGAGCAGCGCCGGCCTGCTGGAAGCCGTCTCGCGCCGCTTCTTCTTTAACCTCTTGAACAAGGGGCGTCAGTCGGCCGAGTCCTCCGAGCGCTTCCTGCAAAGCCAGCTCGACAGCCGGCGCAGCGAGCTGCAAGGGGCCGAACAGCTGCTGGCGGATTTCAAGCGCGAGCATGCCAGCGCCCTGCCGGATCAGCAAAATGCCAACGCCGCCCGGCTCTACGGCCTGAAAGATCGCCACGCCGAGAGCCTGCTCCAGCTGCAGCAGGCCAAGACTCGGGTCGAGCAGCTCTCCCACGGCCAGGAGGGGGCCACGGCCCGCAGCCTGGAGGAGAAGTTGCAGCAGATGCAAACCGAGCTGGCCCTGCTGCGGGTGCGCTACAGCGATCAGCACAGCGAGGTGCAGAGCCTGCGCTACCAAATTGAGCAACTGCAGCAGGAGCTGGAACAGCAGAAGAGCCAACCCGGCGTGGCGGTCGGGCCCGAATGGGATCAGGCAAGGGCACAGCTGGCCGAGGCCGAGCAGAATGCCGCCGCGCTGCAGGCCCAGCTCGACGATCTGAACAGGGTGGTGGCCTCCCAGGGCGAAACGGAGAGCCAGCTGGCGGAGCTGGAGCGCGATCTCGAGGTCAAGCGCTCCCTCTATCAGGATCTGCTGCTGCGCTACGAGAAGGCCAAGGTGACCGGGGCGCTCGGCAGTTTTGAGCCCGGCGAGCGGATCAAGGTGATCGACAGGCCCTTCGCCCCGAGCAAACCCAGCAATTACCCGCTCTGGCTGTTTCTGATTGCCGGCATGGTGGGGGGCTTCGGGCTCGGCTGCGGCCTGGCGCTGTTGATTGAACTCGCCGACACCAGCCTGCGCCGCACCGATCAGCTGGCAGCCCTTATCAAGGCGCCGGTGCTAAGCCGCATTCCCTATTGCGAACCCGTGCACGCACACACCGGCCAGGCGGCCCATGTCCAGGCGCCACTGGTGGAGGTGCCGGGTTGATAGTTGCAGGCCTCACAGGGAGGGGCAACCGGCGCATTGGCTTTGCCCCGTTGTCCCTCTTCCCGCTGTCAATACCAGCCTGATATGGCGCGCTTCGATTGTTGTCCTGATTAGTTCATAAAGGTGATGCTAGGTGGCACTTTCCATAGCCGTGCCTTGATTGTAATTTTTTGCAGTGGTACAAGTGGAGCCGAAGGTTGGGGACGAGCGAAGACGTCTAAACACTGGATGCTGGTTGGTAATTATATGATTTTAAAATCATTTTTCTGTATCGATGATGGTTGTAGGGACGGCGTTATACGGAAGGCTTTGTTATCGGATTAATACCGCTTTCCATCTAATCACTGTCAGCTAGAATTCGAATCCTCATCGAGGTTAAATATGATCGATAAATTGTTGTACTTAGATAAAGATTATATTTCAAGTCAATACGAAGAGATAACTAGTACATCGCCTTCGGTGAAAATAACTAAGACTGAGGGATTAAATGCAGGTGTAAAAATCCCTCTTTTTTCAGCAGGAGCTAGCGCGGTAGAAACTAAATCGTATAAGCTCTCTACAAATTTAATGCTTCATGACGTACTCAATAAGCTGAAAGAATTTCCGGAGTTTGATGCATCACAACATGATTTAGGAAAACCGTCATGTTATCGCTGGATAAATGGAAATATGTCAGTTAGCAAGGTGGTTTTGAAAAGGAATAAATACACGTTGACCCTTATAGGAAAATCTAGAGAAGGTGACAAGTCAACGGAAGAAGTGATCTCTGAGGAAATGTACTTTGTAATTATGGATGGTAATGGAAATAAATTCGCATTATTGGCAACCGGAGATTATTTTTCGTCGGGGATTAAATCTGTTGTGGAACTCTCAGCGACGATTACTAGTGAAGTTCTATTTCCGGTTCGGGCATTGGTTAGAGTTCTGCCCGTGAAAAGCAGCTTCAGTGAATGGGCTTCAATACCATTAATCATACATGAACACTGTTGTTAAAAGACAAGTACAGTGGAGCAGTTTACGTTTCGTTCCACAGCCCTATTAATTAGGCGTTAGGCATAAAAAATGGATAACATAGAGCGAATTATAGATATTCTGGCATGGCCATTTACCATAATAGTAGTGGTGATGATGCTTCGGTCACCTCTTTCTTCCTTGGTCCCAACACTTAAAAGGTTTAAGTACAAAGATCTTGAGTTAGAGTTTGAGAAAGAAGCAAACAAAATTCTCGCTGAAGCAGAGCGTGATTTACCTGATCCACCAAAGCCAAGTAAACATAAAAACACCAGCATAAGGTTTAGTCAGGCGCGCCTAGAACCAGCAGATGACATAATGGAATCTTGGCGTGATCTTGAATTAAAACTTAGAGGGATTTCAGGTGAGGGAATGGCTAGGCGCAGTACAGGTCAAATGATTCGGGAACTGACTCAATCAGGAGCAATTACTGTTGAAATGTCTAAGTTAATCCTAGACCTTTCATCCCTACGAAACAGGGTCGCTCACACAGATGAAGAGGCCATTACCTATAAAGTTTCATCATCATTTAGAGAGTCGGTAAATCGTGTATTGTCGGCCTTGGAGGTTTAAACTGCCTAACAAGGCCAACTAATACACGCCTTTCTGGCGCCGGGATCGTTAGCTCGTAGGTTCGATTAGTGAAGCGTAATCGGACGCTCGCAGTGACACTCTTCGCCAATGTGGTAAGTACATTGCAGCCTATGCCATTTCGAGAGTAAATTTAGGGGGGGCGGAGAAGTAGAAAATAGGAGAGTTTTGGCGAGTTAAAGAGACATGTTACATAAAATGCCGCGAGCGTCCTACGGACCTACGGCGGGTTAATTCAAGCGTTAGGTGTTTATGCATCCTGATATAGTAAAACTGTTGAAATGCATGAATGAAGCTATCGAGTTGCTTCAATCAGTAAAAGAAAAACATTGGAGCACATGGCTTGCTCATGATGCTGCGCTTGTAGAAAAACGGGATCTCCGAGGCATTGAGCATTTACTCTCAGCCTTCGGAGGTATGGGAAGCCTAAATGATCTCGTTATTCATCCTATTAACGGACATGAGGTGCAAGACTTTGCCATAGATAAAGCAAACAGAAAGTTACAAAAAATACTTGGTGAAATCTGGTCGTTGGCTAAGCAACTGTACAATGATGAATTACAGGCAAAATAAAACCTAATCCCTATTCAATATGGCCGGCGTATTCGCCTGTTTTCGGCCTTGCTGCCTGCCGGTTAAATTGAACGTTCAGGTCATAGCACCAGCAAAAAATCAGGGAGCCATGGCTCCCTAATCGCTGCACACGGGGTGACAAACTAGCCGACGGCTGGTATCGGTTGCCAGCCGGCGTGCTGCTGGTTCCACTGATTACGACCTTGAGTGCGGCGTTGATAGCGCCAGGCCAGCAGCAAGGGCATGCCGAGCAGCAGCTGGGCTGCCAGCGGGATCTCTTCGATGGGGGCCGCCAGTGCACCCTCCGGGATAATACCCCCCTCAATTTCTGCCGCGAGTTTCAGCTCCAGGGCGCTGCCAAAATCGGCGAAGGTGGTGGCGTTGATGACAAAAGCATCCTCGCCGCCGGCGATATTGTTCAGATACCAATCCTGCAGCACCCCATCGGGGTAGTCCTGGCCTATGGTGATGCCGTTGATGGTGTCGATGCCGGAGGCGAGCAGCTGATCCCGCACCGTGGCGGTGTCGAGCCCGGCATTCTGGATCCCGTCACCTGAGACATCCATCACCTGGCGCGTGGCGGTAAAGTCGTTGGTATCGAACTGCAGGGCACCGAATTGCATGGCCGAGCCCGGCGCCGTCATCCCCGAGTAGGGGCGTGTCAGGGCGTCCAGGGTGGCGGCAAACTCGTTGATGGAGGTCATGTCATAGAGGTAGAACCAGTCGGTCATCACCGCCTGCTGGGTCGAGCCGCTCCACATCACCATCTGCACGGCGATGGTGCCCAGCTTGCCATCGCTGGTATCCAGGATGGCGTCTTGCACCGCCTGGCTGTAAAACGCATCCACATAGCCCTGCAACTGCAGGTTGAATTCTGACGCGCTGACGCTGCCCGACACATCCATCAGCAGTTGCAGCTCGGTATCCACTTCGGTCAAAGCGTAGGCGGGGGCGCTGACCAGCAGCATCCCCACCAGCCCTGCCAACGGTTTTAGTCTCATAACTCACTCCTTCTCCTTGAGGCCTGGCCCTGATCCTCAGTGCCGATGGGGAGGATGAATAAAGCGTGCCACTTTGCAGGGATCAGCAGCGGGCATGAAATTTGCGGTCTTCGCACAGGATGAAAACGAACAAGTGCGGGGTGAGGCGATGGAGATCCGTCCCTGGCAGTGGGCGCCCAACTGGTTGCTGTTGGGGCTGCTCAATCAGTGGGCCATGGTGTGGCTCAATACGGGCTACTTCAACCTGCTGGTGGTGTTGCTGATTGCCATCTGGTGGCAAATTGCATCGCGGGTTGCGCCAGCCTGGCAACCTGGCCGCACCGCTCTGCTGCTCTTCTCGCTGCTGCTGTTGATCCCGAGCGCCAGTTGCAAGGCGCTGGCCTGCCTGCTGCTGGCCGCGAGCCTGTGGCGGCGCCAGCAGCCTTGGGACGAGCGCGCCGCGCTGCACATAGTGGTGGCCTTCACCCTGGCCGTGCTGTGGGGGCAGCAACTCTTTGCCCTCTGCTCCGGCCCCGTGCTGGCGCTCGATGCCTGGGGAGTGGGCCAGTGGCTGCAACTGCTGGGGTGGGAGACGGTGCAAAGCGGCAATCGCATCGAGCGGGTGGGGGGTCATGCCCTGATCGTGCTCAAGGGTTGCTCTTCGTTCTCCCAGCTCTATCTGGTGGCGCTGGCCTGGCTGGTCTCCTCCTGCTGGCTCGCCCCGGGGCGGGCGCTGCGCCGTCAGCTGCCCCTGCTGGGGCTGGTCTTGCTGCTCTACATCGGCAGCAACCAGCTGCGGCTGGTGCTGATGAGCCTGGATCTGCGCTGGTACGGCTGGCTGCATACCGGCACGCTCGCCCAGCTCTACCAGTGGCTGGTGCTGTTGTTGCTGATGACACTGCTGTTTAGTCGGAGGCGCCATGTCACCACCGATTAGGGGCTATCTCTGGCTGGTGCTGCTGGCACTGGCCTCCGCCGGCGCCATGGGGTGGCGCTATCAGCACCGCCAACCGGTGGATGGCACGCGCCAGATGCTGCAGGAGCTCCGCCAGCTCGGCTGGCAGCGGCAGGGGGCCAGCCCCTTGCTGGGGGGCACCTATGTGGGCTACCGGCTGCGCCACCCCGATTGTGACGGGGTCTTGCAGGCGATGGCGGTGGCCCCGGATCGGGAGGCCATGTCGGTAAGACTCGCAGGTGCTGGCCAGCTGCAGGGGGTGATGTTTCAGGGCCAGTGGCACCCGGAGCCGCCACTGCTGGCCTATCGGCTCAATCAGGGCTGGTACAAGCTGTGGGGCGACGCACCGGCCCCCCTCTATCGGGTCGCGCTGCCTGCGGCCTGTCTTGCCCTTATTGCGCCTGGCGAGCCTCGCTGAGGGGGCTGGCCGCATTGGCCGGCAACACCCGGATCAGCAGGCTGTTCGGGGCCAGCATGGGGTCGTAGCGCGGTTCGAGCTCGATGGCGCGGGCACTGAGCAGGCTGGCCAGCTTGCCAAGGCGGCTGCTGGCAAGGCGCGCACTCTCCAGCATGTCGGTCTGCGGCCCGGGGCCGCTGATAAGGGCTATCTTCGCCGGATCCCGCTGGCCGAGAAACTGGTGCAACTGCTGCTCCTGATCCGCCGCCAACATCACCGCTTCCTCCTGATAAGTCAGCGACAGCTGGGCCTGCTCGGCCAGTTGCTGCTGGCGCAGTTGCGCCAGCATGGGGAAGGGATCCTCGGTGGGCGTCTGGCGGGCACAGCCAGTGAGTAGCAAAGAGGGCAGCAAGGAGAGCAGCAAGGCAGGCAACAAGCCTGCGGCAAGCCCGCTCTGGCTCCCGGAAGCCTTTATGTTGGTGACGTTCTGATGCGGCATAAGCTGGCCAGTCAGGGGGATGAATTGGCTCCAGTTTGCAATGTTTTCAAGCGCTTGGCCAGTTGTTCAATCTCGTCGCGAAAGCTGGCCCAGCGGTTGGCGGGGAGTGCTTCGGCCTGCTGCCAGCGGGTGGGCACCGCCTCGCGCAGTCGCTGCAGCAGCAGGGCCGCCTCCACTTGTTGGCGCGCCGCCTGCTCGAGCCAGGCGAGCCAGCGCAGATCCTCGATGCCCTGTTGCAGCAGCAGCAGATCGTAGGAGAGGCGATGGGCCTCGCAGGCCTGGGGGCCCAGCAGCAGAAAGTCGCTCTCGCGCCCGTCGGTGGGGTCATAGGGCAAGGCGGTGGGCATGCGCCCGTGCCACTGCAGGTAACCCTCGGCCCCGCTCTGCCAGAGGTAGAAGCCGGCTGCGCGCGGGGTGCCGAGGTTGTAAAACCAGGGGGTGGCCCCGGCGGCCCTCACCCGTTCCACATCGGCCTTGTCGGCGCCAAAGCCTGCGTTGACCAGGGCTATCTCCACCTCGCCAAGCAAAGGCGCCTGGGCGGGATGGTTGAAGTGACCGGCCCGCACCACGGCGGGATCCCGCCGCTTCATCTCGCGGGCCATGGCTTGAATGGCGGGCAGGGCGCCGAGATCGGGCTCGTCAAACAGGCTCCAGGCCAGGGGCGGCAGCCCCTGGGCGCGAAAGGCCGCCTGGCGCTGCTGCCAGGCATCGAGCCGGCTGTTGGCGTCACTGCCCCAGCGCTTGAGGGAGGCGTAGGCCAGCAGCGGCATGTGAAAACCAAGGCCGATGGCCTCCTCCTGGGTGGTGCGCATCCCGGCTTCATCCTGGGGCAGGGCGGGGGCCACGCCGCTTATCCCAAGCCCGGCGAGCCGCGCCAGATCGCAGCGACTGGCGGCCAGCTGGGCGTTGGCCAGCTCCGGGCCCTGACCGAACCAGCCAAGGTAGGGGGGCGTGTCGAGGTAGATACCGACCGGTTTGCTGGCAGCGGGCAGGATCAGGGGCAGCACCTCGACGTCCAATGGCAGCTGCACCAGCTGCTGGTGGCTGAGCAGCTGGATATTGCCCTGATAGCGCCCCGCCGGCGCATCCCGCGGGATGGGAAGATGCAGCACCAGGCGCCTTGGCACCCCGCGCTTGAGGGTGAGCCCAGCCACCCCCTCCACCAGCTCCTGATCCGAGGGGAGCAGCAGGGTGCCGCTCGCCTGGGGGCGCACCAGATGCCACTGGCCGTGGTAGGGGGTCAGCGGCAGGGTGACGCCATTGGCTGCCGGCGGCTGGATCACCAGCAAGGGGGCGGCGTCATCCTCGGGCGTCTCGATGACGAACTCCAGCAGCAGCTGGCTGCCTTGGGCGGCCAGTACGGGAGTGGCGGGGGCTGCCGGGCTGACCCTGGCACTCAAAGTCGGTTGCCCCGGCGCGATGGGGGTCAGGGTGAGGCGAGCGGGGGGCTCTGGCAGCGAATAGGGGGCCAGGGCCCACTTTTCCGTAAAGAGCTGGCGCTGCTTGGCCAGCACCAGTCGGGTGGCCTCGGCTAGGGGATGAGGGTTAGCTTTGGCGTCAGCCTGTTTGTCCGCCGCCGGATAGGGGGCCAGCAGCAGGCCGGCGAGGAATTTCGCATCCGGCGAATTGCCCCCCAGGGTGAGAGTGAGCGGGCCGCCCGGGTGCTCGAGCACCAGGCTGACCGGCCCCCCCTGGCGGGCACCAAACAGCAGCCAGGGATCGGGATTGGGCAACGCCTCCTGCTGCTGGCCGGCGAGATAGCGCTGGGCCAGCCACTCGCCCGGCTGCAACCGCTCGGCCCAAACCGGTTCCCCATCGATCAGCACGCTGCGCTCGAGGGGGTGGGGCAGGTACTCCCACTCGCCCGGATCGTCGAGCCAGAGGGTGAGCTGGTAGCGCCCCTTGGGAACGTTCAGCCTGACGCCGTCGAGGTTGCGCAGCCCGTCGCGGATCAGCGCATCGCCGGAGGGGCGCAAGATGGGGCTGGGGTGGCCAAGCAGACGCGGATCCCCCGGCGCCAGGGACTCGAAACCGGTGAAACGGGGGGCATCGCTCGCCCCCAGATCGAGGGCAATGGTGCCGGCGGGCAGGGTCAGCCCGGGGGACCAGTACCAGCGTGTCAGGGTGAGCGGTGTCGCCCCGTCAGCCATAAAGAGATAGAGCCTGGTGAGCTGGTCGAGGGCCAGGGCCCTGGGCTGGGCGGTGCGCCAGTCGCTTAAGGAGAAGCGCAGGGTAAAAGGGCCCGGGGGGATGATCCGCTCCAGATTGACCCGGCTGCGGTAGTTGACCGAGGCGGCGTCATCGACCCGCAGGATCAGGGTCTGGGGGCCAGCTGCGGGATTGTGACCCTCGATCACCAGTTCGTCATCCGCCCCGACGGGCCAGGGCAGGCGCTCGAAGGTGAGCCGCTGGGGCGTCTGCTCGCCGCTCAGCGGCAAGGGGGTGGGGCCATCAAGGCGGCTCGCCGCCAGCACAGTGCTTCCTGTTAGCAAGCTGAGGGTGAGCAGGCCGAGTAGCTGCAGCCAGAGCGTCTTGTGCAAACGCGCCGCCAGCCAGCTCATCAGAGCAGCCCCGCCAGCCAGTTTTTCAGCTCATCGGCCCTGTGATCCCAGCTCTGCTGCGCCACTGCCTGCTGGCGACTCTGGCGCCCTTCGCTGCGAGTCAGCGCTTCCCACTCATAGCGCTGGAACCAGCCCGGATTGGGGGCATCGAGGGCGGCGCGCTGGATGGCCTGGGCCAGGCTGTCGCCCGGGCGGGGCAGATGCACCAGCTGCCGATAGCCGTCCAGCGCCGGAAAATCGGTGCTGACCACGGGCCGGCCGGTCGCCAGATACTCGCGCAGTTTAAGCGGATTGCAGGCCCTGATCTGGGCGTTGTCGACGAAGGGCAGCAGGCTCACCTGCCAGTGCTGGGCGTAGGCGGCCAGGGTGTGGTGTGGCCTTGGGCCGAGCAGGTGCACGTTCGGCAATCCGGCGAGCGGGCTCAGGTCCGTCTGCCTAGGCCCTATCAGCACCAGATCCCAGTGGGGCAGGGCGCGGGCGGTGTCAGCCAGCAGGGGGACGTCTATCCAGTCGCTCAGGCTGCCGTAAAAACCGGCGATGGGGCGCCCGCTCGGCAGATCCGCCGGCCTGGGTTGGGGGGGCATGAAGAGGCCGAGATCCACCCCGTGGCTCAGCAGCCGGGTCTTGTGGGGGGGGAAGCGGCTGGCCAGCGCCGGACTGGCGGCGAGAATCAGGTCCGCTTTTTCTACCAGCCTGGCCTCGCAGCGGGCGATGGCGGCGTGATCTACCCCCGCCAGGGCCGAGAAGTCGTCGCCGCAGTAGTAGATCACCGCCCGCTCGCCGAGCTTGCCCACCAGATCCACCGCGCTTGGCAGGGAGATCCAGAGCAGCGGCTTGTCGAGCTCGGGCAGCTGGCGGCGGATCTGGGCCGCCAGCCAGTGGCCATTGATCCGCCCCGCCAGCGGGCTGCCGGGCAGGGGCAGCGCCAGCGGTGGCATCACCTGGGGCGTCGGCCCGCTCTGGATGGCGGGTTCCTGCGCCTCGCCTTTGGCCGGGCGGCGCAGCACGGCACCCAGCTTGCGGCCGAGCCGGCCGAGGTCGCGCACATTGAGGCGGGGGCGGCGCAGGCCGATGGAGTTGACCCAGAGCACCCGATAGTCCGGCAGCAGGCGCTTGATGAGGTGCTGGGTGCTGGAGGGGTGCTGACCCCAATCCTCCCCCAACACCACCAGCTGGGGCTGTGCGTTAGACGGCTTCATGGCTGCTTCTCCTCACTCAGGCGGCTGGCGGTACTCTCTGTCAGCACGTCGCGGCAATCTTGTGCATCGAGGGGGCGCAGCACCCGGGCCGGCACCCCCGCGGCCAGCACCCCGGCGGGCAGGCTATGGGTCACGATACTGCCAGCGGCGACCACGGTGCCCGCGCCTATGGTGACTCCCGCCATCACCATGGCGCCGGTGCCGAGCCAGACGTCGTGTTCGAGCACGATGTCGCCGACCTGCTCGTCCCGATCCGGCAGCCCCCGGGCCCGATCCTGGGCATCCAGGGGGTGGCCCGGGTAGCCTGCGAGGAAGGCGCGCCCGGCGATGCGCACGTTGTCCCCGAGCACCACCTGGCTGCCCACGGCGATGGTGGTCTGCCAGCCGATGCCGACGTTGTTGCCAATCCTGAGTGCGGGGGCCTTGCTTGAGGGGCGGCCGCTGATGGTCATGGCGGCGCTGAGGCGACAATCCGCCCCCACCTCGATCGACACGGGCCCGCTGATAAAGGGGATGCCGCCATAGAGATAGAGGCGGGGGGCGGGGGCGCGCAGGCGGGACTGGAACAGTGGCGTCCACCAGAGGGTGCGGGTCAGGGTCGCGAGAGTCTGGCTTGCCAGCCGATAGAGACGATAGAGCAGACCGTGCAGGGGCGGAATGAGCGGGAAGCTCCAGCTGCGGGCCCCCTTGGCGAGGCGCCACACGAGGCGGGCCTGGGCTGACTCCCCCTGCTTGGCCCAGGCTTTCATCCGATACAGGCTGATGCTGTTCATGGCGTCCTCTCCTCTGGCTCTGCTGTCGTGATGGCCGAGCGTCACTGTCGGCGACTAGCCGGGATCTAGCAGGGATCGGGCCAACCGGCTCTCTGCATGCGCCGGCCACCCGCAGGGGCGTCTTGCGGCGGTGCGCGGTGCAAATTGCGCCGACGGGGCTGCAAAACGCAAAAAAGAGTCTCATTCTGAACCTTGATTCTTGCCGTGCAAGCGCCGCAGGTGCAAAGCGCGGGGCGGCACGAACGCCGTGCCTGGTATCTCCCCTGGCTGGCGTGCCCCTTGCATTGACGGGTAACAGAGTAAGCACGATCCGTTGCCCGGTGGCTGGGAGGCCCTATGAGACTCGGAGTGAACCAGATAGCCATGCTCTATTACGCCGCCGGCCTCTTGCTGATGAAGGGGATCTCCCTGCTGATGCTGCCGGTGCTGACCCACCTGCTGGCGCCCCGGGAGTATGGCCAGCTGGAGGTCTTGCTGACCATCATCAACCTGGGCTCCCTCATCCTGGGGTTCGGGCTGGTGGATGCCCTCTATCGCTTCGCCGGGATGGCGGCAGATGAGGGCGAGCGCAAGCAGGTGGTGGCGCGGGTGTTCGGCCTGGTCTGGATCATCGCGCTGGCGAGCCTGGTGCTGCTCTGGTGGCTGGCGCCCCTGGTGCAGCGGCTGCTGCCAACCGAAACCCGCCTTGCCGATGTGCGCTGGGTGCTCTGCGCCCTGCCGTTCGAGGGGGTGATCGGGGTGCCGCTGGCCTGGCTGCGGATGCGCAATCAGGCCCGTCTCTTCTTCGTGGCCACCGCCGGCAAGGCGGTGATCCAGTCCCTGCTGACCGCCTGGTGGCTCTGGCTCGGCTGGGGCGTGAGCGGGGTGCTCGCCTCCGGCACCCTCACCTGCGTCGCGCTGGCGCTGCTGCTGAGCCTCTGGCAGTGGCGCGATGGCGGCATCCGCTTTGACTGGCAATACTATCGCCCCCTGCTGCGCTACGGCCTGCCACTGGTGGTGAGCGGGCTGGCCGGCTTTGCCCTGAGCGGGCTGGATCGCTGGCTGCTGGCCGAGCACGTCGGCGAGGCCCTGCTGGCCTACTACGCAGTCGCAGGCAAGCTGGCGCTGGCGGTGGGGCTATTGCTGCAACCCTTCGCCCTCTGGTGGTATCCGCGCCGCTTCATGTTGCTCAAGGAGCCGGACGGCCTGCGACTCAACGCCCACTACAGCGTGCTGGGCTCCGTGCTGGGGTTTGCCACCGCCGGGGTGGTGGGGCTCACCGCGCCCCTGCTCATTCGCTGGCTTACTCCCGAGAGCTATCACGGGGCCATCGCCTATATCCCGCTGCTGGTGCTGGGGATGGCGGTGCGCAACGTCTCTGATCTGCTCAACGTCGGCTGCTTCAGCGGCGAGGAGAGCAAGGCCCAGATGATTATCAATCTGGGATGCAGTCTGCTCGGCGTCATTGGCTTTTTGCTCGCCATTCCGCACTTCGGGGTGGCCGGGGTGATCTGGACCCTGCTGCTGGTCTACCTGGTACGGGCGCTCGCCTTCTATCTGGTGAGCCAGCGGTTGCTGCCGCTGCCTTACCGTCTCTCCATGCTGTGGGCGAGCAGTGCCGGCTCCCTTGCCATGATGTGGCTCGGCCAGTGGTGGGCAGGGCAATGGGCCGCCTGAGCCACGCCCTCTGGGGGCTGGCCGCCACCCTGGTGGTGGCCGGACTCTGGTGGCGGCTGCCGCACCCGCTGCTGCTGCCGGTGCTGGGGCTGGTCATTCCCGCCATCTGGTTTGCCCTGCGCTGGCCGTTTCTGATGGTGCTGGGGTTCGTCACCTTCTCGTTTTTCCGGCTGCACGAGGTGTTTCCCCAGCTCTATCCCCTCAAGATCCCGCTGCTCTTCTCGCTGGCGGCGATCGGCGCCCTGATCTGGCACACCCTGCTGACCGGCCGCATCAAGCCCTACTGGAGCCAGCCCCTCAGCTGGTTGACCGCCTTCTTCGTGATGGTCTCCATCGGGGTGCTGTTTGCCAGCAACCGGGGGGAGGCGATCGCCACCTGGACCGGCAGCTACAGCAAGATCTACCTGATGACGCTGGCCACCGCCTGGCTGGTACGCAGGCCGGAGGACTTCGCCCTGGCGGTGCGGGTCTTTGTGGTGGCCGGCTGCATGGTGGCCCTGGTGGCGCTCTACAACAAGAGCAGCGGCATCGGGCTGGTGGAGGGGACCCGGGTCACCATAGGGCGCGAGCTCGGCTCTGTGCTGGGGGATCCCAACGATCTGGCGCTGGTGCTGCTGTTTCCCGCCGGCTTCTCCCTGAGCCTGCTGCTCAACCGGGGCAACGGCCTGGGAGGGCGCATCCTGGGGGCGGTGGGGTTCGTGCTGGTGGCCGCCGCCATCATCGCCACCCAGAGCCGCGGCGGCCTGCTCGGGATCTGCGCGGTGAGCGGCCTCTTTGCCTGGCAGCGGGTGCAGTCGAAAACCCTGCTGATCCTGTGCGGCACCCTGGCGCTGCTGGTGCTGTTTGCCGCCGCAGGGATAAGCGACAGGGCCTCCGGCGGGGCGGCGGAGAGCGGGGTGGATGCCTCGGCCATGGGCCGCCTCTATGCCTGGCAGGCCGCCTGGGGCATGGCGCTGGCCCATCCGCTGATCGGGGTGGGGCTCTCCAACTTCTACTACAACTACTTCTTCTACAGCCCCCACTGGGACGGCCTCAACCACGCGGTGCACTCCACCTGGTTCGGGGTGCTGGCGGAGACCGGCTTCGTGGGGCTGACCCTGTTTGTCGGCATGGTGGCGGTGACCCTCTACCGGGCGTGTCACTGCCGCCTGGATGGCATGCCTCCTGCAGTAGTCACAGCCATGCAGGGGGTGATGGCGAGCATGGTGGGGTTCGTCATCTCGGGGTCCTTCCTGACCCAGGGCTTTACCTGGCCCATCTATCTGGAGCTGTCGCTGGCGGTGGCAGCCATCAAATATGTCCGGCAGGCCAGGGAAGCGGAAATGGCCATGGCCGGGGCGGAGCGGGATAAACAGGAAAAGGGAGCAGAGTCATGAGCGCAACCCCCATTTTGCTGGTGCATTACGGCGAGAACTGGATCCGTGGCAGCGAGCGCTGCCTGCTGGATCTGCTGGCCCACCTCGATCGCAGCCGCTTTGCCCCCCTGCTCTGGTGCAATAGCCAGCAGCTGGCAGAGGAGGCCGCCCTGCTCGGGGTGAAGGCGGTGGTCGAGCCTTTTACCCTGCTGCTGGGCTGGCAGGCTCCCCGCTTCGATCTGGGCGCCCATCGGGCCCTGTGCCAGCGGGCGAGGGCGCTGATCAGCGAGCATGGCATTACCCTGGTGCATGCCAACAGCGCCGCCCCCTGCCAGTGGCTGGCCGGGGTGTGCCGCAAGATGAAGGTGCCGCTGGTGTGCCATCTGCACGCCCGTTATCAGCCCAGAGACAGGTTCAGCCTGCGGGTGCATCAGGCCAACGTGCTGATCGGGGTGAGCCAGCCGGTGCTGGCCCCCTGGCGGGAGGATGGCTGCGAGCATGGCCGGCTGGTTCATATCGCCAACGGGGTGGACGGCGCGCGCCTGAGCGAGGGGCGCCACTGGCCCGTGCTCGGCATGCTGGATTTGCCGGCGGGGGATCTGATCCTGGCCACCATAGGGTCGCTGATCAAGCGCAAGGGGGTAGACCTGCTGATCCGCTCCCTGGCCGAGCTGACCCGACAGGGGGAGGAGGCGCAGTTGCTGGTGATCGGCAGCGGCCCCGAGCTGGCCGCGCTCACTGCATTGGCAGCAGACCTGGGAGTGGCCGGGCGGGTGCACTTTCTCGGCGAGCGTCCCGACAGCGCCGCCATCCTGCGCGGCGGGGTGGATCTGCTGGTCTCCGGCGCCCGCGAGGAGGTGTTTGGTTTGACGTTGGCCGAAGCGGGCATGCTGGGGCTGCCGGTCAGCGCCTATCGGGTGGGGGGGATCCCCGAGGTGGTGGAACACACGGTGACCGGTCTTCTGGCCGATCCCGGTGACTGGCGCCAGATGGCCGCTCATTGGCAGCGATTGGGCGATCCGGCCCTGCGCAGCCGATTGGGGTGGGCAGGGCAGAAGCGGGCTAACCAGCTGTTCACGGTCAAACGCTATGTGGAGAAGGTGAGCGAGCTCTGGTCGGCGGCGCTGGCGGGGCGCTGGGACAATCCCGAGCTCCCTCCCTATGGGCGAATGGTGCGCTGGCTCGGCCAGCGGCTGCTGGCCAGGGTGGGTCTCGCGGGGGAAGGCCTGCTGGCCGGGGTCCGGGCTGCGGCCATCCAATCGGACGAAGGAGTGCAATCATGACTCAGAACCATCAGTCGGCTGCCGGGAAGGCAGAGCAAAAAGGCGGAGCTCGGAAGGGAGGAAAGCTGGTGCTGGTGGATCCCATCTCCTTTCGCGGCGGCTCCAAGGTGGCCACCGAGGTGATGCTGGACGAGCTGGCCGGGCGGTTTTCTGAGCTGGCCTGCCATGTGCTGACCCAGGATCCCGACTCCTGGCCCCGTTGCCGGCACCACAGGCTCTGGCTCCCTTCCTGGCTGCGGGGGCGCGAATCCGGGGCCGGCTACTTGCTCAAACAGGGTTGGCAGACCCTGATGATCCTGGTGCTCTGCTGGCGATTGGGGCAGGTGCGCTGCCTGCTGGCTGCCTCCGGCCCCGGGGTGGATCTGTGCAGCTACTGGGCGGCCCGGGTGCTCGGCATTCCCGTAGTGCAGCTTATCCACGGCCCGGTTGGCTGCTCCGGCCTCTCGGCGCGCGCGTTGCGACGGGCCAGCCAGGTCTGTTATCTCGAGAGCTGCCGTCCCTCCCTTGGCGCCCTGTTGAACCGGCTCGGCGAGTCGGCGTTTCCCGCCCACTGGCAACCTTTCACCAATGGCCTCGGTGATGAGCAGTGGCCGACGGCCACCCGGGGTGGCACCCGCATCCTGTGGGCGGCCTCCCTGCTGCGCTGGAAGGGGCTCGAGACCATGCTGGCGGCCCATCAGGCCATGAGCGGGCCGCGCTCCGAGCTGGAGGTCTGCTACCTGCAGCCAAAGGGAACCTTGCAGCCCTGCAGCCAGCCGAGACCGGATCTGCCCGATACCCGCTGGCATGCCAACCCCGCCAATCTGGACGAGATCCGCGCCCGCTGCGGCATCTTCGTCTCGACCAGCCATCAGGAACCGTTCGGTCTCTCCATTCTGGAGGCGATGGCTGCCGGCCTGTGCGTGGTGATCCCCGCCGACGGGGCCTGGTGGGACAGGCAGCTTGGCGATGGCATCCATTGCTGCAAATACCTGCCGGGAGATGCGGAGGATCTGGCCCGGGTTCTTGGTGCCCTGCAGGCGGATCCGGCGCGGGTCAGCGCGCTTGGTGCCAACGCTCGCCAGCTGGCAAGCACCGGTTATCGCGCGGGACAGGCTTATGCCTGCGTGGTGGACGGTTGGGAGAGGCTGCTTCGTTGAGCGAATAAACGGTCTGGGCTTGTTGCGCAACATATTTAAAGGGGGCGCAAGTGCAACCCAATAATAATGCGCGCTTCCATGAAACAAGAATTATTATCAATGACATGAGGGGCGTTCTATCTATTTACGCCCTGGTCAATTCGGCAAGGTGACGTGAAGGTAAATGTTTCTGTTTCAGGTGTTAACATCAGTGTTTTTCAACGGTTAACAGCCAGGTTATAAATCAGTTTAAATGATAGTCTGCTCCCCCACAGGCCAGCCTTTATTCACACTGAAAATTTGAATGCTGATGCATTTTATGGCCGATGAGATCCCTTGTGGTTGCCACTTAATATCTACTATTCATGGTTGTCGCCCTCATCTGGAGCAGTTTGTTAGAGGGCGAAAAGTCGTGCCAGGATGCGCTGAATACCAGGTTTGGCAAGGCCTTAGGCGCTGTCCGTCAGCCATGGAGTGAGGAGGTACAAGCCTTGGCTGCGGGCGGTGGCATATATGCAGCATAATGGCTAAAGGTATATATCATTAGCTAGTTATGGCAAGAAAACAGTCTGTTAAATAAGCCTGTTTGAACCACTTTTCGATGTGTTAAATAAAATAAAAAAGAACAAGTTTTGCCTCTTTGATTAATTAATTAATATCCAATTAAAATTATAAAAACCACGAGGTATTGAGTATCCCTTTGGGGGTAAATGAGGTTATTTGTGATGTAACTCGCCCGGAATATATGGGTAACCCCAAGGGAATTGATGGAGATCAATATAGCAGAGGGAGTGAATCCTTAGCATTTCCGTTACTAAGCATTTAAACAAGTGCTCACAAACGGGAATAAGAAGAATGGTCGAGGATAATTTTTTATCGGCTCATGGAATTAGTCGCCGTGATTTTATGAAATTGTGCGCCGGGATGGCCGCAACCCTGGGATTAAGTCAACATGCGGTGGCCCAGATGGCCACGGCACTCACCAGCCCCGAGCGGCCACCGGTGATCTGGATCGGCGCGCAGGAGTGTACTGGTTGTACCGAATCGCTGCTCCGTGCCACTCACCCCACCATAGAGAACCTGATCCTCAACACCATTTCGCTCGAGTATCACGAGGTGCTCTCGGCGGCCTTCGGTCATCAGGCGGAACAGAACAAGCACAACGCCATCGAGCGTTACAAGGGCAAGTACGTGCTGGTGGTGGATGGCTCCATTCCGCTCAAAGATGGCGGAATCTACTGCATGGTGGCCGGTGAACCCATCGTCGATCACATTCGCCGCGCCGCAGCCGATGCGGCCGCCGTCATCGCCATCGGCTCCTGCTCCGCCTGGGGCGGGGTACCCGCCAGCGGTGGCAACCCCACCGGTGCCGTGAGCCTGGAAGAGGCCCTCGGCAATATCGGCACTCCCATCATCAATATTCCGGGTTGCCCGCCCAACCCCCACAACTTCCTCACCACGGTGGCCTACTACATCACCTACGGCAAGCTGCCGGCGCTGGATGCCAAGAAGCGCCCGTTGTTTGCCTACGAGCGGCTTATCCACGAGAACTGCGAGCGTCGCCCCCACTTCGATGCCGGCCGCTTTGCCAAGGAGTTTGGCGACGAGGGTCACCGTCAGGGCTGGTGTCTCTATCACCTGGGCTGCAAGGGCCCCGAAACCTACGGCAACTGCTCGACTCTGGAGTTTTGCGACATCGGCGGCGGCATCTGGCCGGTGGGTATCGGCCACCCTTGCTACGGCTGCAACGAGCAGGGGGTGGGTTTTAGCAAGGGGATCTTCCAGCTTGCCAAGGTGGAAAATCCCACCCCACGGGCAGAGAAGCCCGATGTGGCCATCCAGGAAGGGGGGCACATCACCCCGACGGCCAGCGGCCTCATCGGTGGCGCCCTCGGGGTGCTGGTCGGGGTGAGTCTGATGACGGTGCGTGAACTCGGACGCCAGCAGAAGCGCCACGAAGCCGGGCAGCACCCATCACGGGAGGAGTAACCGTGAACAGACGCAATTTCCTCAAATTCGCCTCAGTCGGTGCACTGGCGGCGGGCACCACCGTTTCCGGCAACGCCCTCGCGGGCGCCCAGAACAACCCGCCCATACCCGGGGCGCTGGGCATGCTGTACGACTCCACCCTCTGCGTCGGTTGTCAGGCCTGCGTGGCGGAGTGTCAGCGCCTGAACGGCAACCCGGCCAATCCGGCCGGCGATCAGATCTGGTCCAACAACGACAAGCTGACCCCCTACACCAACAACATCATCCAGGTGTGGCGAAGCGGCACCGGGGAGCACAAGGATCAGCTGGTGGATGGCTACGCCTACATCAAGAAGCAGTGCATGCACTGCGTCGATCCCAACTGTGTCTCCGTCTGCCCGGTGCAGGCCCTGAAAAAGGATCCCAAGACCGGCATCGTCCACTACGACCCGGACGTCTGTACCGGTTGCCGCTACTGCATGGTGGGCTGCCCCTACGACGTACCCAAATACGAGTACGACAACCCCCTGGGCGCCATTCACAAGTGCGAGCTGTGCAACCAGAAGGGGCTTGAGCGGATCGATCAGGGCAAACTGCCCGGTTGTGTCGAGGTGTGCCCCACCGGCGCCGTTATCTTCGGTACCCGTGAAGAGCTGCTGGCCGAGGCCAAGCGCCGTCTGCTGGCGCCCCCCGGCAGCGAATACGCCTATCCACGCCAGACCCTGCAGGCCAATGACCCTTACCTGCACCAAGTGCCCAACTACCAGCCCTACGTCTATGGCGAGAAAGAGGGCGGCGGCACCCAGGTGCTGGTGCTGGCCGGCGTGCCCTACACCAAGCTCGACATGCCCGATCTGCCGGAGCTCTCTTCCGGCGCCCGCTCCGAGCATATCCAGCACACCCTCTACAAGGGGATGGTGCTGCCCATGGTGGTGTTGACCGGCCTCTCGGTGCTGATCCGCCGCAATACCAAGAAGAACGGCCACGATCACCATCATGATGCAGGCCACGATCAGGGTAGTGACAAGGGAGGCAAGGATCATGAGTAATCACAAGGCGCATCCGCTCGGCGGCAAGCTGGTCAGTTGGCCGGTGCTGGTGCTGGCGCCCTTCGCCGTGCTGTGCGGCATGCTGATCTTGAAGCGACTGTTTTTCGGGCTGGGCTCGGTCACCGATCTCAACGGGGGCTACCCCTGGGGTCTGTGGATCTCCTTTGATCTGCTGATCGGCACCGGTTTTGCGTGCGGTGGCTGGGCGCTGGCCTGGGCCGTCTACGTCTTCAACCGGGGCGAGTATCACCCCCTGGTGCGTCCGGCGCTGCTGGCGAGCCTCTTTGGTTACTCCCTGGGGGGGCTCTCCATCACTATCGACGTGGGTCGTTACTGGAACTTGCCGTACTTCTACCTGCCGGGTCACTTCAACACCTCCTCGGTGCTGTTCGAGACGGCGGTCTGCATGACCATCTACATCGGGGTGATGGCCCTGGAGTTCGCTCCCGTGCTGCTGGAGAAGTTCGGCTGGAAGACCTCCATGGCGCGGCTCAACAAGATCATGTTCTTCATCCTGGCGCTCGGGGCCCTGCTGCCCACCATGCACCAGTCCTCCATGGGCTCATTGATGATAGTGGCGGGGGAGAAGATCCATCCGCTCTGGCAAAGCTACGAGCTGCTGCCGGTCTTCTCGCTTCTGACCGCCTTCATCATGGGCTTCTCTATCGTCGTGTTTGAGGGATCCCTGGTGCAGGCGGGACTGGCGGGGCGCGGCCCCAACGAGAAGCCGCTCTTCTACAAATTGACCCAGGTGATCGACATCTTCCTGATCCTGTTTGTGGCCCTGCGCTTTGCGGAGATCGTCATCCACGACAAGTCGGAGTATCTCTCCGAGTGGAGTCGCTACTCCATCATGTTCTGGAGCGAGATTGCGCTGATGATCTTCCCGCTGCTGGTGTTCCACTGGGACAAGAGCCGCCGCGACTCGCGCATGTTGTTCCTGGGGGCCCTCAGCATGTTGCTGGGCTCGGCCCTCTGGCGACTGGATTACTCCCTGCTCGCCTTCAACCCCGGCAATGGCTATCACTACTTCCCCAGCACCGAGGAGGTGCTGATCTCCCTTGGCTTCGTTGCCATCGAAGTGTGTGCCTATTTGCTGCTGATCCGGCTGTTGCCGGTACTGCCATCACTTGAACGTGTTCACCAAGATTATCAGGCCCGAGGGAAAGCCAACGTATGAGCCAACGTATCACCATAGACCCCATCACCCGCATCGAGGGGCACCTGCGTATCGACTGTGAAATCGAAGGCGGAAAAGTGACCAAAGCCTGGTCATCCGGCACCATGTGGCGCGGGATGGAAGAGATCGTCAAGGGCAACGACCCGCGCGATGCCTGGATGATAGTGCAGCGCATTTGCGGGGTCTGTACCTCGATCCACGCCATCGCCTCGGTGCGGGCGGTGGAGAATGCCATCGGCGCCAAGGTGCCGGTCAATGCCCAGTACATCCGCAACCTCATCATCGCGGCTCACAACATTCACGATCACATCGTTCACTTCTACCAGCTCTCCGCGCTGGACTGGGTGGACATCACGGCGGCCCTGCAGGCCAACCCGCAGAAGGCGGCGGACATGCTCAAGGGGGTATCGACCTGGTCCCTCAACAGCGCCGATGAGCTGACCAAGGTGCAGGACAAGATCCGCGCCCTGGTGGCGAGCGGCCAGCTCGGCATCTTTGCCAACGGCTACTGGGGTCACAAGGAGATGAAGCTGAGCCCGGAGGTGAACCTCATCGCCGTGGCCCACTACCTGCAAGCCCTGGAGTGCCAGCGCGATGCCAACCGCATTGTCGCCATCCTGGGGGGCAAATCCCCCCACATCCAGAACCTGGCGGTGGGCGGTGTCGCCAACCCCATCAACCTGGATGCGCCGAGTGTGCTCAACCTCGAGCGCCTCATGTATGTGAAGAGCTTCATCGATCGCCTCGGCGAGTTTATCGAGCAGGTCTACAAGGTGGACGCCGCCATCATCGCCGCCCACTATCCCGAGTGGCTGACCCTGGGGCAGGGGGCCAAACACTACCTGAGCGTGCCTGAGCTCCCCACCGACGGCAACGGCGGCAGCTTCCTGATGCCGGGCGGCTACATCGAGAACGGCGATCTGGCGAACTATCGTCCCATCGAGAGTCACCAGGATGCCTGGCTGATGGATGGCATCGCCGAGAGCAACAAGCACGCCTGGTACCAGGATGACGAACCCCTCAAGCCCTGGGAGGGCAAGACCGAGCCGAACTACACCGGCTGGCAGGATGACGGCAAGTACTCCTGGGTCAAATCCCCCACCTTCTACGGCAAGGTGGTGGAAGTAGGGCCGCTCGCAGACCTCTTGGTGAAACTCGCGGCCAAGCACCCGGACACAGTGGCCCATTTTGATCAGCTCAATGGGGTCTACAAGACCCTCACCGGGGCGGCCATCAAGCCCGAGCAACTGCACTCCACCATGGGCCGCATCATAGGCCGGGCGGTGCGCTGCTGCGTGCTCAAAGACACCCTGGCGCACCAGTGGCAGGCGCTGGTGGAGAACATTGGCAAGGGGGACACCACCGCCTATATCAAGGCGGAGATCCCGGCGGACAAGGAGTTTCGTGGCGTGGGCTTTGAAGAGGCCCCGCGTGGCATGCTCTCCCACTGGGTGGTCATCAAGGAGGGCAAGATCGCCAACTATCAGGCGGTGGTGCCTTCGACCTGGAACTCGGGTCCGCGCAACTTCAACGATGAGCCCGGCCCCTACGAGCAGTCCCTGGTGGGCACTCCGGTGGCCGATCCCGCCAAGCCTCTTGAGGTGGTGCGTACCATCCACTCCTTTGACCCCTGCATGTCCTGCGCGGTCCACGTAGTGGATACCCAAAATGGCGACGTGACCCAGGTGAAGGTGCTGTGATGAATACCCTGATTCTGGGAGTGGGCAACCTGCTCTTGAGCGACGAGGCGGTGGGGGTGCGCATCGTCGAGACGCTGGGACGCGAATACCGCTTCGCCCCCGGTATCGAACTGCTCGACGGCGGCACCGCCGGCATGGAGCTGCTGGAGGCCATGGCGAGCCGCGATCACATCATACTGGCGGATGCGGTGCGAAGCGGCAATCCGCCGGGCACCGTGGTGACCCTGAAGGATGAGGAGATCCCGACCCTGTTTGGTCGCAAGATCTCCCCCCATCAGTTGGGGCTGGCGGATGTGCTCTCGGCACTGCACATGACGGGGGAGTCGCCCAAGCGGCTCACCCTGATCGGGGTCGAACCCGAGTCCCTCGAACCCCATATCGGCCTCACCCCTGTGGTGACGGCCGCGATGGAGGAGGCCAAGGGGCGGATCCTGACCCTGCTGGCCGAGCTCGGTACCCCGGCCATCGCGCTATCTGAAGAGGAGCGGGCAGAGATGCACAAGGAGGGCCTATGGCGCAGTCCCATTTAAGCGAGGCGCCCGCCTGCGTGGCCGAGTTTGCCGGTTTTGCCGAAAACCCGGCTCCCTTGCTGGTGGCCCAGTACCAGCACATCGCCCGGGACGAGATGCAGACACTGCCCTTTTATCGCCAGGGCATGCCGGTTGTGGCCGAGTGCGTGGCGTTTGAGGGGCAGTGGCTCGGCTGCGTGCTCACCCCCTGGATGCTGAGCGTGGTGGTGCTGCCCGGGGCGGATCAGCTCTGGCCGCTGCGCCCCGTCGCCTCGCGCCTGGCGCTGCAACTGCCCTGCGGCAACATGACCTTTATGGTGGGGGAGTTGCCCGAGACGGGGCAACTGCTGGCCTGCTCGCTCATGTCTCCCCTCGATCCTCACCTGGGGGCCGACGAGGGGCGGGCACTGGTGAGCAGTACCCTCAAGATGCTGCTCTCGCTGCCGGTGCAACAGGGCGGTAGCGCCGTGGATCTGGGGCGCCGACGGCTGTTTGGTGGCCGGCGCCTGCCGGGTGCCGCTGGCGCCGAGCGTTAGGTTTCATCCGTCATCAGGTTTAGAATAGGGGCCGTTTTGGCCCCTCACTCGCATCTTTCGCCGGCGAATTGTTGTCCGCGATGAGTGACAAAACAGAGAAGGGATCACATGACAATGCAAGGTTATGGTCAGGTCAGCGGTTTGCGTCGCGGCGCAGCCGCCCTGCTGACCCTGTTGCTGGGGGTTGGCTCTCAGGCCGTTCTGGCTGCCTCCCAACCCGTCCCCGCCGAGCTCAAACTCGCTATCGGGGCTGAGCCAACCGAAGGGTTTGACCCCCTGCTTGGCTGGAGCCACGGCAGCTACCTGCTACTGCACAGCCCGCTGCTCAAACAGAATGCGGACTTGAGCTGGCAGGGTGTGCTGACCGAGTCGGTGACCCCGAGCAAGGATGGCACGGGGTGGCTCGTCACCTTGAAACCCAACTTGAAATTCTCCAACGGCGCGCCGCTCACCGCAGAGGACGTGGCCTTCACCTACAACAGCGCGGCCAAAGGCGGCGGCAAGATCGACATGGGCAACTTCGTCTCGGCCAAAGTGGTGTCGCCCACCCAGGTGGAGATTGCTTTGAGCGCCCCCCAGAGTACCTTCGTCAACGTCTTGGGCTCTTTGGGTATCGTGTCGAAGAAGGATTACGATCCCAAGGCTTACGCCCGCCATCCCGTCGGCGCCGGTCCCTACCGGCTGGTGAGCTTCCTGCCCGGCCAGCAGTTGGTGGTGGAGGCGAACCCCTATTACGCCGGTGGCAACAACGACTTCAAGCGGCTGGTGTTTGTCTTTATCGATGAAGAGAGCGCTTATGCCGCCGCCCGGAGCAGTCAGCTCGATCTGGTGCGCATCGCTCCTTCGCTGGCCCCCACAGTGCCCGACACCCTCAAGCTCTGGGTGCGCCCGAGCGTGGAGAACCGCGGCATCGTCTTCCCCATTCCGCCTGCGGGTAGCAAGGATGCCAATGGCAACCCCGTCGGCAACGACGTGACCTCGGATGTGGCGGTGCGCCGCGCCATCAACTATGCCATCGATCGCCAGCTGCTCGCCGACCAGCTGCTGGAAGGGCACGCCATCCCTGCCTACAGCGCGGTGGAAGGGTTGCCCTGGCAGGGCAAGGCGACCGCCTTCAAGGACGGGGATGTCGCCCGTGCCAACGCCCTGCTGGACGAGGCGGGCTGGCAGGTAGGGGAAGACGGCATTCGCCGCAAGGGCTCCCAGCGCGCCGCCCTCACCCTCTGGTATACCAGCGGCGACAGCACCCGCCGGGATCTGGCCGAGGCGGTGCGGGCCATGCTCAAACCCATCGGCCTTGAGGTGAGCCTCAAGTCCGGCAGCTGGGAGCAGGTGGAGCGCGAGATGCACGCCAATCCTGTGCTGATGGGGTGGGGGAGCCTGGATCCCATGGAGCTCTATCACCACTACCAGAGCGCCTCTGCCGGGGTGGAGTTCTACAACCCGGGTTATTACCAAAATCCGGTGGTGGATGCTCATCTCAAGCAGGCGCTGGATGCCCCAGACTGGCAGGCGGCGGTGCCATTCTGGCAGCAGGTGGAGTGGGATGGCAAAACCGGCGCCGGAGTGCAGGGGGATGCCGCCTGGGCCTGGCTGCTCAATGTGCAGCACACCTATCTCGCCAATAGTTGCATCGACCTTGGCAAGGGGGCGCCGGAGATCCACGGCAGCTGGTCTTTGCTGGGCAACCTGCAAGATTGGCGGTGGACGTGCCGCTAAGTTCGTTTGCCATGCTGAAAATGGCGAGCAAAGCCCTGCTGCGTCTGGCAGGGCTCCTGTGTCTGGTATCGCTCGGAACCTTCGTGCTCCTGAGCTATTCCCCCATCGATCCCGTCAAGGCCTATATCGGTAACGATCTGTTGCACGTGCCCCCCGAGCAGTACGCCCGCATCGCCGCCCGCTGGGGGCTGGATCAGCCCCTGTGGTTGCGCTACTGGCACTGGTTTACCCAGGTGCTCAAGGGGGATCTGGGCTACTCCATGCTCTACAACGCGCCTGTGGGTGAGGTGATCGGCAGTCGCTTTGCCGCCTCCTTCCTGCTGCTGGGGGGGGCCTGGTTGCTGTCGGGCTCGCTGGGCATATTGCTGGGCCTGTGCGCCGGCCGCTACCTCAACCGCTGGCCGGATCGCCTCATCTGCCGTTTTGCTTACCTGCTTGCCTCCTTGCCTACCTTCTGGGTCGGCCTCTTGCTGCTGGCACTGTTTGCGGTGCACTGGCCTTGGCTTCCGGTCTGCTGCGCCTGGACCCCGGGTCTGTCGGCTGATGAGGTGGACTGGGCCATGCGAGCTAGGCATCTGGTGTTGCCGGTGGCGACCTTGACCCTGCTGGGACTTGGCAATATCGCCCTGCACACCCGGGGGCGGGTGGCCGAGGTGCTGGAGAGCGACTTTATTCGCTATGCTCGCGCGCAGGGGGATGGTGGTTGGCCCATGCTGCGCTTTCACGTGCTGCGCCACGCCCTGACCCCGGCCCTCTGCCTGCAGTTTGCCTCGCTCGGCGAGCTGATTGGCGGGTCGTTGCTGGCGGAGAAGGTCTTCGCCTACCCGGGGCTCGGTCAGGCCACCGTGGATGCGGGGCTGAGGGGGGATATCCCCTTGCTGATGGGCATAGTGCTCTTTTGCACCCTGCTGGTTTTTTTGGGCAACAGCGCCGCCCGCCTGCTGGTGGCACGCATGAATGTCGGCTGGGAGGGGGAACATGTTGTTTAATCCGCTTCCCTCCTTGCTGCGTCTGGGGTTTGCGCTGGTCGCCCTGGCGCTGCTGGCCGGTTACGGCTGGGGGCTCTCGGCCCACGAGGTGCCCATGGATCTGCTGGCCCGCCATCAGCCGCCGTCCCTGGCTCACTGGTTCGGGACTGATCAGATGGGGCGGGATCTCTGGCAGCGTGCCTTTCAGGGTACCCTCACCAGCCTCGAACTTGGCCTCGGCACGGCCCTGTGCAGCGGCCTGCTGGCCATGGTGGCGGCGAGTGTCTCGCTGGTTCATCCGCGCTGTGATGTGGCGGTGCGGCTGATCATCGACGCCATGCTGGCATTGCCTCATATGCTGCTGCTTATCCTTATCTGCTTTACCGTGGGGGGCGGCATGCGCGGGGTGATCCTGGCGGTGGCGCTGACCCACTGGCCCAAGCTGGCACTCATTCTTTGCGCTGAGGCACGGCGCATCGCCAGCAGCGACTATATGATCCTGGCCCGCTGCCAGGGGATGGGACCCTGGCGCCGCTGGCGGGCCCACCTGCTGCCTGGACTCTTGCCCCAGTGGTTTATCGGCACCCTGTTGATGTTCCCCCACGCCGTGCTGCACAGCGCCGCCCTGAGTTTTCTCGGGTTTGGCCTCTCGGCTCACGAGGCATCGCTGGGTCTGCTGCTGGCGGATGCCCTGCGTTATCTCGCCGGGGGTGGCTGGTGGCTGGCCCTCTTCCCCGGTCTGATGCTGCTGTTGCTGGTGCTGCTGTTTGATCAGGCCACCCGCGCCCTGCAGCGGCTCTGGTTCGGGGGGGAGGGATGCTGATCCCGTTGTGCGACCTCACTCTGATCACGTGGCGGCAGAGCAATCATCCAACCGTTTTTGGGAGTAAACGATGCTGACCTTCGACAAGGTGACCATAGAGGCGGCCCACTACTCCTGGTGGGGGCGGCGCCAGTGGCGACCGCTGCTGACCGATATCAGCCTGCAACTGGCCCCCGGCGAAATCGTCGCGCTGGTGGGGGGGAGCGGTGAGGGCAAGAGCCTGCTGCTGCAAAGCGCGCTCACCCTGCTGCCGGACAACCTGCGCATGCGCGGCACCATTGCCCTTGACGGCGATCCCCTGTGCGACGAGAGTCGGGCCCGCCTGCGCGGTCACACCCTCTGCTATGTACCGCAGGGGGTGAGCGCCCTCAATCCGCTGCTGACGGTGGAGCGCCAGCTGGGCCGTGCTGCCAGGTTGTGCGGCCAGCGCGGTTCCCGTGAGCAGCTTGGCGCACAGCTTGCGCGCTACCAGCTGCCCCCCGCGACCCTGGCGCGCTATCCGCGCCAGCTATCCGGCGGCATGGCCAAGCGCATCCTGGCCTGTACCGCGGCCTTGAGCGGCGCCCGCTTTATCCTGGCGGACGAGATCACCGCCTGGCTCGACGAGGAGCTGGCTTGTCAGCTGTTGGCCCAGCTGCGGGAGATCGCCAGCCAAGGCAGCGGCATCCTCTGGGTTACCCACGATCTGGCGCTGGCCTCGCGCTTTGCCGATCGCATCGTGGCGCTCCATCGGGGGCGGGTGAGCGATACCTTGAGCAGCCACCACCTGCGCCAGGGGCAAGGGAGCGAGATGCTGCGGGATCACTGGCAGGCATTGCCGGAGTTCAACGCGCTCTTTTCTGCGCCGGAGGCATCCTGATGTTTGAAGTACGAGACCTGACCGTGCGTCAGGGGGATCGCGCGCTCTGGCAGGCGATGAGCCTCACCATCCAGGCCGGCGAGCGAGTGGGGATTTCCGCCCCGAGCGGCCATGGCAAGACCACCCTCGGGCGGGTGCTGGCGGGCTGGCAGCCGGCGAGCGAGGGGACCCTGCTGCTCGATGGCAAGGCGCTTCCCCGGCAATGGAAGGGCTACCACCCCATCCAGCTGGTGCCCCAGCACCCCGAGCTCACCTTCAATCCCCACCGCAGCACGGGGCAGGCGCTGTGGGATGTGTGGCGCCCCGACGAGGCCATGCTGGCCCGTTTTCTGGTCAAACCCGAATGGCTTGGCCGAAAACCCAGCCAGCTCTCCGGCGGCGAGCTGGCCCGCATCGCCCTGCTGCGGGCTCTCGATCCCCGCACCCGGCTGCTGATCGCCGACGAGGTGACCGCCCAGCTCGACCCCAGGCTGCAACGCCAGATCTGGCGCGAGCTGATACGCGAGTGCGAGAACCGGGGGCTTGGCATGCTGATCTTCAGCCATCAGCAGGCGCTGCTGCGCCAGATCTGCCATCGCATCATCCGGGTTGGCGAGGAGCCGCCGCTGGCAGAGCAAAGAGCCCATCAGGCAGCCTGAGTGGCCGTGTTCCCCCCTCATCCCCGACCCTTCTCCCGCCAGGGGAGAAAGGGGGGGAATGTGCCTCGACGCCGAGCTCGGGGTTTGGGAAACATGGCTGGCCATTGTGCCTGGAGACTCTCCCGGGATCTGTGCCTATTTCGAGCATGTTGCCGGGATCCACGAACCGGTTCCCTCTCCCCGGGGAGAGGGCCAGGGTGAGGGGGCGAGTGTGAGACTCTGGTCATTCTGGACAGAGAGAACCGTTGGCAAGGTGCGCAGATAAAAGAGAGGGAGGCATCAGCCTCCCTCTTTTGTTTTCTACCGTTATCGGCGGCGTTTAACCGGTTCAGGCGCTGGCCAGCCAGCTTAACCAGGCTTCCATCCCTTCGCCCGTGGTAGCGCTCACCTGGATCACCTGGATATAGGGGTTGACTCGCTTGGCGTTCTCGATGCAGCGGGCCACATCGAAGCTCACGTAGGGCAGCAGGTCAATCTTGTTGATCACCATCAGCTGGGCGGCGGCGAACATGTCCGGGTACTTGAGGGGCTTCTCTTCCCCCTCGGTGACGGAGAGGATCGCTACCTTGTACTTCTCGCCGAGATCGAAGCTGGCGGGGCAGACCAGGTTGCCCACGTTCTCGATAAAGAGAACGCCGCCATCCAGGGTCGGCAGCTGGTGGCAGGCGTCGTGCACCATCTTGGCATCCAGATGGCAACCCTTGCCGGTGTTGATCTGGATGGCGGGCACACCGGTGGCACGGATGCGATCGGCATCCGCGCTTGTCTGCTGATCCCCCTCGATGACGGCGCAGGGGCGCTTGTCCGCCAGCTGGCGCAGGGTCTCGCACAGCAAGGTGGTCTTGCCCGAGCCCGGGCTCGATACCAGGTTCAGCACCAGCTGGTTGGCGGCCTCGAAGTGTTCGCGATTGTGGGCCGCCAGCAGGTTGTTCTTGGCCAGCACATCCATCTCGATGGCGATCAGCTGGCGCTGTCCCATGCCGGGCACCGACAGTCCCGCTTCCCCCTTGCCGTAGTGCAGATCACCATGCTCATGCTCATGCTCATGCTCATGCTCATGCTCATGCTCATGCTCATGTTCGTGAGAGTGACTGTGATGTTGATGGGGGTGAGCATGATGGTGCAGATGGGCATGATTATGGTGATGGTTGTGAGGGTGATCATGGGTGTGCCCGTGGCCATGATCATGAGGCACCGGCTCCATGGGGGAGCGCACACCGTGGTAGTGGTGATGGACATCCCCCTGATGGTGGTAGTGGTGGTGAACGATCAGGGTGCGCGGTGCATCTTGTCCGTGATCATGCTCGTGATGGTCGCCATGGCTATGGCGATGATCGTGCTCATGGTGGTGGGAGTGAGCATGGTCGTGTTCATGTTCGTGACCGGCGATCCGCGCCTGGCCGCATCCGCATACGCTACACATTTCAACTTACCTCGATATCGGTGATGCGCAGGCTATCGCCCTGCGCGACGCGTAACTTGTATCCGCCACAGTCGGGGCAGGGCTGGCCCCGCTCGCTGAGCTGCACCGTCTTGCTGCAGTCGTAGCACCAGCCTTCGGCTATCTTGTGCTGAAAATGCAGGCGGGCACCCTCGACGACGGTCCCCTTGGCGGCGGCCTCGAAACAGAAGGCAATGGTGCTCTGATCGACACAGGAGAAGCTGCCGATCTCGAGCCAGAGGGCGGTGACCTTGTGAAAGCCCCGCTGGGTGGCCTGCTCGGCCGCCAGATCGATGGCGGCCATGGCCAGAGACATTTCGTGCATAGGGATTCCTTAACAGATCCGCGGGAGCAGTTCCCCTTGCGGCAGCTCCAGATAACGGCGGCTGCCCCAGGGGTTGCTCAGGATCACCTTGTGCTGCGCGCTGGTCTGAGCCACGCCAATCTGGCTGGCGGAGTGGTTGAATTGCTGCAAGATGGCCAAGGCGTCTTGCGCCTGCTCGGTGGGCAGGGCCAGCACCATGGTTCCCTCGTTGGCGAGATCATAGGGTTCGAAGCCGTAGAGCTCGCACAGACCGCGCACCGGATCGCACACCGGAATGGCGGACTCTTCCAGCTCGATGGCCACCTGGGAGGCGCTGCTCCATTCGTTGAGCACGGCGGCGAGGCCGCCCCGGGTGGCATCGCGCAGGGCGTGGGGGGTGAGGCCCGCGTTTAGCAGCGCCTCTACTTGCGGCCAGAGGGTGGTGCAGTCGCTCTTGAGATCAGATCCCAGCTGCAGGGCGTCACGGGCCATCAGGATGCAGGCGCCGTGGCTGCCGATATCCCGCGACACCAGGATGGCGTCACCGGCCTTGATATTGCGCACCGAGATGCCCCGGCTCTGTTCTGGCAGCGGGAAGCTGCCGACCCCGCTGGTGTTGATAAAGATCTTGTCCGCCGCCCCCTTGGGCACCACCTTGGTGTCGCCGCAGACGATGCGGGCACCGCTCTTGGCAAGCTCCCGGGCCATGGATTCCACGATGCGGGCGAGGTCGGCGTAGGGGAGGCCTTCCTCGATGATAAAGCTGCAACTGAGGTATTCCGGCTTGGCCCCCATCATGGCCAGATCGTTGACCGTGCCGGCGATGGCCAGCTTGCCGATATCGCCCCCCTCGAAGAAAATCGGTGAGACGGTGAAGCTGTCGGTGGTGAAGGCAACGGGGCCCTCCACCGGCAGCAGGGCGGCATCTTCGCCGCGCAGCAGGATCTCGTTGCCAAAGTGGTGGAAGAAGAGCTGGTTGATCAGCTGATTCATTTCCACCCCGCCACCGCCGTGGCTAAGTTGAATTTCTCTCATCGGGGCTGGCTCTCCACAAGATTGACGAAACAGACGGATTCATCTCGACCGCTCACACGACCGCCGTGGCTTAACTGAATTTCTCTCATTGGATTCCCATATATCGGTAGTAGGCATTGCAGGCCCCCTCCGAGCTCACCATGCAGCTGCCCATGGGCTGGGTCGGGGTGCAGCCACGACCAAAGACCTTGCACTGGCTTGGCTTGGCCAGTCCGCGCAGGATATCGGCGCACTGGCACGCCTTGTGATCGTCGATGGGGGTCTGATCAAGCTGGAAATGACGCTCCGCATCACGCCTGGCGAAGTCATCGCGCAGACGCAGGGCGGAGGCGTTGATATCCCCAAGTCCGCGCCAGCGAAAGTGCTCGCGGGTCTCGAAATAGCGCTCGACCAGCCGCTGGGCTGCCTGATTGCCGCTGGCGGTCACCGCCCGGCTGTACTGCACCTCCAGGGCGCAGCGTCCCTCCACCTTCTGGCGCACCATCATCAAGAGCGCCTCCATCACATCCACCGGCTCAAAACCGCTCACCACCACCGGCACCCGGTAGCGCTCGACGATGGGCAGATAGATATCGGCGCCCGTGATGACGCTCACATGAGAGGGGCCAATAAAGGCGTTGACCCGGGCCACCCCGTCGGCCATCACGGCGTGGATGGCGGGGGGCACCAGCACATGGTTGATATGAAACAAGAGGTTCTCAATCCCCTCTGCTTCAGCGGCAGCCAGCAAGGCGGCGGTCATGGGGGTGGAGGTCTCGAAACCGATGGCGAAGAAGACCACGGTCTTGTCCGGGTTCTCCTTGGCGATGCGCAGGGCATCGAGGGGGTCATAGACGGGGCGGATATCACTCCCCTTGGCACGCTGCTGGGCCAAGGAACCCCTGGAGCCCGGCACCCGGATCATGTCCCCCAGGGTCACCAGGATGACATTGGGCTCGCGGGCCAGCGCCATGGCCTGATCGATGCGCTCCTTGGGCATGATGCAGACCGGGCAGCCGGGGCCGTGAACGAACTCGATGTTAGCCGGCAAGAGCTGGTGCAGGCCGTACTTCATGATGGTGTGGGTATGGCCGCCGCACACCTCCATCACCCGCAGCGGCTCGGGCAGATCTTTTGCAAGCTCGGTGATTTGGGCTGCGAGGGCGCGGATCACCTGGGGCTGACGAAAGCCCTGGAACAGATCATTCAAGGTCAGCATGGCAGCGTCTCTTGCTCAGGCATCAGGGCCACCATCTGGCGGAAACTCTCGAGGCTCGCCTGCGCCTCTTCTTCATCAATCTTGCTCATCACAAAACCGATGTGGAGCAGCACATAGTCCCCGATCCCGAGGGGCTCATCGAGCAGCATGCAGCTGACCCGGCGTTGTACCCCCAGGGTGTCGACGGTGACACAGTTGTCTTCGGGGTGCAGTTGCACCACCTGGGAGGGAATGGAAAGGCACATATCAGGACTCCGAAATGCAACGGGTGAAGGCAAGGCGACGGGCCCGCAGCACGGCGATGCGGGCCGTGCGCGCGTCGGGCTCGCGCTTGTCGTGAAGAGGGGGGTGAACAAGGAAAAGGCGCATCGGGTGCTCGTTCTCGGCTCTCACTCATCAAGGCTGGTGGCGCCGGTTTGCGCCGCCCTGTGGTGGATGGCAAACCAGAGCTGACCGGCGGCGATGCCACCGTCGTTGAGCGGCAGGATCTCGCTGGTCAACACCTCGCACCCGGCCTCTTCGAGACGGGGAATGAGGGCATCCATCAGCACCCGGTTTTGAAACACGCCGCCGCCAAGCGCCACCGGGTAGCCTGAAAAGCGGTCGGCCAGGGTAGCGACAAGATCGCTGATGGCCCGGATAAAGCCGGCGGCCAGGCTGGCAATCGTGGCGCGCTCCCGGGCCTTGATCAGCGCATCGATCAAGGGGGCCCAGTCGATCAGAATTGGGCCATCGGGCTGCTCCATCAGTTCAAAATGGAGCGGCCAGGGCTGCTCGTCTGGCGAAAGCTGTAGCGCCGCCGCCTCCAGCAGGAGTCCCGCTTCCCCCTCGTAATCCGGGGTGTCGACAAGGCCGAGCAGCGCCGCGACAGCATCGAACAGCCGTCCCATGGAGCTGGTGTGGGGGGCGTTGCGACCCAGGTGCCAGAGCTGGTGCAGGTTGCTGATCCGCTCTATGGGTAGTTTGTTGATCAGCGGAATATCGAGCTGTCTGATCTCCTCGACGCCATACGACTCAAACAGCAGTCCCAGCAGCTGGCGCACCGGCTCGCGGATGGCAGCCTCACCGCCGATCAGCCGAAATGGCTTGAGGTGTGCCACCCGTTCAAATCCCTGTACGTCTGCGATCAGCAGCTCGCCACCCCAAAGCGTCCCCTCATCACCAAGGCCGGTGCCATCGAAGGCAAAACCCAGCACGGGGCCGGTCAGGTTGTGCTCGGCCATCACCCCTAGCAGGTGGGCATGATGGTGTTGCACCTCAAGGTGAGTGGCGTTGTGCTCGCGGCAATACACTTTGGCCCACTGGTGGCTGAGATAACCGGGATGGCGATCCGAGACCAGCAGTTCGGGTTTGAGATCGTACAGCCCCCGGAAGGTGGCGAGGGTCTGCTCGAAGTGATCCTGCATCGGCAGGCTGTGCAGATCGCCGATATAGGGGCTGTAGATGCGCTGGCGAGCGAAGGCCAGCGCCAGCTGGTTCTTCTGCTGTGCCCCGACCGCCAAGAGCGGCACCTTGACCGCCTCCTTCAGGCTGGGGGTGCAGGGGGCATAGCCCCGGGCGAGGCGCAGGGTCTGGCGCCGACCACCCGCCCACTGCACCAGGCTGTCGTCGCAGGGGTGCAGGATGGGGCGGTTGTGAGCTAGGATGCCGTCGATCTGATGGCCCAGCTCGCGCACCACCGCCTCGCATTCGACAAGGATGGGACTGCCGCGCCCATTGGCGCTGGTGGCCACCAGCGGGATGGCGCACGCATCGAGCAGCAGCTGGTGGAGCGGGGTATAGGGGAGCATGACCCCGAGATAGGGGATGCCGGGGGCTATCCCCTCGGCCAGCGGCACCGCTGGTTGTTGGGATGGCCGCTCATCCTTGGTGCGCTTGCGCAGCAGGGTAATGGGCCTGGCCTGGGAGGCGAGCAGGCTCCACTCTTCTTCACTGCCGGTGACATGCAGTTGGGCCTCTGCAAGGGAGCCCATCATCACCGCCAGCGGCTTGCGCTCGCGCCGCTTGAGCGTTCTCAATCTGGCAACGCTCTGTTCATTACGGGCATCACATATCAGGTGATAGCCGCCCATCCCCTTGACTGCGATAAGCGCGCCTCCTTGAAGGGCGCGGGCGGCGGCTTGCAGGGCATCCTCGCGCTCGGCCAGGGCATCCCCCGTGCCGGTACGCCAGGTCAGGTGCGGGCCGCACTCGGGGCAGCTCACCGGCTGGGCGTGATAGCGCCGATCCAGCGGATCTTCGTAGGCTGCCGCGCAGCGCGGGCACATGGCAAAGCCCGCCATGGCGGTATGGGGTCTGTCGTAGGGGAGGCGGCGGATGATGGTGTAGCGCGGTCCGCAGTGGGTGCAGTTGGTAAAGGGGTAGTGGTGGTGGCGATCAAGGGGGTTGGCCACATCGCTGGCGCACGCCTCGCACATCCCCTGATCCGGCGAGATGGCGACCGTGGCCGCGCTCTGCTGCTGGCTCGCTTTAATTCGAAATTGGCCATGAAACAGGCCGTCGTAGTCGGGATCATGGACGAGGGGCAGTTCCCGCTCGCTGAAGTGATCGATCCGGCTGAGCGGCGGCGCCAGCTCCCGCAGTTCGCGGGCAAAAGCGGCCAGCTGCTCGGGCGACCCTTCGGCGCCAATGGTGACGCCGCTTGCGTCATTCAAGACATAGCCGGTGAGGTGGTGGCGCAGGGCCAGGCCATAGACGAAGGGGCGAAAACCGACCCCCTGCACGATACCGTCGAGATGAAACTCAAGGCGCTGGCGGGCGGTGGTCTGGATGTCGGGTTGCGCCGTCATGCCGGCACCTCGTGAGCGCGCGCTGGCATGCGCAATACCCGGCGATCGTTCTCTTCCCGGCGCACCCAGCCGTCCATCTCCATGCGAAGGCAAAACGGGATGGCGTATTTGCGCGACAATCCGGTGACTTGTTTGAGTGACGCCATGTCGATCAGATCTCCCACCTGCTGGCCAGCCAGCACGGTTTCTACCATTTGGTTGTAAAGCGCAGCGTCGTAGTAGATGGGTCCTTCCAGCTGCACCAGATACTTGAGTCTGGCCAGATTGCGCAGCTGTTTTTGCAGCGCTCCCTTTTGTTGCAGGCGCTGGCGCAAACTGGCTGGCAGGGAGAGCAGTGGATCCACCGTCACGCCGCCGGGGCCCAGTTTACCGGGCTCATACCCCTCCTTGCCTTGATCTCGCACCAGTTTGAGCACCAACTGTGCCTCTTCTTCCAGATCATCTTCCGACTCGCCGCTGCCCGGCTGCCACTTGTCGTGATGAAGGCGCACAAGCTGCCCGGCTTTGAGTTGCAGCAGCAGGACCTGGAGAACCGGCAGGGCAATGCCAAGGCGGGCGGCAAGCTCGGCGGCGCTCAAGGGCTCGCTTGCCAGGGTGCCAAGAAGCTCGTCACGGCGCTGGGCCAGCCAGGTGCGCTCCAGTACCCAGTCGCCCAGTTGCACAAGATGGGCAGGAAGCTCGGTAGCAAGGGTGCCAAAACGGTTTGCTGCCACATAACCGTTGAGCCCGAGCTCAAGGTTGGCGGGGTGGTAGTTGGTGAGATCATCCGGCAGATTGCCCAGCAGGGCGTGCAGTGCCTTGCGTCTGGCGGGGTGAATATCACCGCACCAGAGGATGCGGCCGCCGTGCAGCAACTCGCTGCTGCCGTGGCGGATGATGGCAAGCGGCTGGCCAAAGAAGCAGGGGATGGGATCGGTAAAGATAAGCCGCGCCAGCCGGGTATCCTTGATTGGAACGAAACGGGCCCGGCCATGCCAGCTGCCGAGAGCCACTTCCACCTCTTTGTTGTGCAGAGGGGCGCGCTGCTCCCGGATGCCGGTGCCAACCTCTGCAAGTCGTACGATAAGATGGGTGGCCGCCTCGCACTGGCCATCGGCGCGGGTAAGGCAGTGACCACGGGCCACCTCCTTGTGGGGCACCTTTTTAAGGCCCACCGCCACCCGGCAGACGGCGCCGATCTCATCAAGGTTTTGGTGATAGGCCTGCAGGGAACGGATCTGCACCTCCCGATCGGCGGGGTAGAGGCGCAGCTTGTCTCCCACCTTGAGGCTGCCCTGCTGCAGGGTGCCGGTAAGCACGGTACCGGTGCCGCTGGCGGTAAAGACCCGGTCTACATACAGTCGCGGGGCATCCTGATCGTGAGCCGCGTGCGATGCTGGCAGATCGGCAAGCTGGCGCAGGATGGTGGCGTGCAGGGCGTCGATATGCTCACCGGTTTTGGCGCTGACGCTGACGATATCGGGCACCATGCCGCTCTCGTCCATCACCTGCTCCAGCAGGTGCTCTTCCAGCAGCGCCAGTTCATCGGCGCTCACCAGATCGCACTTGTTGATACAGACAACAAGGCGTGGCACCCCCATGGCCTTGAGCAGGCGCAGGTGTTCGCCGGTCATCGGCATCCACCCCTCGTCGGCGGCGATCACCAGCAGCACCAGATCCAGGCTCCAGAGCCCCGCCACCATGTTGCGGATATAACGCTCATGGCCCGGCACATCGATAACGCCAATGGTGTTGCCCTGGCCATCGTCAAAATGGGCAAAACCGAGATCCTGGGTCATGCCGATGGCCTGTTCGTGGGTGCGGGCCGTGGTGATGCCGGTGAGGGCCTTGATAAGCTGGGTCTTGCCGTGATCCACGTGGCCGGCAAGACCGATAACGGCGCGATAGGAGGTCATGGGATCAGGACTCCCGTGGTGCAGGAGTGAGCAGGTCGGCCAGCTGGGCAATCAGGGGGGCCATGTCCTCTTCGAGCAGGGTGGCCATATTGAGCAGCACCTTCTGCTGGCGCACGGTGGCAATCACCGGCACCGGGAGTTCCCGCAGGGCATCGAGCAGCTGCTGGGCCGGACGGGGATCCCGGCAGGCCAGTGCAGGGGCGGGGTAGAACTCGTCCGGCAGGGTGCCGCCCCCCACCACCAGCTGGGCGGGCAGGGCGTCAAAACAATCGGGCAGGGCGGCCATCAGCTGGTCGGCTCTAGCCTGCATAGCGGCCGGGTTGCTTAAAGTCCGTTGGGCTATGCCCTCGCCAAGGGGGGACTTGTTGAGCTTGTGGATGAGCAGGCGTTCCAGCAGGGAGTGGATGATGCGACTCGGGCGGAAGGTACGCATCATGGGGTGTTTTTCCAGCCGCTTGATAAGGTCTGCCCGGCCGCTGATGATGCCGCACTGGGGCCCGCCCATCAGCTTGTCGCCGGAGTAGCAGACCAGATCCGCCCCCGCCTTGAGGTATTGACGCACCGGGGTTTCATCCGGCGCAAACTCCTCCGTGGTCAAGCCCGAGCCCTGATCCACCGCCAGCACCACATGATCCGGCAGGGCGCGGGCCAGCTCGCCGATATCGGGGGATTCGGTAAAGCCGCGAATGGCGAAATTCGATCTGTGCACCATCAGCACCATGGCCGTCTCATCGGTGATGGCGTCGAGGTAATCCCTGGCCGTCGTGATATTGGTGGTGCCCACCTCCACCAGCTTGGCGCCGGAGAGCGCCAGAATATCGGGGATGCGAAAGCCGCCGCCAATCTGGATCTGCTCGCCGCGGGAGACGATCACCTCGCGCCCGCGGGCCACTTCTTGCAACAGCAAAAAGAGGGAGGCGGCGTTGTTGTTGACCACCAGCGAATCCTCGGCCTGGGTGAGGCAGGTGAGCAAAGTGGCTATCAGCCCTTTGCGCCCGCCGCGCTTGCCGGTGGCGAGATCCAGTTCGAGATTGTTGTAGCCGGTGTTGAGGTCGCGCACCTCATCCCACAGCTCGTGACTGAGTGGCGAGCGCCCCAGATTGGTATGCACCAGGGTGCCGGTGGCGTTGATCACCCGGGTCTGGCGCCGGCGCACTTGCTGCTGGCAGCGTTTGGCAATGAGTGCCTCGAGGTGGGCGGGGGTCACCCCGTGCTGGCGAAATGCCTCGCTCTGGCGCACTTCGCTCAAAGTATCGCGCACCACCCTGGTCACCAGCGGCCGGCTTAAGCAGGCGATATGGGGGACGAGGAAGGCTTGCTGCAGCAGTTGCTCCACCTGGGGCAGGCGATGGGTCGACTGCTGATGACGTGGTAACGGATCGTCGAAGGCGGCATGAGTCAAAGCATGGTCTAGCATGGGAGTCCCCCGAAGAGTGCGTGGCTGGGATACACACGCTTCACCGATAGGGAACCAAGCAAGATGGATATATTGACGCAGCCAAATGATTCAGAATATTAATGATGCGACATATTCTGACAAATTAATGGGTGGTCAAATTGAAGCTGCCCGGAATGATATTGGCAAGCGGTGTTGATTCGATTTACCTAATATATGATTTTAATATATGAAAGTGGCGGAAGAGGCAGGAATCGAACCTGCCAGAGCCTTCTCGGCTCACATCGGTTTTGAAGACCGAGGGGGCCACCAGACCCCATCAACTTCCGCGTCGGCCGCCATTTTGTGCCAATCTGTACGTGCTGGCAATGCTTTTCTGGTCGTGGTGAGACAATATTTTGCAAATTTCAGATTGAATTGTTTTATATCAAAAATAGGACAATTAGCCCGATGTCATTCATTTAACATCGGGCATTGATTAAATATTGTGACAGGTGTCTTTTAACACTCCGTTAAATATTCAGATGGTATCCTGAGCCATATTCCACTGAGCCAGTTGATTTATTAACAAACCGCTATCCCGGGCGCAATCAAGATGCTGATGCAAATAATCCATGGCGCCGCTCACCATCCCGGTCATCGGGAAGGAGAAGGCGACGATGGCCGGTTGCACCCCGACAAAGATCACCTCGGGCACAAAGGTCTTGAGCTCGTCGATCAGGAAATTGAGCGGCATATTGTGGGTCGAGAAGATAAACATCTCGGCGATGGTATCGGGGGGGATCACCTGCAGGGTCCCCGCCTTCTCGCCGATCTCGGCGGCATCCACCAGCACCACCCGCTCCGGTTGCAGCTCCCGCACCTTATGGACCACATTTTCCGGCGCGATGCCGCCGTCGATATGAGTCCAGCCGGGCAGGGGGGTGGCCTGCAGCTTGTCGGCGAGATAGGGGCCGGCACCGTCGTCCCCCATCATGGCATTGCCCACGGTCAACACGAGATTGCAGCCCATCAGCGGCTCCTTACCATCAGGTACATATGGGGGGCGTTAAAGAGGGCGGTGAGCTGATCCATAAAGGTATTGGTCCAGCCCAGCTCCTGCTCATCGAGCACGCCTTCGGCTTTGCGCAGTCGATCGAAGGCGCAGGCCAGCATATGGCAGTGCTCGCGATAGATGGTGATCTCGCCAAAGGTGAGAAACCCCTCCATCTTGCGGCGCGCCTCGCTCCCCTCTGGCAGCTTGGCTACCCAGTCGCGATAACCGGTCAGCGAGCAGACCAGGTCTGCTCGCAGGCAATCGACGATGCCGAGGTGGTGGCCGATGGCGAGGCTGTAGTAGATCACCTCCCTGGCTTCTTCCGGCACGTCGAACTGCTCGTCGACGAACTTGCGCGAGAGGCGATAGAAGGAAACCTGGTCAGCCATGCACCGCCTCTCCCTTGCCGGCCGCCCGGTTGAGGCAGGCGTTTGCGAGGTTGTTGACGATCTCCGCCAGGCGCGGATCGTCGTGCTGATCGAGGTAGCTCTGGATGCGCAGATCCACATCCTGCTGGGTTGCCCCTTCGAGCAGGGCCATGAATTCGTCGGCGATGATCCGTCCCTGCCGGTAACCTGCCATGCGGCGCGCTTCGCGCTCGATCATCACCCGGATTTCGTTGGGGATGCCGGTGTGACGCAGCTCGACCCGCTCACCCGGTTGCACCTCGTGGCTGGTGGCTTTGAGTTTCTGTTCCAGCAGGCCGAGCGCCACGGCAAAGCCGTAGATGGTGGCCGCCGGTGTGGGGGGGCAGCCCGGGATATAGACGTCCACCGGCACGATCTTGTCGGTGCCGCCCCAGACGCAGTAGAGGTCGTGGAAGATGCCACCGTCACAGCCACAGGCGCCGTAGGCGATGCAGATCTTGGGATCGGGCGCCGCCTCGTAGGCGCGCAGGGCTGGCACCCGCATCGCCCGGGTCACCGCGCCGGTAAAGAGCAGGATGTCGGCGTGGCGCGGGGAGGCGACCACCTTGATGCCGAAGCGCTCGGCATCGAACAGCGGGGTGATGGTGGCGAAGATCTCGATCTCGCAGGCGTTGCAGCCGCCGCAATCGACCCGGTAGACATAGGCCGAGCGGCGAATGTCCTTGAGCAGGGTCTTCTTGAGTTTGGTGATCTCGGGATCCTGTGCCAGCGGCACGGCGCGGGTATGGGCATGGCCGACAACCGGTTCTATGCCTTTGATCTTGCTCATCACATCAACTCCTTTTGTGCAGCTATCGGTGTGGCTATCGGTGTGATCAGGGCAGAGTCAGGCTGGCTCAGCATGCTCTGTTTTCGTTTGCAGTCGGGGCAATGGTGCAGCCTTTCCGGGGGCGCCAGCGGCGTGCCTGCCTGCTTTAGGGTGTCCTCCACCAGCGCCACCAGCTTGCTCGGGGCAAAGTAGGTGCCGCACAGGGTGCAGGGGGCCAGCGCGAAGCGGGCCTCCTCATAAAGGTCGGCCTTGTTGGTTACCGCCAGCTCGAACTCGGGTGAGAGGGCGATGGCGTGGGTCGGGCAGACCTCCTCGCAACGGCCGCAGAAGATGCAGCGGGCCATGGAGATCTCCCAGCGCCGTTCGCCGGTCTCCATGTCCACTTCCATCACCAGCGCGTTGGCCGGGCAGGCCTTGGTGCAGGCGGCGCAGGCGATGCACTGATCCGCCTGATATTTCGGTTTGCCGCGAAAATCCCGGTTCACATCAATAGGGGCGAAGGGGTACTTGGCGGTCGGGGTGCCAGCCTTGAGGATGGTCTTGAACAGCTTGATCATGATGACCCCTTATTTCAGCGGAGAGTTTTTGCGATCGATGCCGTAGCGCTCGATCTCCTTGTAGGAGACCACGGTGGATTTGCCCTTCCTGGGGTCGACCAGGGTGACCCGATCGGTACAGGAGTAGCAGGGATCCAGACTGCCGATGATGAGCGGCGCATCCGCCACGGTATTGCCGCGCAGCATGTAGCGCAGAGCAGGCCAGTTGGCGTAGGTGGCGGCGCGGCAGCGCCAGCGGAACAGCTTCTGGTTATCCCCCGTCATGCTCCAGTGGACGTTCTCGCCGCGCGGCGCTTCGGTAAAGCCCAGCGCAAACTTGCCCGGCTGGTAGGTGAACCCTTCGGTCAAAAGTGGCCCCTCCGGCAGGTGCTCAAGACCAAACTCAATCATGTCGAGGGAGTCGTAGAGCTCGTGGATGCGCACCAGCACCCGGGATTGCACATCGCAACCCGCCTTGGTCTGGATCTCCATCGGCAGCTCGCGGTAGCCGGCAAAGTCGTGGACCCGGCGCACGTCGCGCTTGAAGCCGCTCGCCCGCACCATGGGGCCGACGCAGCTGAAATCGCGGGCAATCTGCGGGTCGAGCTTGCCGATACCGATGAGGCGGGAGGAGATGTTGGCGGTATCCAGCAGCATGGCCACCAAGGGTTTGAGCTCATCACGGAGCTCCCGCACCAGCTGGGCACCCTTGATGCGATCTTCCTTGAAGATGTCGCGGCGCACCCCGCCAATCAGGTTGAGGCCATAGGTCTTGCGGGCGCCGGTCAGCAGCTCGGCCAGGGTCATGGATTTTTCCCGCACCCGGAAGAACTGCATGAAGCCGGTGTCGAAACCGGTGAAGTGGCTCGACAGACCGATGTTGAGGATATGGCTGTGCAGGCGCTCCACCTCCAGCAGCACGGCGCGGATCATCTTGGCCCGCTCGGGCACCACAATGCCCATGGCGTTCTCCACCGAGGTGGTGTAGGCGACACTGTGGGTAAAACCGCAGATGCCGCAGACCCGGTCGGTCAGAAACGCCACTTCGTTGTAGCCCATGCGGGTTTCCGCCAGCTTCTCCATGCCGCGATGGACATAGAAGAGGCGGTAGTCGGCATCGATGATGTCTTCGCCATCGACGAACAGACGAAAGTGCCCCGGTTCATCGGAGGTGATGTGCAGCGGGCCGACCGGCACGATGCGGTTGGCATCACTGCCGAGCTCGTTGACGAAGGGGTAGGTCTCGGTGTCGGTGGTGGGCATCGGGCGCTGGCGATAATCCATGGCATCCTTGCGCAGCGGGTGGATATCCTCCGGCCAGTCATCCGGCAGTACCAGACGGCGTTCGTCCGGCAGGCCGATGGCGCGCAGGCCGTACATGTCGCGGATCTCCCGCTCGCCCCACACCGCCGCCGGAATGGTCGGGGTGATGGAGGGGTACTCCTGGGTATCGGCATCTACCAGCACCTTGACGGTGATCCAGCACTTGGTGTCGCCCTCCATGGAGAAGACGTGGTAGACGGCGAAGTGGCCGTTGAGGCTGCGCTCGTCATTGGCAAAGGAGAGCGGAAGCCAGCCCCCCAGCTGATGGAAGATCAGGCTGGCGGTCTCGACCAGACTGGTGGGCTTGACGGTAATGGTGGCCTGATCGGCGGTTTGCCACTCCTCGTCGACGATGGCGTGGGGCAGTTGTGCTCGCACCTGCTGGATGTAGTCGCAGCCGATGCGATCCGAAATGGCGATGGTCATGCAGTTCTCACTTTAATGTTCGGGAATGAGCATTCACAAATGATGAAATCGGAAAAAGTTGCTGTGCTGGCGGGCATGGCTCAGATCCCGACCAGATAGGCGAGCAGCGCCAGCAGGGCCAGCCCCAAGCCGTAGCGGGTGAGCTTGTGGGTGCGCACGAACTGGGTGCGGGCCATGGCGTTTTCGATGATGCCAGCCAGCAAAAAGGCCACCAGCAGCTTGCAGGCGAGGATCAGCGCCGCGCCGATGAGCGCAGGCAGACTCCAGTTGGCCGCCTTGCCGAAGGGCAGGAAAATCACCAGAAAGAGCTGCACCACCACCAGTTGCTTGAGGCCCATGCTGAGCTTGAGCAGGGCCAGCCCCGCACCGGAGTACTCGGTGAGTGGCCCCTCCTGCAACTCCTGCTCGGCTTCGGTGCAGTCAAAGGGCAGCTTGCCCATCTCGACAAACACCGCGAAGGCGCAGGCAGCGCCAGCCAAGAGGGTGGCAACCGGCGCGGCCAGCGGCTGGGTCGCCACATAGCTGCTGATATTGCCCAGATCCGAGCTGCCCACCATCATCGCCATGATGAAGCAGGCGAGCACCAGAATGGGCTCCACCAGAATGCCGAGGGTCAGCTCGCGGCGGGCGCCGATCCCTGCAAACATGCTGCCGCTGTCCAGACCTGCCAAAGAGAAGAAGAAGCGGAAGATGGCGAACAGATAAATATCGGTGATGAGATCCCCGGCGATGGGAAAGGGGGACTCGTGAGTGAGGGTCGGCAGCGCCATCCCTACCAGCAAGAGAGCGGCGATCAGCAGCGCAGGCATCAGGTTGAAGATGATGCCGGCAGGCTCGGGGGTCACCTCTTGGCGACGCAGGAGCTTGGCGATATCCCGGTAATCCTGCAGCAGGCCCGGCCCCTGACGGGAGTGCATCTTGGCCCGCAGCACCCGGTTGAAACCGGTGGCGAGCGGCGCCAGCGCCAGCATGGCGATGGCTTGGGTCAGGGCGAGGGCAACCATGCCCCAGCTCGGCATTTCAAGAACAGGCATATCAGACTCCTACAGCCATCAGGATAAAGAGCGCCAGCACAATGGCGTGCAGCAGCCAGCCGGTGTTGCCGGGGGTATCGCTCACCCCGTGCAGGGCGCTGGCCAGATCGAGCTGCGGCTGCTTGCGATAGAGCGGCGCGCAGAGTTGGCGCAAGGTGTGAGTGACACCGCCAGAGGTGAGGCTCATGCGCTCCTCATAGGCGTAACCACAGGCCCACGGCGTGCCGGCGTGACGACGACCGAGCTTGGGCCCCTTGAAGATGGCCAGTACCAGCAGCGGAATGAGGAACAACCCCAGCAGGGTGATGGCGATAACGGGCGGGGAGAGGATCGCCTGGCTGCTATCCAGCGGCAGCAGGGTCGCTCCAGTGGCCACGTTCATCTGGTCGCTTACCAAGGCTTGGCCATAGCTGGCGATATGGGGGGCAATCCAGGGGGCGCCCAGACCCAGCACCAGACAGACCGCGGCCAGCAGCAGGGTGCCAGCCACCATGGCGCCCGGCACTTCGCGGGCGTGGCTCGCGTGTTCGCTGCGAGGTGCGCCGCAGAAGCAGATGCCATACACCTTGACGAAACACATCACCGCCATGGCGCCGGTTACCGCCAGCATCACTACCGCGAGCGGCGCGACGACAGAGGTGCCGAGTTTGGTCATGGAGAGCAGCGACTGGTAGATAAACCACTCGCTGACAAAGCCGTTCAGCGGCGGCAGCGCCGAGATGGCCATGGCACCGATGAGGAACGCCAGCGCAGTCCAGGGCATCAGCTTGGCCAGCCCCCCCATCTTGTCCATGTCGCGGGTGTGCAGGCGGAACATCACAGAGCCGGTGCCCATAAAGAGCAGGCTCTTGAAGATGGCGTGGTTGAGCAGGTGATAAAGCGCGCCGAGCAGCCCCAGCACCACCAGTGCCGGTTGCTGGTTGGCGATGCCGATCATGCCGATCCCCATCCCCATCAGGATGATGCCGATGTTCTCCACCGTGTGGTAGGCGAGCAGCCGCTTGAGGTCATGCTCGGCCAGCGCAAACAGCACCCCGAGCACTGCCGAGCAGGCACCGAAGATCAGCACCACATAGCCCCACCAGAGCTGGCTGGCGCCGAGAAAATCGATGCTGACCCGCAAGATGCCAAAGAGACCCAGCTTGACCATCACGCCGGACATCAGCGCCGAGATATGGGACGGCGCGACGGGCTCGGCCACCGGCAGCCAGCCGTGCAGCGGCACGAAACCGGCGCGCAGGCCAAAACCGCAGAAGCTGAGCAGGAACACCAGGGAGGCCAATCCGCCCGCCAGATGGTGCTCGCGCAGCGCGGCGAACTCCAGCGAGCCGCTTTCGCGGCAGAGCAGCCAGAAGGCGACCAGCACCAGCGCCATGCCGATATGGTTCATCACCAGATAGAGACGGCTCTGTTTGGCAGCATCCGGATTGGTCTTGACCAGCCAGTAGGTGGTGAGGGTCACCAGCTCGTAGCAGAGCAAGAAACCGAGCGCGTTGTCGGCCAGCACCATGCCCACCATGGCGAACAGGAAGAGGTTCATCAGCGCGCCGATGGCCACATCCCCCTTGCCCTGATACTCGCGAATATAGGCAAAGGAGTAGAGGGCGACTGCGATGCCGACTGTACTGATCACCAGCAGCATCAGCGCGGCAAGCATGTCGAGATGAACCGAGCCCAGCAGCCAGAGCTGGCCGTCGACGGGGGCGCCTTGAGCAAAGATCTGGATGGCGGCGACCAGGCCCGCGAGCGAGCCCAGCAGGGCAAGGCCACTGTTGAGGCGGTTAGCCAGTGCGGGCAGCTTTTGCAGGAGCAAACCGACGGCGGCGCCCAGCAAAAAGAGCAGGAGCGTGGCCATAACAAGGGGGGACAACATCAGCACGCTCCCTCTGTGGTGGATAAATCGGATGCAGGGATCGCCGTGGCGGGCGCCGAGAAGGCAGAGGCCCCTTGCGGGTTGGTGTCGGCCGCTTGTTGGCGACGGATAAGTGCGGCGCGTTCGGTGTCGCCGTCATTGACCAGCTTCAGCGCCTGGGAGGGGCAGGCACCGACACAGGCCGGGCCGTCGGTGCGAAATTCACAGAGGTCGCACTTGACGGCGATGCTGCGCACGCCCGGCTCCCAGCTCAGCAGATCCTCGCCAAAGCAGCGCAGGCCGGCGGAGGTGGAGGGGTTGCTGGAGCGGATGGAGCAGGGGATATAGGTGTCGTAACTGGTGGCCACGGCCACCGGACGGCTACCGCCGCTCTGGATGGCGCCAAAGGGGCAGGCCACGGCGCAAAGGTTGCAGCCGATGCAGAGCGACTCGTTGAGTTGCACGCAATCGCCGGTCTGGCGAATTGCCTCGACCGGACACACCTTGCTGCAGGGGGCATCGTCACAGTGACGGCACTGAACCGGCATGGTCGCCTGTTCGTGTCGCATAACGGTTAAACGGGGGGCTTGTTGCAAACCTTGCGCCTTGTGTACCTCGCTGCAGGCCGCCATACAGGTGCCACAGCCGATACAAAGCTTGGGGTCAGCGATAACGAAGCGGTTCATAGCCTACCTTGTCGTGTCGCGAAGGAATGGAGTAGGCGCTGGGTGGCAAAATGCGGGCCAATATGGATTTGGCGTGAATTATCACTATAAGCTTATGTTTTTAAATAAATTTATTTTTAGGTGAGAGCGCAGCAAGAAGGCTGGTAGATGTCGAACTGTGACGTTCGTCACTTGTGACGAAGGGAAAAAGCAGTGATCGACACAGGGAGTCTCAATAGGAAGGGGTCAGCACGTGGGACTGATTGCGAAATGGGAGATAAGGGTAGGGTGCAATGAACGAAGTGAATTGCACCACTTATCAAAAGAGCTTAAAGCGGTGCAATGCGCTGCGCTTATTGCACCCTACGGCTACGGCACTAAGGTCGCTCATGTTTACAGGCTAAAAATTAGCTCGCACTAGGTTTTTTATTAACTAATCTAATTGCATATGATAACTCGACACCTCTCTCATCAATTAAATATTTGTGTGTTTTTGCTAATTCGTATTTAATCATAAATGGAAGGTTGTTAATGTTGTAATTTGTATTAAAGGTAAGAATACATAGTACGACAGAGTAGCTTGAAGCATGAAGGTCTTGGCGTTTTTCAGGTATTAAAGATAGAAATAATGATTTATTTTTATTTTCATTCTCTAGGTTATGATTGGTTTTGATAAAATTTCGCATAGATAACCGCGTTTCATAGTCTTTAATAAAGGCATCAGTGTAAAATCTGGCCTGAAGAAAGAGATGACTTAGTGAGTTTGTTCCATTTTTTAATACTTTCACATGGATAAACTCTTTTTTTGAGTGAAATAGGTCACATATTTCATATTGTTTGTTACCAGCTATTTTTATTTTCGCTTTATCAAATAAATAAATATCTTTATCATTAGCAGCAACGTATGAATTATAAACATCTTCTCTATATCTATTTTTTGTTACCCCATTTTCTTCCACTTGGCAATAAATGGATATATTACTTGGTAAGTAATTATCATTTTTTTCACTTATTTTTTCAGAAATGTATTTTTCAATGTTTATTTTGAAGTCAGAGTTGACACTGCGCCAAGTTCCAGCGCTTAAAATAAAAGTTATACCATTGGATTCAATTTCAAAATTCAAGCAGTCATATGCTCTTGTGCTTGATATATTATCAGTGGCTGTTACTGAATATATTCGCCAACCTTTTATTGTATTGATAGAGGACTTTATATTGAAGGGTGCATGTGAATCCAATAAGTCATGTGTATTTAATGTCTCAAATCTTATTGTGTCTGGGATACTATCAGGGTCCTCATATGTGTAATGTTCAATGTCGTCTGGTTCTATGCTATTAGGAGATAAGTGAATGTTTGAAAGTTGTTTTTCTTTTAAACACTGAAACAATATTGAGTCAAGTTGCTCAATTTTATCTGTATCGCTAACATAATCTAATCTACCGTATGTAGGAAATTTTTCCTTGTATAAATCAGAATAATAGGCGCTATCTAGGCTCAATAGAATTTCAATTAAATCATCTTTACTTACTAACACGCTATTTTTGAGGCTAATTGTGATTGAATTTTTACCGGAAAATGATTTTATATATGGGTAGTTATCATAAGTTAGTCCTGATATTGCGCGGAAAAATTCTTTTTCATCATTGATATCAAATATATCTAAACTGGCCCCTTTGCTTGCTTGGCGATCCGTCATGGTTGATATTGTTGAGTGTGTTGTTGTATTCACTTTTCTCAAATTGTTTTGATCACAGATATTCATTGCGACTTTGATTCCAAAGTCACTAACTAGATAGTCAAGATTTATAAACCTTGATGTATGCATTCCAAAAGTAAGTAAAAAGAATTTAGTCTTGATGGTACTGCTTGATATTTTTATACCTAATACTGCAGAGGGCGTTTTATTTGTGGTGGAAAATTTAAAATCGAAGGCTTCATCTAAACCATTAACCATTGTCATCCACGGATAGTCTGCATCAGTTTTATTAATGCCACCAACCTCGCTATATTTTATTATGAATTCAATATCAATACTTTTGTATTTGTATTTAAATTTTGGTAATGATTCTGTTGTCACATCGAAAATAAATGAAAAACTTTTAACCGAGTCCTTGGCTTTATATATTGTCATTTTTTCTAATTTCTTATTACTCAAAATAAACGCTCCATTGTTAAGTTAATTTATAATTATTTTTTAGATAAAACATTCAAGTTGGCAATCAACATAGAAAATTTTTTAAAAATCTAAAACTTGCTGGAAAGAATCAATATTTGTTAGTGAACAAGGTAAATCAGCCATCTAGTGACGAACTCCTAGTTTGTAACTGACGATGCTCTACTTTTCATATTCATGACGCACCACCAATTAATATGATTGTCAAGTGAGTCATAGTAACTGGTCGGATAAAAAACAGAAGTCGGTGGTGTCAAAAACTAGCTCCAGATCAACAAACCCATCAGTAAAGAAGTTCTGTCTCGCATTCTTGTTCATTCTGGTCTACGTAGTTTTTCCTCCCGATTATCGAACTAAGTATGTAGACACCCAGTGTCGACCTCGTCACTTTTGTCATGTCGAGCAGGGAGCTGGCCCCTTCGTCACCCTCGTCAGTTACGGCAAATGCCATGTTTATCATCCAGATTACCTCTTTATTTTCATAGGTTTGTGATTTTATGGTGGGCCATCCGTCCGTGTTGGTCTGATAAATGCTTTGTGGGGGCAGACCGCGTTGTCGCCTGCCTGGTGGGTGAGGGCGGTCGGGTGTAACGAACCATTTAGGATCCCTCTCTATGAACAGCTTCGTGATTGCCGATCCCGGTCTCTGTATTGGGTGTCGTACCTGTGAGGTGGCGTGCGCCGTTTCACACCAGTCAGGGTCTTGCAGCGGGACCCTTGCGCGGGAGGGCGGCCTGCATCTTGCCATCGAGGATGGACATCTGGTCTCCAAAGACAGCCATTTTCAGCCGCGCCTGAAGGTGATCGTGGGCAGCAAGGTGACCACGCCGGTGCTCTGCCGTCAGTGTGAAGACAAGCCCTGTGCCATGGCCTGCCCGAACAACGCCATCGTCAGCGAGGATGGCTGCGTCAAGGTGCTGCAGGCGCGCTGCATCGGCTGCAAGTCCTGCGTGGTGGCCTGTCCTTACGGCGCCATGGCGGTGGTGGTGAAAGAGGTGACCCCCACGGCCGATTCGCTCTTCAAGCGGCCGCAGACCAAGGCGCAGGCGCTCAAGTGCGATCTCTGCCAGCACCGCGAGGCGGGCCCGGCCTGTGTCGAGGTGTGCCCGACCCAGGCGCTGCGACTGGTCACCCCGGAGAGCCTTGAGACCCTGAACCGGCAAAAGCAGCTGGCCAGTGCCGAGGCGCTGCTGGCAGGCCATGTCCCGGCGCAGGTCTGAGCGGGCTTTACCGAACATTTTTCGTTAATAAAAGAGTGTGAGTCATGAAAAAAGTCATTACCGTGTGCCCCTATTGCGGCACCGGTTGCAAGATCAACCTGCTGGTTGAAAACGACAAGGTGGTGGGGGCTGAAGGCGCCAACGGCCGGACCAACGAGGGGCAGCTCTGCCTCAAGGGCTATTACGGTTGGGATTTCTTGAACGACACCAACCTGCTGACCCCCCGTCTCAAGAGCCCGATGATCCGCCGCGAGCGTGGTGGCAAGCTCGAAGCCGTCTCCTGGGACGAAGCCATCGAGTTTGCCAGCAGCCGCCTCTCTGCCATCAAGGCGAAATATGGCCCGGACGCCATCATGACCACCGGCTCTGCCCGTGGCCCCGGCAATGAAGCCAACTATGTGATGCAGAAATTTGCCCGCGCCGTGCTTGGAACGAACAACGTCGACCACTGCGCGAGGGTGTGACACGCACCCTCAGTCTCCGGTCTGGAGACAACTGTAGGCAACGGCGCCATGAGCAACGCCATTCCCGAAATTCAAGAGACCCAATGCCTGCTGGTGTTTGGGTACAACGCTGCTGACTCTCACCCCATCGTTGCCCGCCATATCCTCAAGGCGAAGGCAAACGGGGCCAAGGTGATTGTGTGTGATCCGCGCATGGTGGAGACCGCCCGCATCGCCGATCAGTGGCTGCCGCTCAAAAACGGTTCCAATATGGCGCTGGTCAACGCCTTCGCCAACGTGTTGATTAACGAAGGGCTTTACAACAAGGAGTTCGTCGCCAACTACACCGAAGGGTTCGACACCTTCAAGGCCACGGTGGCCAAGTACACCCCGGAATACGTGGAGGGGATCACCGGCCTGAAAGCCGCGGATATCCGCGCCGCCATTCGCACCTATGCCGCATCGCCTGCTTCCATGATCCTGTGGGGCATGGGGGTGACTCAATACGGTCAGGCGGTGGACGTGGTCAAGGGGCTGGCGGGTATTGCGCTGCTGACCGGCAACTTCGGTCGCCGTGGCACCGGCTGTGGGCCGGTACGCGGTCAGAACAACGTGCAGGGCACCTGCGACATGGGGATGCTGCCGCACCAGTTCCCGGGTTATCAGTCGGTGAGTGACCCCGAGATCAGCGCCAAGTTTGCCAGGGCGTGGGGCGTGGAGTCGCTCTCCCAAAAGCCCGGCTATCGCCTGACGGAGCTGGGCCACAAGGTGGAGGAGGGCAAGTGCAAGGCCTTCTACATCTTCGGGGAAGATCCGGCCCAGACCGAGGCAGACCTCGGTCAGTTCCGCCGTACCCTGGCGGGGATGGAGCTGGTGATCGTGCAGGATATCTTTATGACCCAGACGGCCGAGATGGCCGATGTCATTTTGCCCGCCACCAGCTGGGGCGAGCACGAGGGGGTCTACAGCTCGGCGGATCGCGGCTTCCAGCGTTTCTACAAGGCGGTGACGCCCCTTGAGAACGTCAAACCCGACTGGGCCATCTTCTCGCTGATGGCCACCGCCATGGGTTATCCCATGGAGTACCACAACACCGAAGAGATCTGGGACGAGCTGCGCGCGCTCTGCCCGCTTTACGCCGGGGTCAGCTATGACAAGATGGCGGATCTCAAGTGCGTGCAGTGGCCCTGCCCAACCGAGGATCACCCGGGCACCAGTACCCTGTTCGAGGGCAATGTGTTCAGCACCCCGAGCGGCAAGGGTCAGCTGATTGCCGCCGAGTGGCGCGCGCCGCTGGAGCAGCCCTGCGCCGAGTATCCGCTGGTGCTCTCCACCGTGCGCGAAGTTGGCCACTACTCCTGCCGCTCCATGACCGGCAACTGCTCGGCGCTGCAGACCCTGGCCGATGAGCCCGGTTATGTGCAGATCCACCCGAGCGATGCCCAAAAACTCGGGGTGAAGGATCAGGCGCTGGTCTGGATCTCGTCGCGGCGCGGCAAGGTCATTACCCGGGCCAACTACAACGAGCGGGTCAACGCCGGGGTGGTCTACATGACCTACCAGTGGTGGATCGGGGCCTGCAACGAGCTCACCATCGAGCACGTGGACCCCGTCTCCTACACGCCGGAGTACAAGTACTGCGCGGTGAAAATTGAGCGCATCGCGGATCAGGCCGAGGCGGAAGTCTACGTCCAGACCGAGTACAGCGCGCTCAAGGCAAAATTGCGCAGCGCCGCCAAAGGGTAATTGGCAACCACTCTCTTCGGGGAGATAAAAAATAAGGGACCGACTCATCTTGTGAGTCGGTCACCCTTGTCTTGGTTAAATTTCAATATGGGTGAGATCATGCAACATGATATCAACCGGTTATTCGGTATCTTTTATATTTGCGGCTATTTCGTCGCAATATTGCTGGGTATTGGCTGTTATATCTGGCAAGACGAGATGATATTTCTGTTGGGCTTTGGTTTTTTCGGCTGTTTCATGGCGGCGCGGCTGGCCATGCGCGGGGTATTTTCCGCGCTGAGTACCACTATCGCCTGGCTGATCGCCTTCGTCTCGACCACCTTGATCAACACCATGCTGCTGGGGCTGATCACTTTACTGGTCTACCTTACGCACCGGACGGTGGCGCAGGAGCTGGCCGACAACGCCAGCTGGCTGCTGATGGCCTTTCAGGGCTGTTCGGCGCTCTTCATCCTGGGTGGACTGAAAAGCGGACATCTGCAGTGGCAGCAGGGCCAGGGTGATCAGTGCCAGTGAGCCAGATTGCTCAGCGTCAAATAATTCGGGCGGCACTCTTGAATTAATTATCAGTTATTTAATCGCGGGCTTGATTAAATGTGGACAAATGCGCGAGAAAATATTCAGCCTGATTTGTAATGAACCCGCTGCTTCATTATGATGGCACGCCAGCTTTGAATATATCGACGCTGACGATGTTATCTTTTGTTATTGTTCGTTACGTGCCCGTTTTGAATTGCAACATTTGATAAAGCATCATGCCATTCAATATTTGTCAGCAGCATGAGGGCGACCCCTTGTTGTTATATCCGGTCGCTATGGCGAATCAGTATGCCACGGCATGGCAGGCTGGCTCTGTGACTGACACTGATCCAATGTGAGGCCGTAATGCTGAATGTGAGTGCCATCCCGCTGGACGAGATCTCCCCCATTTGGGATGACGGTTTCCTCCTGCTCTCAAAAAGCCTGCTGTCGGCCGTGACGCTCGATGACTTCATCAAGAAACTCAACAAGATAGACGTCTGTTTCGACGACGTGATCCGGGTCAACCTGATCCTCAACCAGGGGACGGGGGAGGAGGCCATCTTCTGCTACATGGGGGAGAGGGGCCCAAGGCACCTCGTCTGCCGCAAGGCAGACCTTCACTTTTCCAGGGAGCAGGCGATCATTCTACCCGCCGCCCGCTTTGAAAACCGCTGCGCCCTGTTGGCGAGCACCCCCGTCTATGATGACCTGCAATCCTACTGCCAACTGCCCATCACTACCGCTCGCAGCCACCTGGGCGGGGTGGAGTTCATCAGCCGCGAGGCTCGCGCCTTTCCCATGGAGGTGCTGGCCAAACTGACCCAGCTGGCGGCCATCATCGCCATCGCGCTGGAGAACGTGCAGGACAAGGAGCGCACCCTGGAGCAGGCCCACTCCCTGCGCCTTGAGCGCGACAGCTGCAAAATTTTGGTGGACGTAACCAATGCGGTGATCAAACTGGTGCGCATCGCCGAGCTGCCAAGAAGCCTGTTTGCCATCCTGCAGCACCATTTTGCCATCAGCAGCCTCTGTCTTGCTGAATACAACGCCACCTCCGACAGCTTCAAGAGCTATCTGGTGAACGAAAGCCAGAGCGAGCAGCCCGGCATTATCGACCACTCTTGTTTCGAAAAGAACTGCCTGCAGGGGGCCCTGGGTCACAGCGAACCCTATTTCATCTATCGCGAGCATGGCCACGGCTGCAATGCCCACTGCCGTTTCGCCACCCAGATCCTGCCCCCCGAGGCCAACAGCTCCTGCATCTTGCCGCTGCGTTATCGGGGCAACCTGCTGGGAGTGTTGATCCTCTCTCACCCGGAGGTGGATTTCTTCGTCGATATCGACATTTCCCTGCTCGAACAGGTGGCGGCGCGCACGGCGATCGCCATGAACAACGTGCAGTCGCAGCAGGAAATCTCCAACACCAACGGCGCGAAAGAGAAGACCCTTCGCATTGGCGAACCCGCCGTGCGGGGAGAGTTCTCCCACATCATCTACCAGAGCCCCGTGATGGCGAGCGTAATGGAGAAGGTGCGGCTGGTGGCCGAGAGCGACTGCACCGTGTTGATTTTGGGGGAGACGGGCACCGGCAAGGAGCTGATCGCCCAGGCTATTCATCAACTCAGTGCCCGCAGCAGCCGGGAGATGGTGAAGGTGAACTGCGCCGCCATTCCCACCGGCCTTATCGAGAGCGATCTGTTCGGCCACGAGAAGGGAGCCTTCACCGGCGCCCTGACCCAGCGTATCGGCCGCTTCGAGCGGGCCCACAAGGGCACCCTGTTTCTCGACGAGGTGGGGGACATGCCCATCGATCTGCAACCCAAGCTGTTGCGGGTGTTGCAAGAGCACGAGCTGGAGCGAGTGGGCAACAGCAACCCCATCGCCGTGGACGTGCGGCTGGTGGCGGCCACCAACTGCGATCTGCTCTCCATGGTCAAGAATAAGCGCTTTCGAAGCGACCTTTACTACCGGCTCAACGTCTTTCCCATCGAGCTGCCGCCCCTGCGCGAGCGGCGCGAAGACATACCGCTTTTGGTCAACTTCTTTATCAAGAAGATCGCCAAGCGGATGCGCCGCACCATCACCGCCATTCCGGCCGATGCCATGAAGATGCTGGTGTCGCTCCCCTGGTACGGCAATATTCGCGAGTTGGAGAACATCATAGAGCGGGCCGTGGTGATGACCCGCGGTCAGGTGCTCAATCTCTCCCCCGACGAGCTGCTGCCTCTCAAGGGCTATCACAAGATTGAGACCATGGTTTATGACGAGCCCGATGCCCCCCTGTTCCGGCAGGGGCCGGAGGATGAGCGCGAGGCGATCATCGCGGCGCTCAAGGAGAGCAACGGCATCGTCGCCGGTGCCCGGGGGGCGGCCCAGCGTCTTGGCATGAAGCGCACCACCCTGCTCTCGAAAATGAAGCGGCTCGGTATTTCGGCAAAGGATCCCAGGATCATCGAATAAGGCGGCAACAAGATGTGGCAAGAGAGTGACGTGTTCCGGTGCACAGCGCCGCGCGAGGTGGTGCACTATCAGGGGCGTGAGGTGACCACCGACAGCGCCATGCAGCTGCCTTGCGAAACCCCGGTGGCGCTGGTCTACAACGGCATCGCCCACAGCGTGATGATGTGTTCGGCCGCCGATCTCGAAGATTTCGCCATCGGCTTCTCCCTCTCTGAGGGGATCATCGACGGCCTGCACGACATTCACGACATCGAGCAGGTCAATGGCTGTCAGGGCATCGAGCTGCACATCACCCTGGCCAATCGCTGCATCTATCGCCTGAAAGAGAAGCGGCGCACCTTGGCGGGACGCACCGGTTGCGGCATCTGTGGCAGCGAGAGTCTGGAGCAGGTGGTGCGCACCTTGCCACCCTTGCCGGACAGCCAGCGCTTTGCGATAGGCCTTATAGACAAGGTGCTGGATGGGCTGCGCCCCCTGCAGTTGCTGGGGCAGTGCACCGGCGCCACCCACGCCGCCGTCCATGTGGACGGGGCGGGCAACATCCTCGCCATTCGCGAAGACGTGGGGCGCCATATTGCGCTCGACAAGCTGGTGGGCCACCTGTGTCGCACCGGCCGGCGCGATGGCGCCATCCTGGTGACTAGCCGCGCCAGCTTCGAGATGGTGCAAAAGGCTGCCAGCGCCGGGGTGGAGATCCTGCTCGCCATCTCGGCTGCCACCGAACTGGCGGTGGCGCGGGCCGAGCAGACCGGTCTCACCCTGGTGGGGTTCTGTCGCCCGGGGCGCGCCGAGATCTACAGCGGCTGCCAGCGTATCGTGCTGGCATAAGTGCGGGCCTGGATCCTGACTACTTCGCCAGGGTGGGCACAGGCATCAGTAGTGACATTCAGTGCTGACATTGGCGTTGAGTGGGTGGAACAGAACTGGAATACACCCACAGGGATGGGGCAGAAACGCTAAGGCGTAATGGGCGTGGCTTGCCCTGTGCCATCAGGTGCGAGTGACGGACAAAGGAGCCACCAGCAAGGGACCGTAAAAAAGGGCGGGGAGTGTGGCTCCCCGCCCTTTTGGCATTGGCGCGGCGAATTAGCGGGCCAGCAGGATACGCAGCATGCGGCGCAGGGGCTCGGCGGCGCCCCACAGCAGCTGATCACCCACGGTGAAGGCGGCCAGGTACTCGGGGCCCATGTTGAGTTTGCGCAGACGACCCACCGGGATGCTGAGGGTACCGGTGACGGCAGCCGGGGTCAGCTCGCGGGCGGTGATGTCGCGATCGTTGGGGATCACCTTGACCCAGTCGTTGTGGGCGGCCAGCAGGGATTCGATCTCTGCCAGCGGCACATCCTTCTTCAGCTTGATGGTGAACGCCTGGCTGTGGCAGCGCAGGGCGCCGATCCGCACGCACAGACCATCCACCGGGATGGCGGCATCCTGGATCCCCAGGATCTTGTTGGTCTCGGCCTGGCCCTTCCACTCTTCACGGCTCTGGCCGTTGTCGAGCTTGGTGTCGATCCAGGGGATGAGGCCGCCGGCCAGCGGCACGCCGAAGTTGTCCACCGGCAGGGTGCCGGAACGGGTCTTCTCGGTGATCTTGCGCTCGATATCGAGAATGGCGGAGGCGGGATCCGCCAGCTCTACCGCCACTTCGTCGCGCAGGATCCCCATCTGGGTCACCAGCTCGCGCATGTGGCGGGCACCGCCACCGGAGGCGGCCTGATAGGTGGCCACGCTCACCCACTCCACCAAATCGGCCTTGAACAGGCCGCCCAGGGCCAGCAGCATCAGGCTGACGGTGCAGTTGCCACCAACGAAGGTCTTGATGCCATCGTTCAGCGCCTGCTCGATGACGTCACCGTTGACCGGATCCAGAATGATGACGGCGTCCTGCTCCATGCGCAGGGAAGAGGCGGCGTCAATCCAGTAACCCTGCCAGCCGGCGGCCTTCAGGCGCGGATAGACATCCTTGGTGTAATCACCGCCCTGAGCGGTGATGATGATATCCTGCCTGGCCAGCGCTTCGATATCGAAGGCGTCCTGCAGAGTGCCGGCATCGACGCCGAAGTTGGGGGCGGCCTCACCGGCCTGGGAAGTGGTGAAGAAGGTAGGTTGAATATGGGCGAAATCCTGCTCTTCCTGCATCCGGCTCATCAGAACCGATCCCACCATGCCACGCCAACCGACCAAACCTACTTTTTTCATAATGTCCTACCCTGGATAGCTGCTTAATAAAGCGTTGTGGATCCCGTGACCCCTTGTATGGCGCCGGCCATTTACAAGCTGGTTACAAAATACGAGTTGCGAAAAATGTGTCTGTCCACATTACGGATTGTGGCGGCGGGCGCAAGTCGAATTGCGCAATATTCTGTGTCGTTCGCTGCAATATCCAGCGGTGTGAACACCGTAGGGAGGCGGAAAAAGCGGCGCAGAAAAGAAGCGGGGAGAGGCGGGGGTGAAAAAACAGGCAGGCCACCTGCATAAGGTGGCCTGCCGATGGAGTCTGGGGCGACTCAGGCGTAGCGAGCCAGGGTCAGCCCTTCGTCGCTGATGGCGGTTGCACTGCCGCTAATCAGATCGCAGAGCAGTTGGCCAGAACCTGCCGCCATGGTCCAGCCCAGGGTGCCGTGGCCCGTGTTGAGCCAGAGCCCGGGGATGGGGCTTGGGCCCACCAGCGGGGTGCCGTCCGGCGTCATGGGGCGCAACCCGGTCCAGAACTCGGCGCGGCTGATGTCCCCCCCTTCGGGGAAGAGATCGCCCACCACCATGGCCAGGGTGTCGTGGCGTTTGGGGTTGAGCACCAGGTTGTAGCCCGAAAGCTCCGCCATGCCGCCGACCCTGATCCGCTCGTCAAAACGGGTAATGGCCACCTTGTAGGTTTCATCCAGCACTGTGCTGCGGGGGGCCGCATCCGGATTGGTCATCGGCAGGGTGAGGGAGTAGCCCTTGACCGGATAGACCGGCAGCTCCAGCCCGAGCGGGCGCAGCAGCGGACGCAGGAAGCCAGTGCCGTAGCTGCCAAGGGCGCAGACGATGGCCTCGGCACGGTATCGTTGCTCACCGGCGCGCACTGCCACGGCGCGGCCATGGGCGACCTCAATCTCATCGATATCGCAGTTGAAGATGAATTTGACCCCGAGTTTCTGCGCTTCCAGCGCCAGCGCCTTGGTAAAGCGGAAGCAGTCGCCGGTCTCGTCGCCAGGCAGACGCAGGCCGCCCACTATCTTGCCGCGCACCCGTGCCAGGGCCGGTTCGGCCTCCTCGCAGCCGCTGTCATCCAGCGACTGGTAGGGGACGCCATACTCTTCCAACACCTCGATGTCGCGTTTGCTGGCATCCAGCTGGGTCTGGCTTCGAAACAGTTGCAGGGTGCCGAGCTGGCGTCCTTCGTAGTCGAGTGCCAGTTCATCGCGCAGCACCTTCATGCAATCGCGGCTGTACTCGGCCAGGCGCACCATGCGCCCCTTGTTGGTGGCATAGGCCGCCGGGGTGCAGTTGGCCAGCATCTTCAGCATCCAGCGCAGCTGGAAAGGGTCGGCGGTGGGGCGCACCGTGAAGGGTGCATGCTTTTGCAGCATCCATTTGGCCGCCTTGAGGGGAATGCCGGGGGCCGCCCAGGGGGCAGCGTAACCGGGGGAGATCTGGCCGGCATTGGCGTGGCTGGTTTCAAGCGCCACCCCCTCTCGCCGCTCCAGCAGGGTCACCTGATGGCCCGCTTTTGCCAGATACCAGGCGCTGGTTACACCAATGACGCCACCCCCGAGTACCACTATCTCCATACGTCTTTCCTTGACTGATGCCTTGATAAGGCCCCCACCTTAATCAGCCGCCACAGTATATTCAACTGGGTAAGATATAATTGGCATAAATATCTATTTACATTTATTTAACTGGTTTTCAATGTTGTTGATGATTGGTTTTATGGCATTAAGTGCGACAGGTTGGGCGCCTTTGCATGGCGTCACTTGCAAGTGGCCGGAACAGGCGTGCGACACCCGCCGTGACGGCGATTCAGTTGAACTCCGGACATGAGAGGCAACGGAGTTCGTTGAGTATCAAAGGGGGCGGATCCAGATAAAAAAGGCCCCCGCATCCGGGATGCGGGGGCCTTGGCGATAGAGAGGCAAAGTGGCCGGTTAGACAGCCAGGTACTCCAGCTCCACCGATCCCAGTGCCTTGAGGGTGGACTGGGCAGCATCGCGCTGGCTGATCTGGCCGTTTTTGCTCTCCAGCAGCACGGCGCGACGGATGGTGGCGAGATCTGCGCCGTTCAGCACCGCATGGGCGCAGGCCATCTGCATCGGCGGCAGGCTGGGGTTGAAGGCGGCGTTCTCGGCGTAGCGGCCACAGAAGAGGCGGCCATCGGCAAATTGCAGCGCCACCGCGGCATAACCCTGGCTGTAGGGCGCATAGCTTTGGCGAGCGGCGGCCAGAGCAGCCTGCCAGAGGGGATCTTCACTCTCCAGGGCCAGCTCGTCGTGGGACTGCGGGCTCATCAGGGCATCTGTGATGTCGAGATCTGCCGGCCCGAAGGAGTGGGGCAGGAAGGATTGCAGGGCACTGAGATCATCGGGCAGGGAAACCTGCAGGGTCTTGGCGGTGCTCAGCTCGTTCATGAACTGGCGGCAGTGGCCGCAGGGGGTGTAGTTGACGGTGATTTCAGAGATCCCGGTCTCACCACCCAGCCAGGCATTGGAGATGGCGGACTGTTCAGCATGTACCGAGTGGAACAGCCCCTGGCCTGCAAACTCCATGTTGGCGCCGAAATACCAGGTGCCGCTCAGGCCGCAGGCGATGGCGCCGACAAAAAACTTGGAGATGGGGGCGACCGAGCAGGCGGCGGCCAGCGGCAGCAGAACCAGGCGCAGGGCGCGATCATCAAGGCCGCTGGCGGCTTTCAGGGTAGCGACCTGATCCGAGGTAAAACGGGCATTGAACGCACTGCCGTCGGCAGGGTCGAGCATGGGCAGCAGCGCCGCTTTGAGCGGGGCGGGCAGGGTATCGAGTGGCTTGGCAAAACGGGGATGCATAGTGTGTCCTCAAAGGCCAATTGGGGGGCCATTGTAGGGAGCAAGCTCGGTGAATTGTGTGAGCTTGCTCACGCCCTGACGGGCAAACTGAGCGGGATAGTAATGGAAACGTTTGTCTTGTGCAAATTGTGCGGCAGGTCGCACGGGCGGGCCGGTAGGCCCGCCTGACGAAGGCTTAGCTCAGCCAGTGATAGAGGGTGAACAGGAGTGGCGCGACGGCAGCGGTGAGAATGCCGCACACCACCATGGCGAGCGACGAGAAGGCCCCCTGGACTATGCCCTGTTCGGCGGAGGTGGCGGTGCCGATGGCGTGGGCACAGGCGCCCACAGCCAGCCCCTGGGCCTCGGGGTCAGTGACCCGCATCAGCTTGAGCAGCGGATAACCAATCAGGGCACCGATGATCCCGACCACCACCACCACGGCTGCGGCGATGGCGGGAATGCCGCCGAGGGACTGGCTCACGCTCATGGCCAGCGGCGTGGTGATGGATTTTGTGATCAGGGACGCAAGTAGTGCCGGGTCGGCGCCCATAAAATGACCGATCAGCAAGGTAGTACATACCGAGATCAATACCGAGGCCAGGGTGCAGACTAGGATGGGCTTGAGCCTGGCCCGGATCTGGCGTGCCTGCTGATAGAGCGGCAGGGCCAGCGCCACCACGGCGGGCTCCAGCAGCGCCGTGATGGGGCGGGTGCCGCTTTCGTACTGCTCAAGGGGCAGGTCAAGCCAGAGCAGCAGGCCGATGATGACGGTGGTGGGCACCAGCACCGGATTGATGATGGGCCAGGGCAGACGGCGATGGAGCGCCCGGGTGGCAAAATAGAGCGCCAGGGTCAGGGGAATGGCGAGCCAGAAGATCATTTGTTCATCCTCTGGTAAAGGTGCCCGACGGTGCCGAGGATCAGCACTATGCCCACCACGATGCAAAGCATGATGAGGCCCAGGGATTGGCGCAGGGGTTCCAGCCAGGCCACCAGGCCCACGGCAACCGGCACGAACAGGACCCCCATATGGCGCAGCAGCAGACCGGCGCCGAGCTCGACCCACTGCAACTTCACCAGTTGCAGCGAGAGCAGCACGAACAGCAGCAGCATGCCGATGATGCTGCCGGGGAAGGCGAAGGGCAGGATGGCTGCCACGGTTTTGCCTGCCAGCAGGCAGGCGACGATGACCATAAAGTCACGAAGGTATAGCAAGGCACGTTGCGCGATCACGTGAGCCCCTTCTTGGTAACTGTGAAGAAAAGCGCAGTTTACCAGAGAGGCCGGGTCGCGGCATTAAAACAATAACAGCTGAAATCAGTTCGTTTGAAGCTGATTTAATTGAAGTTTCGTTTTTGAAAATTGTCTGATAGAACCCTTTTCGAACTACAAGGAGTAGTGATGACATCCCTCTTGTCCCGTATCCGCCAGCTGGCGACCGATAATGATCTGCCCGCGCACTTGTTGCAAACCCGCCAATGGGATGGCCCCCTTTGTCGGGTGCGCCTCGACAACACGGGGCGTGACGATACCCCGGTGGGGCGCTGGGTGCTGTTTGACGGCAAGCTCGGCCTCTCGCCCGATGTCTCCATCTATGGGGAGGGGTTCCAGATGCTGGCCCAGACCATGGGCAGCTGGCAATCGCCACAGTCGGTGGGGCGTTGCCCCGATGCCAGCGTCTATCGCATCACGGGTGACGAAGGCTTTCACACTGTGCACAACCTGCTGCTGGTAGAGCACGGCAAGGGCTGGCTGCTGCTCGCCTTCGCCAGCTGCCACCGCTTTGGCGGCGAGTTTCGCCTCTATCCCGATGGTCGCCTGCAGATCCTGATGAACTGCGAGGATCGTCTGCTGCCTGCCGGCCAGCACTGGCAGAGCGAGGCGCTGATTTGCCTGGAAGGGCCGGAGCGTGAGGATCTGCTGGCCGAGCTGGCGACTCTGATCGAGGCTGAGCATGGCTCGTTGATCGACCAGGTAACCACTCGCCCCAGCGGCTGGTGCTCCTGGTATCACTACTACAGCGATGTGAGCGCCGCCGATATTCGCGAGAACCTGGCGGTGCGCGCCGAGCGCTTCCCGGCCCTGCGCTACGTGCAGATAGACGATGGCTATCAGGCCAAAATGGGGGACTGGCTCACCCCTTCCGCGAAATTCGAGCAAGGGGTGGCGACGCTGGCGGCAGAGATCCGCGCCGCCGGCTGCGAGCCCGCCCTCTGGGTCGCCCCCTTTATCGCCGAGCCCACCTCGCAGGTCTTTCAGGATCACCCCGACTGGTTCGTGAAAGGAGATGACGGCTTGCCGCTGCCTTCCGAGCGGGTCACCTACGGCGGCTGGCGCTGCACTCCCTGGTATGTGCTGGACGGCACCCATCCCGAAGTGCAGGACCATCTCGAACGGGTGTTTCGTACCCTGCGCGAGCAGTGGGGCATCCACTACTTCAAGCTCGATGCGAACTTCTGGGGCGCCATTCACGGCGGCCAGTTCCACGACCCGTCCGCCACCCGGGTCGAGGCCTATCGGCGCGGCATGGCCGCCATCTTGCGCGGGGCGGGCGAGGGGGCCTTCCTGCTCGGCTGCAACGCCCCCATCTGGCCGAGCCTGGGGCTGGTGCACGGCATGCGGGTGAGCGATGACGTGGAGCGCCACGGCCCCCGTTTTCGCCAGATAGCCCGCGAGGCATTTTGCCGTGCCTGGCAAAACGATCGGCTGTGGGCGCTGGATCCCGACTGCATTTGCCTGCGGGATCTGCCGAGTCAGCAGGCCAGCGCCACCGATTACCACTTCCATCTGGCGGCGCTGGTGGCAAGCGGCGGCATGATGCTGGCGGGAGACAGGCTGCAGGATCTTGACGAGGCGCAGGGGGCGCAGCTCAAGCGGTTGCTGGCTCTGTGTGCGGCCCGCGCCCCTTCCGCCCGTTTCGAGGCGATGGACTTTGCCTGCGGCGAGGTGAGCCTGCCAGGTGGCGGGACTTTGCTCTGCCTGTTCAACTGGGAGGCACTGCCCCAGGAGTTTTTGCTGCCAGAAGGCGGAGTGGATTTTTGGGATGAACAGCCGGTTGGCACCTCGATCACCCTGCAAGGGGGCGAGGGGCGAGTGATCCGCTACCTCTGATCAAGACGCAGTGACAAACAAATCAGGCTCCGTGAGGAGCCTGATTTTTCTATGAGATTTTCAATGGGGTCAGTAATGCCACTCAAAACCGACGGCGTAATTGGCGGAGCCATAGCCCGGAATATCGTTGTTGGAGACGATGGCCTTGAGGGTCAGTTGCGAGCTTAATGGCACGCCGAGACCAAAGCCGATGGCCAGCTGATCGTTGGGGTTGCCGATAAGATCCACGCGCATCACCCGATAGAGGGACATGTCCTCACTCAGGTGCACATAGGCCTGGGAGGCGCGGTTGTAGGCCTGCCCGAACACCTCCAGCTGGAAGCCCGAGTGGGCGCTGATGGCCAGCGGTACCCCGACAAACTTGTAGAGGGGGGAGTCGTTGAAGTAGCTGTTGGTGATCTGGGGGGTAAAATCGGTCTTCTCGTAGAGGGTGTTGAAGCTGTGGGCCACGATTTGGTAGGTCTGCTCCGGCAGTCGGGCAAGGTAGTCCGGCATCTCGAAGCGATAGGCGCCCTGGGCAAACAGGGGCAGCAGAGCCAGTAATCCAGACAGCGCGCGCAAAGAAGGCATAGGCAGACAGGTATCCGGTTGACCGGGTCTCACCATCATGGCGAGACGTTCACAAGATATTGGTACTTGAGGAAAATTCCCCTTCGTCATTATTGCGCGATGAAGGGGAACCGTGGGGGAGATTTATGTGAAATCACTCACAACTCATAACTCTTCCAGATAGCGATAGAGACTCTTGAGAATCGCAAAGTTCCGTTCGTTACCCTGATTTTGTTCTGCCAGCGCTTCGAGGCGAGGGGCGTAATCAGGCAGATGATGGTTGAAGTAGTCGCTGCAGTGCAGACGCCAGCGCTTCTGTTCCGCCTCGCTCAAGGTATGGGGCCAGTTGCGGGCGCGGTAGCGGAACAGCATCTCCGGCAGGCGGGCGTCGCTGAAGGCGAATTCCCGTTCCCCCAGCAGATCCGGCGGGGTGGCGCGCACCAGATCCATGGTGGATTTGTCGCCATGGCCGAAGAAACCGGCGTAGAGCTGGGTATCCGGATCCTTGTCGGTGCTGCCGGCAAATTCCTGATTGAACACCTCCACCAGCTTTTCCCGCACCTCGGGGTGGGCGCGCAGCAGATCCAGGCTCTTGCGGCACTGCTCCCGATCGATGCCAAGCTGGTCGGCGCGCTCTGCCGTCAGGGTGGCTGCCGGTGCCAGCACAGGGCACTTGTTAATGTGCACCAGCTTGACCGGAATGCCGGCCAGATCCCCCAGCTCCTCTTTTTTGGTGTAGAGCCGTTCGCGGATCTCCTCGCTCGACAGCTCGATGAGTGGAGTCGGATCGCGGGTCAGATCCACCATGATCACCGCGTTCTGGTTAGTGGGGTGCCAGGCGAGCGGCGATACCCAGCTCACGCAGCCCTGCCAGGGGGAGAACATGCCAGAGACATGGACCAGCGGCTTCATGGTTACCACATCGATGAGGGCCTTGACCTTGTTCTTGTTGCGAAGGTCAAACAGGTAGCTAAACAGCTTGGGCTGGGCCTTTTTAACCAGTTTGGCCATCTCGATGGTGGCCAGGACGTCGGAGAGCGCGTCGTGGGCATTGGCGTGGGCCACGCCGTTGGCCACCGTCAGCTTTTCGAGCCGAAAACTCGGTTTGCCCTCTTCATCAAAGGCCCACTCGATCCCCTCCGGGCGCAGGGCGTAGCAGGCCCGCAGCATGTCGAGGATGTCCCAGCGGGAGTTGCCGTTCTGCCAGCTGTAGGCATAGGGGTCGTAGAAGTTGCGATAGAGGGTGTAGCGGGTCACCTCGTCATCGAAACGGATGCTGTTGTAGCCCAACACGCAGGTGCCCGGGGTGGCAAACTGCTCGTGGATCTGGCGGATGAAGTCCGCCTCGCAGAGCCCATCCTTCATCGCCTTTTGCGGCGTGATGCCGGTCACCAGACAAGCCTCGGGTTGCGGCAGATAGTCCGCCGGTGGCTTGCAATAAATCACCAGCGGCTCGCCGATGAGGTTGAAATCCGCATCGGTGCGAATGCCGGCAAACTGCGCCGGTCTGTCCTTGGCCGGACTGATGCCGAAGGTTTCGTAATCGTGGAAGTAAAAGGTGGGCTCGCTGCCCGGGTGCGCTGTCTTGCTCATGTTGTTCGAGATGGGGTATCCGGTGACGGCGGCGCCTGGCGCCAAGGTGGGCGGTGCCAGGCACCACAATTGCCTGCATGGTAAACCATAGTGCCGCCAGAGCGAAGCTTGGGGGAATTGTCCGCTGGTTTAATCGGCAGGGGGAAAATGGGGGAGGTACTTGGGAGTGTCGGCAGGCAGGGCGTCCTGACCATCTGCAACGGCGAATGTTGCCTGCGGGCATGTCTTGCGCTTGCCACGGCATTGAGGGGCGGTGAGCACTCCCAAAAAGACCATGCCAGTCGGGTTGCCCGACCGGCATGGCAAGTTGTGGCCTAGGGTCCGCCAGTTGAGCGCTTAGAGCAGATCTTCGAGCTGGTACTTCTTGAGCAGTTGCTCGAAGGTGCCGTCGGCCTTGACGCTCTCGATGGCGGCATCGAACTGGCTCTTGAGCTGGTCGTCGTGCTTGCGCAGCGCCACCGCCACCCCCTCGCCCAGGATCTTGTCCTGGGTGCCGTTGAACTGGGGACCGACGAAGGCGAACTGCTTGCCCATCTCCTTGTCGAGGAAGCCCACCTTCAACTGCACCATGTTGCCGAAGGTGTAGTCGGCGCGACCGGACTGCAGATCCAGCATGGGGGACTGGGCGTTGACGTAGCGCTTGATCTTGGCCACGTCGCCGTAGCGGGCGGTGACGAAGTTGTCCTGGGGCGTGCCCTCCTGCACCGCGATCACCTTGTCCTTGAAGTGCGCCGGCTCGTCGGCGAAGTCGGCGGCCTTGTCGCTGCGCCCCACGAAGCGGTTCTGCATCATGTAGTAGACCTGGCTGAAGTCCACCTTCTGGCGCCGCTCGTCGGTGATGTTCATGGAGGACATGATGGCGTCGTACTTGCGCACCTGCAGGCCGGGGAGCAGGGCATCCCAGGGCTGGTTGATCACCTCGCACTCGGTCTTCATGGCCTCGCACAGGGCGTAGGCCAGCTCGACCTCGAAGCCGCCGAGCTTGCCGCTGCTGTCGACCATTTCGAAGGGGGGATAGGTGGCGTCGGTGGCGATCACCAGGGGTTTGGCGGCGGCCTGGCCTGTGGTGGCCAGGGCCACCAGCATCATTGCGGTGTTGAGTTTCATAGTCAGTCCCTTGAGTGTGGCGTCGTGTCGATGGTCGTAACGAGTGTCGGCCTAGGGGCCGACGGCTATCTTGCGATGGGCGAGGGCCGGTAGCTGGCTGCGCACCGTGCGCTGGGCTGCCAGATCCAGGGTGGCGATGGCCATGCCCTGACCCTCCTCGACCCGGGCCAGTACCCGGCCCCAGGGGTCGATGATCATGCTGTGGCCGAAGGTGCGGCGCCCGCCGGGGTGGTGTCCCCCCTGGGCCGAGGCCAGCACGAAGGCCAGGTTCTCCACCGCCCGGGACCGCAGCAGCAGTTCCCAGTGCGCGAGCCCCGTGGTGTGGGTGAAGGCGGCGGGCAGGGCGATGACGTCGGGGGCCGGCCCCAGCCGGAACAGCTCCGGGAAGCGCAGGTCGTAGCAGATCCCGAGGCGCAGCAGTCCCCAGGGCAGGGGATGGCTCACTACCGTCTCCCCCGGGGTCATGGTCGCGGCCTCGTCATACTGCTCCTGCCCGGTGCAAAAGCCAAACAGATGCAGCTTGTCGTAGCGGCAGGCCAGGCGGCCCTCGGGGTCGACGAGCAGGCTGCTGTTGTGCATCTTGCCGGGCTCGTGGCTGGCCAGTGGCAGGGTGCCGGCCAGGATCCAGATCCCGAGTTCCCGGGCCAGCCCCTGTACCCAGGCCAGCAGGGGGTGATCGCCGACGGGGGCGGCCAGGGCGACCCGTGCCCGCTCATCTTCTGGCATCAGGTAGAAGTACTCGGGCAACTGGGCGAACTCGGCCCCCTCGGCCGCCGCCTGGCGCAGCAGCGCCTCGGCCTGGGTCAGGTTGTGGTCGAGGTCATCCCCGGAGACCATCTGCAGCACGGCGACGCGTACGTTCTCCATGTGGCCTCCTAGACGCGGCACAGGCGCTCGGCGCCGGCCAGCAGGGTGTCGTCATCCTTGGAGAAGGAGAGGCGGATGACCCGTTGATCTGTGCCGTCGTGATAGAAGGCGGAGACGGGGATGGTGGCGACCCCGTGATCGCGGATCAGCCGCTGCACGAACAGGCTGTCGGACTCGTCGCTGATGCGCTCGTAACTGGCCAGCATGAAGAAGCTGCCGGCGGAGGGGAGCAGGGTCAGACGCGACTCTGCCAGGGCCGAGGTCAGCAAGTCGCGCTTGCGCTGGTAGAAGGCCGCCAGCCCCTGATAGTGGGTCGGTTGCTGCAACAGGTGGGCGAAGCCGTACTGCATGGGGGTGTCGGCGGCGAACATGGCGAACTGGTGCACCTTGCGGATCTCCTCCATCAGGGAACGGGGGGCCACGCAGTAGCCCACGCGCCAGCCGGTGACGTGGAAGGTCTTGCCGAAGGAGAAGACGGCGACCGAGCGCTCCACCAGCTCCGGGTAACGGATGACGCTCTGGTGCAGGGCGCCGTCGAACACCACGTGCTCATACACCTCGTCCGAGAGGATCAGGATGTCGGTACCGCGCACCAGGCGGGCGAGGTGCTCCTGATCCGCCGCCTGCCAGACGGTGCCGGTCGGGTTGTGGGGGGTGTTGAGCACTATCATGCGGGTGCGTGGGGTGATGCGGGCGGCCACCTCCTCCCAGGGGATGGCAAAGTCCGGCGCCTTGAGGGCGATCACCACGGGGGTGGCCCCCTGCAGCTGGATCATGGGGCGGTAGCTGTCGAACGCCGGCTCGAACATGATCACCTCGTCACCGGGGTGAACCAGGGCGGTGATGGCACAGAACAGGGCCTCGCTGGCGCTGGCGGTGATGGTGATCTCCTCGCCGGCGTCATAGTGGTGGCCATAGCTGGTCGCAATCTTGGCCACCAGCTGCTCGCGCAGGGCGGGCAGCCCGGTCATGGGGGCGTACTGGTTCTCGCCGGCCAGCATGGCCTCGTGGGTCACCCGGATGAGCTCGGGATCGCAGGGGAAGCTCGGCGCCCCCTGGGAGAGGTTGATGCTGGGGTGGCGGGCGGCCAGATCCCCGATCACGGTGAAGATGGTGGTGCCCACCTGGGGCAGTTTGCTGAGAACCTGGGGGGAAGACATGGCGCCGTCACCTGAGTGTGGGAATGAGCCCCTGTTTTAGCCCCCGGGGCGCTTGCCGGACAACGGATTATTCGGCATGGTATGCATGAGTTTTTCTCAAGCATGGAGGCTTGTCATGTTGTTCACCCCGCCGCGCACCCAGCTGCCCCTCTACGGTTTGCAGGTCTTCGAGTGCGCCGCCCGTCACCTGAGCTTCACCCTGGCCGCCGACGAGCTGTGCGTCAGCCAGGGGGCCGTGAGCAAGCAGATCGCCCAGCTGGAGGCGCGCCTGGGGCACTTGCTGTTCGTGCGCGGCACCCGCAGCCTGACCCTGACTCCGGCCGCCGAGCGCCTGCTGCCCTTCATCCGGGAGGGGCTGGTGCGCATGGGGGAGGGGCTCAGCGCGCTGCAGGCCCTGCCCCACGAGCAGGCCATCAGCATCAAGGTGCCCTCCTGCGCCAGCCGCTGGGTGCTGCGGCGGCTGCAGGCGTTCGAGGGGGAGGCGGTGGAGGTACGCGGCAGCCACCACCACGGCATCGACTTCTCCCGGGAGCCGTTCGATCTCGCCATCGTCTACCAGCCCTGCCTGGGGCGCTATCCCAACAGCCAGCCCCTGTTCCGGGAGCGGCTGACCCCGGTCTGCGCCCCGACCTTCGCCGCCAAGCACCGCCTGTTCGAGCGCTCCCTGGAGGAGCTCCCCTTGCTCCCCCTGATCCATGCCAGCGTCGATCGGCGGGACTGGCGCAACTGGTTTGCCGCCTTCCTCGACATCCCCTGGCAGTCCCAGGGGGGGCAGCTGTTCGACACCCTGGACTTGGCGATGAACGCCGCGCTGCAAGGGTTTGGCCTCTCTCTCGGGGATCCCACCATAGTGGCCGAGGAGCTGGAGAGCGGCGCCTTGGTGGCCCCCTTCGCCCCCGTGCTGGAGACGGATCACGAATACGCCCTGCTTGCCCGCCCAGGCAACCCGCCTCCCGGCGTAACCCGGGTCTGCCAGTGGTTGCTGGGCGAGCGCCCCTCTTTCTGACAAATATAATTCTGACTCTTATATGTGATGTAATGCTGCCTTGGTACAAGGTGGCGACAAGACCATACTGTGGTGAGCGGGCTATGCTTGGTATAAGCCGTGCATAGTGCCGGTATCTGCGCGCAAGGCGCCGATTGGGGGAATGGATATGGAATCGCTAAAAGCCAGGGATTATATGCAAAACAGGCCGATCACCTTCAAGGCGGACATGATGGTGCAAGCGGCTGTGGAGAAATTCTTGAACAGCCACCAGCTGGGGGGGCCGGTTGTTGATGACAAGGGACACCTGATCGGCTGGATCTCCGAACAGGATTGCATCGCCGTCATGCTCAGGGAGGCCTATCACTGCGAGCAGGTGGCCCAGGTCAAGGATGTGATGCGCAAGGAGGTGCTGACGGTGGGGCCGGATACCAGCATTCTGGCGCTGGCGGAGATGATGATGGGGCAAAAACCCAAGATCTATCCGGTGGTGGAGGATGGGCATCTGGTGGGGGTGATCAACCGCCACAACGTGATGCAGGCTATCCATGCCCAGCTGACAACCTGCTTCGTTCATCATGCGCACGGCTAAGCCGCTACACGTGACTATCTCAAAAGCAGGCCGCTGGCCTGCTTTTTTGTCTCTGATATGGATTGCCCTTGGCTTGCGGCCATTTTTGGGCAGTTAGCCTTGAACCATTAACGCCAGATACTGAAAGGCTTGCACCACTCATTCCCGCTCTTTAGGATCACCCCCAGCTATCGATATGGCCCTTGATGGGCACTCTTTTAAGGAATTCGTACCTTGTCTCTCTCTATCGAGGCGCTGCGCCGCCGTCTATCTGCCTGCATGAACCTCGACGCCCGCCGTCTCTCCAGCCGTCTGCACGGGGCCAAGAAGCTGCCGGAAGCCAAGCAGGCCGCCGTGCTCGAGACCATTGCCGCCGATCTGGATGTGGCCGAGGCGCGCTATCAATCCCGTCTGGCGGGCGTCCCCAGGGTCACTTATCCGGACAATCTGCCGGTCAGCCAGAAGCAGGCGGAAATCGCCAAGGCGATTCAAGAGCATCAGGTGGTGATCATCGCGGGGGAAACCGGCTCGGGCAAAACGACCCAGATCCCCAAGATCTGTCTCGCCCTCGGGCGCGGGGTGAAAGGCTTTATTGGCCACACCCAGCCGCGGCGTCTTGCTGCTCGCACCGTGGCGGCGCGCATCGCCGAGGAGATGGAGTCCGAGCTCGGTCACTACGTGGGCTACAAGGTGCGCTTTACCGATCAGGTGAGCGAGCAGACCCACATCAAGCTGATGACCGACGGTATCCTGCTGGCCGAGATCCAGAATGACCGGATGCTGACCCAGTACGACACCATCATCATCGACGAGGCCCACGAGCGCAGCCTCAACATCGACTTCATCCTGGGTTACTTGAAGCAACTGCTGCCGAGGCGCCCCGACCTCAAGGTCATCATCACCTCGGCCACCATAGACCCGCAGCGTTTCTCCCGCCACTTCAACAAGGCGCCGGTGATCGAGGTCTCCGGCCGCACCTACCCGGTAGAAGTACGCTACCGCCCCCTCGTCAGTGACAAGAGTGAGGGGCTGGAGGAGCGCGACGAACTGCAGGGGATCTTCGATGCAGTCGAAGAGCTGGCCCGCGAAGGGCTGGGGGACATCCTCATCTTCATGAACGGCGAGCGGGAGATCCGCGATACCGCCGATGCCCTGCGCAAGCTCAACTTGCGCGACACTGAGGTGCTGCCGCTCTACGCCCGCCTCTCCAACGTCGAGCAGAACAAGGTATTCCAGCCCCACGCTGGGCGGCGCATCGTGCTCGCCACCAACGTGGCGGAGACCTCTCTCACCGTGCCTGGCATTCGTTACGTGATCGATCCGGGGACCGCCCGCATCAGCCGTTACTCCTGGCGCACCAAGGTGCAGCGCCTGCCGATCGAGCCGGTCTCCCAGGCCAGCGCCAACCAGCGTAAAGGGCGTTGCGGCCGGGTAGCGGACGGCATCTGTATCCGCCTCTACTCGGAGGAGGATTTCAACGGCCGTCCGGCTTTTACCGATCCCGAGATCCTGCGCACCAACCTGGCGTCCGTCATCCTGCAGATGCTGGCGCTCGGCCTTGGCAACATGGAGGCCTTCCCCTTCGTCGAGCCGCCGGAGTCGCGCCATATCAAGGATGGCCTGACCCTGCTCAAAGAGCTGGAGGCGGTGCGCGAGCTGCCTGCCACGGGCGATCGCGAGGCCAAGCTGCAACTGACCGAGACAGGTCGCCAGCTTTCGCGTATCCCCCTTGATCCGCGTCTGGCGAAAATGGTGATCAGCGCGGCGCAAATCGGCTGTTTGAGCGAGGTGATGGTGATCACCGCCGCCCTCAGCATTCAGGATCCCCGCGAGCGGCCCATGGAGAAAAAGCAGGCCGCCGACGAGCAGCACAGACGCTTTGAAGACAAGGATTCCGACTTCCTCGCCTTCGTCAATCTGTGGAACTACCTGAAAGAGCAGCAGGATGCCCTTGGCAGCAATCCGTTCCGTCGCATGTGCCAGAAGGAGTTTCTCTCCTACCTGCGAGTGCGCGAGTGGCAGGACATCCACTTCCAGCTGCGCCAGACGGTGAAAGAGTTGGGTTTTAAAGCCAACCAGGAGCCGGCGGATTTCAAGACGGTGCACTGCGCCCTGCTAACGGGCCTGCTCAGCCATATTGGCAACAAGGATCTGGAGAAGCCGGAGTTTCTCGGCGCCCGCAATGGCCGCTTCCATCTGTTCCCGGCCTCGGGTTTGTTCAAGAAGCCGCCCAAGTGGGTGATGGCCGCCGAGCTGGTGGAGACCTCGCGCCTCTACGCCCGCATCAACGCCAGGATTGAACCCGAGTGGGTGGAGCCGCTGGCGGGCCACCTCATCAAGCTGCACCACAGCGATCCCCACTGGTCGAAGAAAAACGGCGCCGTCATGGCCAAGGAGAAGGTGACCCTCTACGGCCTGACCCTGGTTGCCGAGCGCACCATCAACTTCAGCCGCATCGATCCGGCCCTGTGCCGCGAGCTGTTTATCCGCCGCGCCCTGGTGGAGGGGGATTTCGAGACTCGCCATCGTTTCTTCAGTGACAACCGCAAGCTGCTGGCGGAGGTGGAGGCGCTGGAGCACAAATCCCGTCGGCGCGACATTCTGGTGGATGACGAGGACTTGTTCCGCTTCTACGATGCTCGCCTGCCGGAGGAGGTGATATCAAGCCGCCACTTCGACAAGTGGTGGAAAGAGGCGCAGAAGCAGGACGCCGAGCTGCTCAACTTCGAAAAAGAGATGCTGATGAAGGGGGATGCGGCCCACATCAGCGATCTCGACTACCCCAACTTCTGGCAGCAAGGGCGCCTCAAGCTCAAACTGACTTACCAGTTCGAACCGGGGGAGGCCGCCGATGGCGTGACCCTGCATATCCCGCTGCCGCTCTTGAACCAGGTGGAGGTGAAAGGGTTCGAGTGGCTGATCCCGGGGCTGCGTCACGAGCTCTTGGTGGCCCTTATCAAGTCGATGCCAAAGCCGATGCGCAAGAACTTCGTACCGGCCCCCAACTATGCCGATGCCCTGCTCGCCAGCATCAACCCCGAGCAGGGGCCGCTGCTGGATGAGATGGAGCGCCAGCTGCGGCGCATGACCGGCGTGGCCGTGCCCCGCGAATCCTGGGATTGGACCGCGGTTCCCGATCACCTGAAACTCACCTTCCGGGTCGTGGACGACAAGCACAAGAAGGTGGCGGAAGGCAAAGACCTGGAGGCATTGAAAGAGTCCCTGCGCGGCAAGGTGCAGGAGACCTTGTCGCAAGTGGCGGACGACGACATCGAGCAGTCCGGCCTCACCCTCTGGAGCTTTGGCGAGCTGCCGAAGGAGTACAGCCAAAAGCGCAGCGGTTTCGAGGTGAAGGCCTATCCGGCGTTAGTGGATCAGAAGGATTCGGTCGCCATCCAGCTGGTGGAGAGCCAGGTGGTGCAACAGCAGCTGATGTGGGCCGGTCAGCGCCGTCTGGTGCTGCTCAACGTGCCATCTCCCATCAAGTATCTGCAGGAGAAGCTGCCCAACAAGGCCAAACTCGGGCTCTACTTCAATCCGTTTGGCAAGGTGGCGGAGCTTATCGATGACTGCATCGCCTGCGGCTGCGACAAGTTGATTGAGCAGCACGGCGGAATGGCCTGGGACGAGGCCGGTTTCGAGGCGCTCAAGGAGTATGTCCGCGCCGAGCTCAACGACGCCGTAGTGGAGGTAGCCAAACAGGTGGAAGCCGTGCTGACCCTCTCCCATGAGATCAAGAAACGGCTCAAGGGCAAGATGCAGCTCGACACCGCCTTTGCCATGTCCGACATCCAGCAGCAGCTCGGCAACCTCATCCACAAGGGCTTTGTCACCGAGACCGGCTGGCAGCGGCTGCCGGATCTCTTGCGCTACCTGCGTGCCATCGAGCGGCGCCTGGAGAAGCTGGCCATCGATCCCAACCGGGATCGGGTCTACATGCTCAAGGTGCACAGCGTGGAGTCGGAATACAAGGCGCTGCTGGCCAAGATCCCCAAATCCCAGCTGGTGCCCACCGAGGTGGCCAACATCCGCTGGATGATCGAGGAGCTGCGGGTGTCGTTCTTTGCCCAGAATCTGGGGACCCCCTATCCGGTCTCCGATAAACGGGTGCTAAACGCCATCGCCCAGTGCTAAGCTGCTATTTGTCTGAATTAACAAGATGATATATGTCGTTGACAAGGGGAGGGTCAGGGTTGGCCGCCCCGTTGCCAAACCAGTCTGGGAGGCAGGATGCTGGGGATCTGGTTGAGTGTGGCGCAGGTGGTGATCAGCGGTTACCAACCTATTGCCGAACAAACCTGGGTACAGTTGAACCCGGAATATTATCCGCTGGGGCGCACCCCCCCCGCCATGTTCGTGGCCTGGCATGGCAACCAGTTTCCGCCGCTGGCGCAAAGGCAGAAAAACGGGCGCTGGCAGATCCTCTTTCCTGCCAGGCTGGTGCCGCCGTTCGATCTGTTCGAAGGGGAGGCTGAACTCTCCAAAGCCTATCTGGCGAGGCTCAGGCGCATCGACGAAATGGCCTACGGGGTTGCCCCCAATCAGGGCGTGACCACGGCGCCTGCCGCCACTCTGGTGGCTGCGTCACCGCGTGAGGATGATGCCCTGATTCCCTTTATCGCCGAGTTCCGCATGCCGGAGCTGGCGCGCAATGAACGAGCGCTGCGCGGGTGGGACGAGGGGGCTGAGCCTCTGCTGGCACAACTGGGGATGAACGTCCGGACGATGGCAGGAGCCGGCATGGTGTTGGCCGAAGGGATGTCACCGCCTTCCTATCAATATGATGAGCTGACGGAACTCGAACCGGCGGCTGGGGAGGGGCGGGCTCTGTGCCACAGGGTGGCTGCTGGTGAGACCCTGTGGCGTATCGCCAATCAGCTCGCCAATCGCATCGGGGCGGACACTTACAGCTACCTGTTGGCGCTGGCGGCGGACAATCGCTCCCGACTGAGCAACGGCATTCGGGTCAAGACCGGGGATGCGCTCTATTGCCCCCGCGCCGAGACGTTGGCGCAGTTTGATGCCCTGAGCCCGGGCCAGCGTCAACAGCAGTTTGCCAGGCTGGAAGAGGGCAATTAAATAAAGAAGTGCGCGCCTTGTATCCGATATTGGCCCGTGGTAGTATTCGCGCTCGTTTTGCGAGGTGCTGACCGGTCGCAGTCAACACCATACATTCATCTAAAAGAGATACTTACTATGTCTTTCGTATTCCAAGCTGAAGTCCGTTCTGACCTGGGGAAAGGTGCGAGCCGCCGCCTGCGTCATGCTGACCAAGTTCCTGCCATCGTTTACGGCGCAGGTAAAGAAGCTCAGTCCATCACTGTTGACCACAAGAAATTCATCCTGGCTCAAGAAAAGCCGGAATTCTATGAGTCCGTACTGACTCTGGTGATCAACGGCGAAGAAGTTAACGTAAAAGTGAAAGCTATCCAGCGTCACCCGGTACGTTACAAGCTGGTTCACCTGGACTTCGTTCGCGTTTAATCGCTAACTGTCCGGTTGAAGAAAAAGCCACTTTCAGGAGTGGCTTTTTGCTTTCCGAGGTTCCCCGGTTGGCACTTGCCAGTGCGTGTTCAGGAGAACGCTCTTGTTATTTCATCTGGTTCAGCGCCTGTTTGCAGCGTTGCTCAGCGGCCTCCAGCTCCAGCAGCACGACCCGAATGTCTTCCATCTGCTGCTGCAAGGTTTCCCTTCTCTCCGCCACCAGTTCGAGCATGGTCTGTAACTGGGTCCGGCTGCTCTTGTCGGCATCATAGAGATCAAACAGTTCGCGGATCTCAGCCAGGCTGAACCCCAGCCGTTTACCGCGTAGAGTGAGTTTGAGGCGCACCCTGTCCTGTTTGCTGTAGATACGGGTCTGCCCCTCTCTGGCGGGGTTAAGCAAGCCCTGATCTTCATAGAAGCGGATACTGCGAGTCGTTACATCAAATTCCCGGGCCAGCTCACTGATGCTGTAACGCCGGCTCTCATCCTTGGTTTTATTCATATGGCTATCTTGGCAAACGATCCTGAGGGCACCTTACCTAAACGTAAACTGCACTGCAACTCTTGTTCCATAGCGCCAGAGCACATATGTTAGGACCATCCAACAAGGAGAGAGCAGCAAATGGATATTGCAATCGTAGCGGCAAAACGAACGCCCATGGGAGCCTTTCAAGGGGCATTGGCAGAGGTGTCAGCCTCGGAGCTGGGGGCTTGTGCCATTCAGGCGGCCCTCGTGCAGAGTGGCTTGTCCCCGGAGCAGGTCGATGAGGTGTATCTTGGCAATGTGCTCGGGGCCGGTGTCGGCCAGGCGCCGGCGAGGCAGGCGACGCTCAAGGCTGGTCTGCCTCTTGCGGTCCCCGCCACGACCATCAACAAGGTGTGTGGCTCCGGCATGAAGGCGGTGATGCTGGCCGCAGACAGCATCCGGCTCGGGGATAACCGGGTCGTGGTGGCCGGCGGCATGGAGAGCATGAGTCGTGCCCCCTATCTGCTGGACAAAGCGCGCAGCGGCTTTCGCATGGGACATCAAACCGTGCTCGATCACCTGTTCCTCGACGGGCTGCAGGATGCCTATGATGGCCAGTTGATGGGGATCCACGCCCAGCACAGCGCCGATCAGGCGGGGCTGACCCGGGTGGCCATGGATGAATTTGCCCTTGCCTCGCTGCAACGGGCGCGTCAGGCCCAGCAGGAAGGACTCTTTGCCGCCGAGCTGGCCCCCGTCTATCGGGGCGAGCAGTTGTTGCTTGCCGAAGACGAGCAGCCGGGTAAAGGGCGACCTGACAAGATCCCCACCCTCAAGCCGGCCTTCGGCAAGGAGGGAACCATCACGGCGGCCAACGCCAGTTCCATTTCCGATGGGGCCGCCGCCTTGATCCTGATGGCGCCCGAGCTGGCGCGAACGCGCCAGATCCCGGTGCTGGCCCGGATCGTGGGTTATCAGAGCCATGCCGCGTTGCCGGCGGAGTTTACTTCGGCGCCTATCGGCGCCATCTCTCGTCTGCTGGCCAAACTCGACTGGTCGGTGGAGGAGGTCGACCTGTTCGAGATCAACGAAGCCTTCGCCATGGTCACCATGCTGGCGATGGCCGGATGCAATATTCCCCATCACAAGGTCAATGTGCACGGTGGCGCCTGCGCCCTGGGCCACCCGCTGGGAGCGAGCGGCGCCCGTGTGCTGGTGACCCTGAGCGCGGCGCTTCGTCAACGGGGTTTGCGACGCGGGGTGGCTGCGCTCTGTATCGGGGGCGGGGAGGCGACCGCGATGGCGGTCGAGATCGACTAGTCGGTTGCCGTCATCGCCTGGAACTGTTCGTTGACCCAGGTGGTGGCGGCCAGATAGAGGTGGCTGATTTTGTCTTCGCTCAGCCCCAGTCTGGCCGTTCTGGCTGAGACTTGTGTCCAGTTGGCGCTTTCGTACTCTTCACAAAATGCGAGGTAGAAACCCAGGTTGCCCTTGCGCTCCAGCAGGGCCAACCGGATTTCTTCGGCGAGCGGAATGGTACCCAGCAGCTTGTCCATCGGTTGTTCCATCAACACATCCAGCAGCGAGAAGAGCCCGGTGATGAAGGCCTGTGGCTCCTGCTGGGCGGGAGCATGGACATGGGCAAGCAATTCGCAGAAACGGGCCCGGATCAGGGACATCTGATAGAGCTCGGCACTCTTGCCTTTACCTGCGCTGGTGGCAGCGACCAGGGAGACAAAGCGCTTTAGCTGGGTGTTGCCAAGATAGATGGCCGCCTGGCGAAAGGAAGAGATGGGATTGGTACGCCCCTTGAGATGATTGACATAACGCAGCAACTTGAGGGAGAGGGCCACGTCCTGACTCAGCAGCTGTTCAATCCGGTTGATGTCGGGCTCTGCCTGATTGACCACGTTGAGCAGCTGCATGACCACTACCTGAGTTGGCTCCATGGTCGCCTGCTTGACCAGTTCGGGGCGGCTGAAGAAAAACCCCTGAAACAGCTGGATGCCCAGTTTCTTCATCCGTTCGAATTCGGCCTTGTCCTCCACCTTTTCCGCCAGATAGGTGAGGTTGAGGCTTTTGTGACGTTGAATGAACACCTTGATCTGGAACAGGGAGGTGGCCCTGAGATCAAATTTGATGATGTGGATAAAGGGAAGGAAGCGCTCCCACTCCGGCGACAGGGTGAAGTCATCCAGTGCCAGCTGGTAGCCCTGTGTATGCAGCTGTTTGACCTTCTCCAGCAGAGCATCATCCGGCGCCGCATCTTCCAGAATTTCAATCACCACCTTGTCGGGAGGGAGGCATTCCGCCAGACCATCCAGCAACAGGGAGTGAGGGAAGTTGATAAAGCAGGGCCGGCCCCCCAGTAATTGATCGATGTTTTGCTGCAAAAATTGCTCCACCACCAAGCGTGATGTGGCCTGCTGGGAGGAGATGCTGGGGAAGACATTGTTCAGGCTATCGCGAAAGAGCAATTCATAGGCATGGGTATTGAGATCCTTGTCGAGGATCGGCTGTCTAGCTACGTAGGAATACATGCCTGGCTCCGATATGGGTACTGGCTTGATTCTATGGTGTAGCGCGGCACTATGCCAGTATTGACCCGGCTCGCTGAGTCAATGACTGGCATAGTGTTTGTTTGCAAGAAGAACGAGTTAGAAGAGATAGCTCAGCTGGGCACCGGCCAGCCAGGCATCCCCTTCCGAAGTGCCGTCAAAATTGGACTGGTAGTGGGCCGGGATGCCGTTGGGCAGGCGAACCGGTTGCGTGAAGGATTCATGTACCCCCACTTTTTTGCCATCGATCAGGGTGACGCCCACATCGACCGAGAGCGCTTTGCTGTACTGATATCCCACTCCCAGGCTGTACCAGATGCGATCCGAGTCGGGGATGGAAATGGTGCGGTTGGCCGCAGGGACCGGACTCTCATCGTAGGCAATGCCTGAGCGCAGTTGCCACTTGGGCGCCACTTGATAGGTCATGCCGAGCGCATAGCGCCAGCTGTCCTGCCAGTTTTCATCTTTGATGTGCATCGGCCCCTGATGATCAAGCTCGGCATCCAGACCGACAAACTTGCTCCAGTTAGTCCAGTTGACGCTGCCATGGAGCGCGAGCTTGTCTGTGAGCTGCTGGAAGAGGGCAAGTTCGGCGGTGGCAGGCAGTGGCAGTACCAGATTGCCAGTATCTTTGAACGTCTGTCCCTGGCCATCGACCCCGACGGCATCCCCCTTGAGCTTGAGATCGACCCCGTTGCGATAGGTGAGACCGATACGGGTCCGCTCGCTTGGGGTGAGCAGCACTCCGATATTCCAGCCAAGCTCGTTCCCAGTGCCTTCGAGATGCTTGGCGATCTTGTCCTGGTGGGGGAAAGTGCCACCTACTTCCCCCTCGCCACGAATAAGGGAAAGTCCCATGCCTGCGGAGAAGAAGGGGGTGAACTGATAGGCCAGGGCCGTGCCGAGCTCGACTGTCTTGATATCGGACACATTGCCAAAGTGGCCGGCGCTGTACCCTTTTGGCATCTCGATCCCGAGCCCGTATTGGGAGGAGAGGGAGAGCCCCAGGCTGAGCCGTTCATTCAGGGGGGTGACGACATAGAGGTTGGGCACCCAGGCATCGCCCGCCACGTCGCTGGCGTCGGCGGACTTGTTGCCGGTGGGCAGGCTACCCACTGGGGTCACGAACTTATCGCTCACACGCCCTTCGATATCGACCTGGGGGCGAATATAGATGAAGCCGCCGGAGAAGGCGGTCTGTTTGAAGCGAGTAATGGCACCCGGGTTGCGGCCCAATACGGAGGCGTTGTCGGCAATGGCGGCTTCACCGGCAAATGCGCGGCCGAGGCCGGTGGCAGATTGCTCGGCCAGCTGGAATCCGGCGGCATGGGTTTGACCCGCGATCACCAACAGGGCGATAGCGGACGGTTTGATGATGGATTGCATGACAAAATCCTTGGGTATGAACCGAATGTTCAGTAGGCCATATGAATGGAGGCAGGATTTTATATGGTATGACCAGTAAGGCAACCACAGAGGTGCACAGAGGATGAAAACGGGATTAAATACTGGGAGAGAGCGCTCTAATAGTTTGATTAAAAAAGAAAAGTGAACATGTGTGTGCTACAGCTGTACGCCGAGAAGAGGATGTCGCATAAAAAAAGAGCGCCTTGCGGCGCTCTTTCATGTTGCTCAACAATCAGAACTTCATGTTGAACTGGGCAGATGCCAGGAAGGCGTTGCCGTGGGAGGTGCCCTTCCAGCGCAGTGCGTCAGAGTGGTTGCGCAGACCTTCGCTCACGTCCACCTCTTTGCCATCCAGATAGGCCATGCCGAAGTCGACGCTCATGTCCGGGTTGATGTGGTAGGTAGCACCGGCACTGTACCAGACACGGTCAGAGTCAGGGATGCTCAGGCTGCGGTATTCAGGCTCGATCGGGCTGTTGTCGTAGGCGAAGCCCAGACGCGCTTCCCAAGCCGGGTTGATATACCAGGTACCGCCGATGGAGTAGCGAGTAGAGTCCTTGAACTTTTCGTCTTTTTGCAGGCAGACACCGCCAGCACACTGGTTGCTGGTGGCTTTCAGCTCCTGGAATGCGCTCCAGTCGGTCCAGTTAACAGAGTAGTGAACGGCAAACTGCTGGTTCAGGCGGTGGTAACCGGCGAACTCGGCCTGGGCCGGCAGATCCAGCTTCAGGTTGCCATCCACGGTGCGGTTACCGGAAGTCAGCCCCTGGAAGTCGCCGTCAAAGCTCATGTCGACCTGGGAGCGGTAGGTCAGGGCGAAGCGGTGATCCTTGTTGATTTCATACAGGGTACCCACGTTCCAGCCAAAGCCCCAGGTGTCACCCTTGAGGTGCGCAATACGGGTGTCGGACTTCTGGCCCAGAGCCGGACCGAGCAGGCCGGCATAGCGGTTCAGTTCGGCAGCGCCATACACGGCGTTGATACCGGCACCGATGCTGAACTGCTCGTTGATGCGATAGGCGATATTCGGGTTGATATTGAGGGTCAGCAGCTCGGTATCACCGGCACCGGCACCCGCAGCGAAGGTTTTGGAGTATTCGGTAGAGAGACCGTAGTTGGAGAAGAGGCCGATACCCCATGCCCACTGATCATTGAGCGGCTGGATAAAATAGGATGCCGGTACGAAGGCGGACGGCGCAATGCCTGACTCGCTGGCAGATACCTTGCCCAGCGGTGTGGCGATGCTGCCATCTACATCCACATCCGGCTTGATATAGGTGCCGGAGACGGAAACGGCCATCTTTTCGAAGGTTGTCATTGCTGCCGGGTTGCGGGCCAGCACGGCGGCGTTGTCGGCAATGGCCGCTTCACCGGCATAGGCACGGCCCAGACCGGAGGCGGAGTGCTCGTTCAGCTGGAACGCAGCAGCATGAACCTGGCTGGTGGCCAGGGCAATAGTGGCTGCAATCAGGCTCTTCTTGAAAACTGTTGTGGTCATGGTGTTCTCTCTTGTAGGCAGATTTTTTTGCCGATACTTGGCTGCATGTTCACTGCAGACCTCGACAAAATCCGTTGTTATTTCAGCTTCTTCCCAATCAATGCTGGCGTGATTCTATGGATCTGGTAGGAGGTAAGAAATCAGACCAGTGACAGCAGAATACATAAAAGTGACCAGGGTGTTAATCATTTGTTTTATTTGGCTGTTTAATTCATCAATTTCGGGGGTGGAAGGCCATTTTTAGAGCAAATTAACCGATCTGGCTCACAAAAATATTTTTTTGAAAAATTGGATAACGTGCGACATCTGGCGGAAAAAGAGGGGGGAACTTGAGTTGAACAGGCAGCTGGGCGAGCCAGACTGCCTGTGAATATGGGTATCGACCGGTTTTGTTAAATGGACCAGTGCAGACGTGACTCCAGTGTGTCGGCAACTGGCGCAAGGGGTTCTTGCATGTCACCAATCAGCACCATGTTGGCACCCCGCAGCGGCACTATTTCACCCTTGAGGGTGCCATCCTCAAAGTTGGGTTGCAGGGTCAAGGGCACGTGTTTGGGTACCAGAAACAGGGTGACCGGTCCCATCTTGCCCTGGATCACCATGTGCAGCGCGGGCCCCTGATAAAAAGAGCAATGGTTGACATAGGTCACCTTGAGCCCGTCCATCCCGCTTAAGGTGGCGCCATATTTCTCCATCTTGGCGTTGATGTTTTGCAGGTTGACCCGCTCGTCGACTCCCTTGATAAAAGGTGCTTCCCCATAGACATGGGCCATCGCCACCTGGGCGAGGGACTGGGTCGTGGCCGGAGCCTGGGGCAGGGTTATCCAGCGTGTGCTGAGTCCAAGCAGGAAGGCGACGGAGGCGGCCATGGCCAGCTGGCGCCAATTGGTCCTGGCAGTACCTGATGTTGCCGTGGGCAGGTTCCCCACGGGATGAGCCGGTTGCCGGGCCTCATCTTCTTCTCGCAGCAAGGCCTGTTTTAGCAGGATCCGCTGGGCGAGTCCGGCCGGGACGTCGACCTCCATGGCCTGATGGAGCGAACGATCGAGCCGCTTCATCTCGTCCAGATATTGGCGATTGGCCGGATTGGCATTGGCCGCCTCGAGAAAATCCGGCTGCTGATCATGGGGCTGGATCATGGCGTTGCGGCGAAATTCGAGTTCATCCATGTCCGTGTCCTCTTGCTGGTTTCTTCTGTTCCATCGCCTCTTTGATCTGGTTGCGGGCTCGAAACAATCTGGTCATGACGGTGTTTTTGTTGAGGCCGAGCATCTCGGCAATTTCGTCACCACTGAATCCCCCCACCACTTGCAGCAGCAGGGGTTCCTGGTACTCCTCGGGCAGGCGGCCGATATGGCGGCGCAGCCACTCGTGTTCCATCTCCTGTTCGCTGTGCAGGGCATCCGGGTGACTTTGGGGATGTTCATCCAGATCCACCAGATCGAACTGTTTACGCTCGAAACGGCGGGCGTTCTCTCGCCTCAGTATGGTGATCAGCCAGCTCTTGGCTGCCTTGTCATCGAGCAAGGTGTCGATGGCCTTCCAGGCGCGCAGGAAGGTCTCTTGCACCAAGTCTTCCGCCACCGCCGGATCCCGGGTCAGCCAGTAGGCGTAACGGTAGAGATCCCCGTGCAGGGCATGGACCAGTGCTTCAAATTTGGTTTGTTTGTCAGCCATATGGTCATAGACCGGCGTACTGGCCGGATCATTTCCTCCAATATGGTGCTGAGCGTGTTTTTTTCTGAAAAACAGCAATGCCATTAAGCACTCCTTGTCAGGGGGCCGATGCGCGGGAGCGAGCACTCAGGTGCGCCAGCAGACAGATGAGGTGTGCGATCCCGATGGTTTCATGGGGCCTTAGCGTGTCGGCGAGCTGTTGCCAGCGGGGGAGCGGATCAGTTGGCTGGCTGGAAAAGCAGACTCGCTCGAGATCTTCTAGATGCGCGCCGACATGATTATGCCGAGCTCGCTGCAACTGGCCTAATTCATAATAGGTGCCCTGCCAGCGCAGGGAGGCCCAATGGATGAGCGCTTTTCGGCTGGCATCGGGCCGGTGCAGGCAGAGTGCCCGCTGCAGGTAATAGAAAGCCCGCCAGCGTGGCCAACGACGCCAGACCATGCGCAGCCCCAACGCCAGCAACACCCACCAGAGGCTGTCTGCGGCGACTTCCCGTGATGCGCTCTGCTCTGCTTCATGGCCCGTCGTGGGCTGGAAGCTGAGGCGGGTGGCTGGCAGGGATAGTTGCTCAATTTTGCCCGTTTGAGTGTTGAACCAGCTCAACTCGATGGGCGGCAGCAGGTAGGTACCGGCCTCTTGGGTTGACAGAGTTTGCCGCCACTCTCGCTCGATGTGCAGGGCATTGTCGCGGTAGCGTTCATCTTGCCGCTCCCCGTCAGGATGGGCCTGTAAACCGTCAGGGAGGCGACTTGCCATGAGAGGAGCCAGCTGTACCTGACTGCTGTCGCCATTTTCCAGCGTCAGGGTCAGGATGCGGATCAGCGGTTCTCCCAGAGGCCCTTCGCTGGCGGGCTCGATGCGCTGGCGCAAGGTCAGGGCGCTGGCCACGGGCGTGGCGGGAGCCTTGTCCACCCGAACCTGAAGCGGCGCCGCTCTGGCGGAGAGCCGATCCGGCCCGTCCTCTTGCCGGGGCAACTGGCCCTGCAAGCGGGGAGACTCCAATTGCCACTGTCCCGGCTCCCTGGCCTGGATCAGCCAGCTGCGGGTGAGCCTGCCGGGCAATCCCCCCTGTGCGGGGGCTATCCACTCGTCATCGCCAAGGCGGCGAATGATGAAATGGGGAGAGGTCAGCTCGCTCAACCCCGGGTGTTGCAGATTGGCGGGGAGCCAGAGGGTGAGTTGGTAAATGACCGGCTGACCGGGATAGAGGGGTCCTTGATGCAGCAGGCGGGCCTGCATTTCCATCGGCGCGGGTGCTGGAGGTGGTGCGATTTTTGCCACCTGCTGCGGGCGAAAATGGAGGGGTTGGGTCATCTCATCACCCAGCTTGAGGGAGGGAATGATGAGGTCAGCTGTTCCATCGTGCCCCTGGCCGAGGTGCAGGGGGATCTGCCAGCGGGTCAGCTGCTGCACCGGCGTCGTGACCCGGCTCATGGTGACCCTGCCCACTGCAAACTGGCGCAGCAGCGGGGCTATCTCCAGCTCGCGGCTGTCGCGCTCGCCATCTGCCTCAATGATCAATAGCCAGTCCGCCGCAGTGGCGCCCGGCAACAACTCGGCCCGAGGTGGCAAGGCCCAGCCAGGGGAGGCCAACAGCAACAGGGCCAGTATGAGGTATCTCACCAGGGAGCCTCCACCTTGATAAGCTCCCGTCTGAGCGCCTCCTTGCGAAGCCGCTGCTCAAGCAGTACCACCGGCGGGGCGGGAGGTAAGGGGGCCGGTTCGCTTTGGGGAGAAGAGGGCGACGGGAGAGGCGCCGTGTCGGTCTTCTCAGATGCGGATGCCGCCTGGCCCTGCAGCAAGGAGAGGTTATAGAGGGCATCTTCATGGCCAGGTTCTTGCGCAAGAGCAGCCAGATAGGCCTCTTTGGCGCTGTCCAGTTCCCCGAGCAGTACCAGCGCATTGCCCCGATTGTAGTGGGCGGTGACGCTGTCATCTTCCTGATAGGCCGCGATTGCCTGACGGAACTTGCCTGCCCGATACCAGGCGTTGCCGCGCCAGATGGGGTTATCGAAGGCCAGGGCCGCGTCCTCAAAATCTCCTCGCTGATAGGCGGCAAGAGCTTGTTGTTCGGTGAGCTCGTTCGCCTGCGCCGGCGGTGACTGCAACAGTGGCCAGCCAAGCAGCAGCGGCACCATCAGATAGGCCCCCACTCTGGCGAGCAAGGCGAGCAGTAGCAGCGGGATCAACAGCCAGGGACCGAGATCGAGGGGGGCTGGCGTCAGGGCCGAGCTGGTGACCGGCAGCGGCGCAAAACGGGGAGGGGCGCCGTCAAGCCACTGCAGTGAACCGCCAAGGCGGCTCGTCAGGGCCTCGATGGCGTGGCCGTCCGGTGCCGGCAAACGGGGGGGCTGGCGCGCAAAACCAAGTTCACCGGCCGGGATGGGAGGCATATCTGCCGCTTGGCCGCTGCTGGCGAGCAGGATATCGAGCCTCGCTGGGGCATTGTCGTGGCAAAACAGGGTCTGCTGGCAGGGCCACAGCTTGCCAATCTGCGCTATCTGTTTGGCGCTTAGACCATCGGTGATGAGCAGCAGCCGGGCCTGCTCACCGGGAGCAATCTGTTTCATGGCCAGGGCGACGGCCCGTGCCGGGTTGCTGCCCTGCAGCGGCATGATGGCGGGGCGCAAGTCGGGCAGCAGCAGGGAGAGCGCCTGATGATCCCGGGTCGGCGGCATGGCGAGGTAGGCATCCCCGGCATAGAGGATGAGGGCGATGCGCGCCCCTTGGGCGCTGGCGAGCAACTGCTGTAACTGCCACCTGACCCGGGTGGCCCGATCAGGTTTGAGATCGGTTGCCTCCATGGAGCGGGAGAGATCGAGCAGCCAGATATCGAGGGGGGCGGCGGGTTGCTGTTGCAGCTCACCGCGCAGAGCCGGCCCGCTCAGTGCCAGGATAACGGGCAAGGTTGCCAGCCAGCGCCAGGGGCGACATGGCCGGGTGGCAGGCAGCAGATAGGCCTGCATGGCTGGCGCCAGCAGGGGGGGCTGGCGATGGCGTCGCCACCCTTGCCAGAGCCAGGGGATCAGGGCAAGCAGCCACCATGGTCGCAGCAGGATCAGCTCCATCGGCGAACCCTTCTTGCCAGCAGAGCGCGCCAGCTACCAGGAAGCGCGCCTTTGCCGTTGGTGGGGAGCAGCAAGAGGGCGCATACCAGCGCCAGTGGCCAGGGATAAAGTTCGGTGATTGGTTGATGGTGCGCAATTGGCCGGGCGGTGGGCTCCAGTTGATTGAGGGCGTCGTTGATAGCCTCAAGATCGGCCTGGGTGCGTGCCCGAAAGTAGCGCCCGTGGCCCACCTCGGCTAGCGCCTTGAGCAGGGGCTCATCCAGCTCACTGCTGGGATCGGCCTGGCCGGTGCCCAGCTGATCGTAAGGCAGGACGAAGGTATCCGGATCGGCGCCAACCCCCAGGGTGTAGATCCGCATGCCACTCGCAGCGGTGAGGCGGGCCTCCTGCAGAGGATCGGCGCTGCCTGCGGTATTGCGCCCATCGGTCACCAGCAGCAGGGCGCCGGGGTGGGCTGGGTCGGCGTGCTGGCGAGCCAGCAGGATGGCTTCACCGAGCGCCGTGGTGCGCCCCACCAGATCAAAGTCGAGCTCGTCACTCAAGGTCAGCAGGGCGGGGATCTCCCGGGTCAGGGGAGAGAGCAGGTAGGCGTGATCCGCAAAGACGATAAGCCCGAGCCTGTCTCCGGCACGGGCGGCGATCAGCTGCTTGATCTGCTGGCGCACCGCCGTCAGACGCGCCAGCTGTTCGCCGCGATCGAGCATGTCGGGGGTGCGCATGCTGTCGGAGAGATCCACCGCCAGCAGCAGATCGCGGCTCTCCTGATAACGCACGATAGGCTCTCCCCACCATTGGGGGCGGCAGAGGGCGAGGATCAGGGCGCACCAGATAAAGAGGGCGCGCCATAAGGGCAAGCCACCGTGGGGACGCAGCAGGGGAAAGCCAGGATGGTGCAGATGACCCCTCTTCAGGGAAGGCAGGCCAAAGCGCACCAGCAGGGGCAGCACCAGTGCTAGGGCAAACCAGGGCCAGGCGAGGATCATGACTGCCTCCGGCGAGCGCGTCTTGTTGCCAGCAGTGGTTGGCGCAAAAAAACGGTGCGCCCCCAGCGGCGATAGGCTTGCTCAAGCTGGGCACGCTGCTCGCGGGTGGGTGACTGGTTGCCATAGAGCCAGCCGCTCCATTGATCGGCAAACTGGCAAAAATCGCTCCCGCCATGGCGATCGACAAAGGCGAGCCACGCCTCGCCATGCAGCTGGCAAGCCTCGGGCCAGCGCTGCAGCACCTCATGGCGCAGGGCCTCCTGAAGTCGGGGCACCAGTTGCTGGGGATCCCCATCAAACTGGCGACACCAGCGCCGGTATCCCAACACCATCAGAGTGAAACGGATGATCAGCCAGAGCAATGTTGCACCGATCAGTAGCCACAATAGCCCTTGAAGCCTGGGATCCAGGCTCTGCTCGGCGATCTCGGGGCCCGGGTGTATGTCCCTCATCAGCGAGCTTAGCGGCGGCGTGATGGCTTCCGAAGCGGGGCTGGCCAACTCCAGCTTTGCTGTCGCATTTATCCCTGATGACATAACCCCTCCTGCCACTGTTGCTGCAGCGTCTGGCCGTTGTCGAGCAGATAAAGGCGCTGCACCAGCGGTAACAGTTGCTGCTTGCCATGGGCAAGCTGTTGCTGGGCCGCCAGTTGGTAGCGCCTGGCAAAGCCGGCATGCTGGCCATCCAGCCAGCCCTGATAGTGCCGGGGCGGGCGCTCGATGGCGACAGGCAGTTGACCGTGAGCGGGCAGGTCAGCCTCCAGAGGGTCGCGGATCTGCCAGTAGTGGATATCGTGGCGACGGGACAAGAGCTGCAACTGCTGGCACAGGGCGCCATCGCAGGGTCTGTGATCCGTGATCAGGGTCAGTCTGGCGCCGTGGGGCAGGGTCAGTCTTGCCAGGGTCTGGGCGAGGGAGGACGCCGGGTCGCGGCGCATCAGGCCGAGACGGTAGTGATGACAGAGGGATTCGAGCAAGGGGATGACGCTGCCACGCTGGCTCAGGCGATGGGGTTCGGCGCCGTGGCAGATCAAGGTGTTGTGTTGCTGTTCCCCTTGCCAGATCAGGGCGGCGGCCAGCTCGCATCCCAAACGTGCCTTGAGTTGCAATGTGGAGCCGAAATACATGGCAGGTGAGAGATCGAGCAGCAGCCAGTGGGCCTGATCCTGTTCTTCACTATAGAGGCGGGTATAGGGTCGCCCGAGCCGGGCGGTGACCCGCCAGTCGATGTGGCGCACCTCGTCACCGGCCTGATAGGCGCGTAGCTCCCTGAAAGTGAGGCCCGGGGAGCGGCCCGGCTTGCCTCGCTCGGCACTGCTTCTTCCCGCTTTGCTGCGGGCTTTTGCCCATAGCCGGATATTGATCAGGCGAGGCAGCTCCAGCGCGATATCGGGATGCTGGCAAGGATCTAGGGGCATGGCACCAGATCCAGCAGGCGGTCGATCAGGGTGTCGTTGTCCAGGTTGTCCGCCAGGGCTTGATAGCTGGGAATGAGGCGATGGCGCAGTACAGGATAGGTCTGCAGCTGGATATCTTCCGGCACTACATAGTCTCGTCCTGCGAGCCATGCTCGGGCACGGGCCGAGCGGGCTAGGGCCAGTGAGGCTCTGGGGCTCGCACCGACGGCGATGAGGGGCTCGAGAGTGGGGCACAGGCCGCAGCCCGGGCGAGTGGCACACACCAGTGCCACCAGATAGTGGGCGAGCCGCTCTTGCATCGTCACGGCCAGCACCTCGCTGCGGGCACTCTGCAAGGTGGCCTGACTCAGGGTCACGGGGGCGGCGGCCAGCTGCTCGCCTTTGGCGTTGAGCTGCAAAATGGCGAGCTCCATGGCGGGGCTCGGGTAATCAACCATCAGCTTGAGCAGGAAACGATCGAGCTGGGCCTCCGGCAGAGGGTAGGTGCCCTCCTGCTCGATGGGGTTTTGGGTTGCTGCCACCATAAAGAGGGGCGGCAGGCGCCAGCTCTTCTTGCCCACCGTGATCTGGTGTTCGGCCATCGCCTCCAGCAACGCGGACTGCACCTTGGCCGGGGCCCGGTTGATCTCGTCGGCGAGAATAAGGTGGTTGAAGAGGGGGCCGGGTTGGAACACGAAGCTGGCATCCTGGGGATGAAACACCTCGCTACCGGTGAGATCGGCCGGCAGCAGATCCGGGGTGAACTGGATGCGAGCGAAGCGCCCCTCGACGGCGCCGGCCAGCGCCTTGACCGCCCGGGTCTTGGCAAGGCCGGGTGCCCCTTCGATTAACACATGTCCTTCACATAGCAGGGCGATCAGCAAGCCTTCAATCAGCTCATCCTGTCCCAGGATCTGGCTGCTCAAATAGTTCCTCAATTGTCTGAATTCGGCCACAGTCATGCGATAAACCCGTTGTTTTTATGGAAGTTGATCTGTTTATACTCCAGTTGACCCGCGAGGGCGAGCCAGGGGGCCGAGTTGCGCTCAATTTAGTTTCAATCAGCTGTATGAAACTTGTGATTGGATTGTTAAGATGTGGCGCAATGAGGTCAGACCTCTGCCTTATAACCCAAGGAGCCAGGATGAAACAGCCATTGAAACTGACGACTCGCCAGGGCGAACGGATTGCCGTCGTGGCGGGTCTGCGAACCCCTTTTGCCAAGCAGGCGACTGCCTATCACGGCGTGCCTGCGGTGGATCTCGGCAAACTGGTGGTGAGCGAGATGCTCGCCCGTACCGATCTCGATCCCAAGCTTATCGATCAGCTGGTGTTCGGCCAGGTGGTGCAGATGCCGGAAGCCCCCAACATCGCTCGCGAGATCGTGCTTGGTACCGGCATGAGCGTGACCACGGATGCCTATAGCGTCTCCCGTGCCTGCGCCACCAGTTTCCAGGCGGTGGCCAATGTCACCGAGTCCATCATGGCGGGCATGGCCGATATCGCCATTGCCGGCGGCGCTGACTCCTCCTCCGTGCTGCCCATCGGGGTGAGCAAGAAGCTGGCTCGCGCCCTGGTGGATCTCAACAAGGCGCGCAATCTGCAGCAGCGCTTCAACATTCTGCGCCAGTTGCGGGTCAAGGATCTGCTGCCGGTGCCCCCCGCGGTGGCCGAATACTCCACCGGCCTCTCCATGGGGCAGACCGCCGAGCAGATGGCCAAGACCCACGGCATCAGCCGCGAGGCGCAGGATGCGCTGGCCCATCGCTCCCATACTCTGGCCGCGCAGGCCTGGGCCGACGGCAAGCTCAGTGGCGAGGTGTTTACCGCCCACGTTCCGCCCTACAAGTCACCGCTGGAGCGGGACAACAACATCCGCGAGGCGTCTGATCTGGCAAGCTATGCCAAGCTCAAACCGGTGTTTGATCGAGTGCACGGCTCCGTCACTGCCGCCAACGCCACCCCGCTCACCGACGGCGCCGCCGCCGTGCTGTTGATGCGCGAAGGGCGGGCCAAGGAGCTCGGCCTGGAGCCGCTTGGGTTTATTCGCAGTTTCGCGTTTTCTGCTATCGACGTCTGGCAGGACATGCTGATGGGGCCCTCCTATGCCACGCCGCTGGCGCTGGACCGCGCCGGCATCACTTTGGCCGATCTGACCCTCATCGACATGCATGAAGCGTTCGCCGCCCAGACTCTTGCCAACCTCAAGATGTTTGCAAGCAAAGAGTTTGCCCGTGACAAGCTGGGCCGCGATCAGGCCATTGGTGAGGTGGACATGGACAAGTTCAACGTGCTTGGCGGCTCCCTGGCCTACGGTCACCCCTTTGCCGCGACCGGTGCGCGGATGATCACCCAGACGCTGCACGAGTTGCGTCGTCGGGGTGGGGGATTGGGGCTCAACACCGCCTGCGCGGCAGGCGGATTGGGTGCGGCCATGGTGCTGGAGGTTGAATGATGAGCGCGAAGACTTTTTCACTGGACGTACGCAAAGATGGCATCGGCATCCTCACCATGGATGTGCCGGGCGAGAGCATGAATACCCTGAAGGCCTCTTTTGCAGAGGAGATCAGCAACCTGCTGGCCGAGGTGAAAGGCAACCGGGATTTGATCGGCCTGGTGATCACCTCAGGCAAGAAGGACTCCTTCATCGCCGGGGCCGACATCAGCATGCTGGCGGCCTGTGCCAGCGCCCAAGATGCCGAGACGCTGTCTCGCGAGGGGCAGATCATCTTCGCCGAGATCGAGTCCCTGACCATTCCGGTGATCGCCGCCATCCACGGCCCTTGCCTTGGCGGTGGGCTGGAGTTGGCGCTGGCCTGTCATGGCCGGGTGGTAACTGATCACGGTAAAACCGTACTGGGTCTGCCCGAAGTGCAACTGGGCTTGCTGCCGGGCTCTGGCGGAACCCAGCGTCTGCCTCGCCTCATCGGGGTGGCCAAGGCGCTGGATCTGATGCTGACCGGCAAGCAGGTGCGGGCCAAACAGGCTAAAAAGCTGGGACTGGTGGACGATGTGGTGCCGCCTTCCATTCTGCTTGAGGCCGCCATCAAGCTTGCCAAGAAGGGCAAGCCGCGCCACCAGCTGAAACGGGATCTGCAGGGCAAGCTGCTGGAAACCAATGCGCTCGGTCGCAAGGTACTGTTCGATCAGGCGCGCAAAGGGGTGAAGGCCAAGACCCGTGGCAACTATCCGGCCCCCGAGCGGATCATCGAGGTGGTACGCATCGGCGTGGAGGAGGGGATGCAGGCAGGGCTCGCAGCCGAGTCCCGCCACTTCGGCGAGCTGGTGATGACCCGCGAATCTGCCGCTCTGCGCTCTATCTTCTTCGCCACTACCGAGATGAAGAAAGAGGTCACCTATCAGGGGGCCGAGCCGCGCAAGGTGGGCCATACCGCCGTGCTGGGCGGTGGCTTGATGGGGGGCGGCATCGCCTTTGTCACCGCCACCAAGGCGGGTGTACCGGTGCGGATCAAGGACGTGGCCAACGCCGGTATCGGTAATGCCATGCGCTACAGCTACGACATCCTGGCCAAGAAGCTAAAGCGTCGCCAACTCCTGCGCAGCGAGCTGGAAAAACAGATGAGCCTGCTGACCGGCACCTTGGACTACTCCGGTTTCCACCGGGTCGACATGGTGGTGGAGGCGGTGTTTGAAGATCTCTCCCTCAAACACCAGATGGTGAAAGATGTGGAGCGCGAGTGTGGCGAGCATACCGTGTTTGCCTCCAATACCTCGTCGCTTCCCATCAACCAGATTGCGGCCGCCGCCGCGCACCCTGAGCGGGTGGTGGGGCTGCACTACTTCAGCCCGGTGGACAAGATGCCGCTGGCCGAGATCATTCCCCATGCCACGACCAGCCCCGAGACGGTGGCCACCACTCTGGCCTTCGCCCGTGCCCAGGGCAAGACCCCGATCGTGGTAAAAGACGAGGCGGGATTCTACGTCAACCGCATCCTGGCCCCCTACATGAACGAGGCGGCTCGTCTGGTGCTGGAAGGGGAACCGGTGGAGGTACTGGACGGCGCTCTGCTCGACTTTGGCTTCCCAGTGGGCCCCATCACCTTGCTTGATGAGGTGGGGATTGATGTGGGGGCCAAGATCTCGCCCATCCTTGAAAAAGAGCTGGGGGGCGAGCAGTTCCAGGCGCCCAAGGCCTTTGACAAGTTGCTGGAGAATGATCGCAAGGGTCGCAAGAACGGCAAGGGCTTCTACCTCTACGGCAAGGCTGCCAAGGGCAAGAAGAAGGTGGATGAGAGCGTCTATGGAGTGTTGGGGATCAAGCCGGTGGCCAAATTGGCCAAACAGGAGATCGCCGAGCGCTGCGTGCTGCTGATGCTCAATGAGGCAGCCATGGCACTCGATGGCGGCGTGGTGGCCTCGGCCCGTGATGGCGACATTGGCGCTATCTTCGGCATCGGTTTCCCGCCTTTCCTGGGTGGCCCGTTCCGTTATATGGATATGCTTGGCATCGACCATCTGGTCGGCAGGCTGGAGTATTATCAGAAGCGCCACGGCGATCGCTTCGCCCCCTGTGAGCGCCTCAAAGCGATGGCCACGGAGCAGCAGACCTTCTACTGATAGCGCCCCGCGATAACCTGACAAGAGGCCCGCACCCGAAGGTGCGGGCCTCTTTTTATGCCGGTGCTGATGGTATGCAGGGGCGGGTACGACGCGGAGAAAAAGGGGCAAAAGAATGGCCCATCAGAGTGGGCCATTGGGAAGGGGCGATGAGTCAGATCCCGGGTTTGCGCTCCGGGCAGCGTCCTATGATGTCTGGCGGCATGTCGCCATTGTCCTGCTCCAGCACCACATCGAATCCCCACAGCTGGTGGAGATGCTTGAGCACCTCGTGGCGGGAATCGCCAAGGGGGATGCGGTTGTGGGGCACATAGCGCAGGGTGAGGGAGCGATCCCCTTTTACTGCCACGTTGTAGACCTGAATGTTGGGTTCCAGGTTGCTCAGGTTGTACTGAGCCGACAGGGTGTTGCGCACCTGACGGTAGCCTTCGTCATTGTGGATGGCGGAGATCTTGAGGTAGTTCTTCAGATCGTCGTCATCGATGGCAAAGAGCTTCATGTCCCGCATCACCTTGGGACTCAGGAACTGGCTGATGAAGCTTTCGTCCTTGAAGTTTTGCATGGCGAAATGCAGGGTCTCGACCCAGTTGCTGCCGGCGTAGTCCGGGAACCAGTACCTGTCCTCCTCGGTCGGGTGCTCGCAGATGCGGCGCAGATCCGTGAACATGGCAAACCCCAGTGCATAGGGATTGATGCCCGAGTAGTAGCGGCTGTTGTAGGCCGGTTGATAGACCACGTTGGTGTGGCTGTGCAGCACCTCCATCATGAAGCGATCGCTGATCTTGCCCTCGTCATAGAGGTGATTGAGGATGGTGTAGTGCCAGAAGGTGGCCCACCCCTCGTTCATCACCTGGGTCTGCTTCTGGGGATAGAAGTATTGGCTTATCTTGCGCACGATGCGCACGATTTCGCGCTGCCAGGGCTCGAGCAGGGGGGCATTTTTCTCGATGAAGTAGAGAATGTTCTCCTGGGGCTCGGCGGGGTAGCGTTTGTCCTCGACCCCGGCACTCTTGTGTTGCTTGGGCAGGGTGCGCCACAGCTCGTTGACCTGGGTCTGCAGATAATCTTCCCGTGCCTTCTGGCGCCGTTTCTCCTCCGCCATCGAGATCTTCTGGGGGCGTTTGTAGCGATCCACCCCGAAGTTCATCAGGGCATGGCAGGAGTCGAGCAGCTGCTCCACCGCATCGATACCGTGCTTCTCCTCGCACTGGGTGATGTAGTTCTTGGCAAACAGCAGGTAGTCGATGATGGAGGAGGCATCGGTCCACGCCTTGAACAGGTAGTTGTTCTTGAAAAAAGAGTTGTGGCCGTAGCAGGCGTGGGCCATCACCAATGCCTGCATCGGCATGGTGTTCTCCTCCATCAGGTAGGCGATGCAAGGGTCTGAATTGATGACGATCTCGTAGGCCAGTCCCATTTGGCCACGCTTGTAGTTGCGCTCGGTGTGAATGAAGCGTTTGCCGAATGACCAGTGCTGGTAGCCGATGGGCATGCCGACACTGGAGTAGGCATCCATCATCTGCTCGGCGGTGATCACCTCGATCTGGTTGGGGTAGGTGTCCAGCTTGTAGAACCTGGCGACTCGGGCGATCTCCTGGTGGTAGGTCTCCAGCAGATCAAAGTTCCAGTCCGGCCCGTCATCCAGTGGCGTCACTCGTTTTTCGGTTTCGATCATGTGACCTCCTTACGCCGCTTGCTTCTTGAACAGCTCCCGGAATACGGGATAGATATCCTCGACCTTGCGAATATGCTCCATCGCAAAGTGGGGGAACTGGCTGGCCACCGATTCATACTCGTGCCACAGAGTCTGGTGGGCACGGGTGGTTATCTCGATGTAGGAGTAGTAGCGCACCCGCGGCATGATGTCCCGCACCAGGATCTCACGGCACTGGGGGGAATCGTCGGCCCAGTTGTCGCCATCTGACGCTTGCGCCGCATAGATGTTCCACTGGTTGGCTGGATAGCGATCGTTGATGATGTCGTTCATCATCTTGAGCGCGCTGGAGACGATGGTGCCCCCCGTCTCCTGGGAGTAGAAAAACTCGTGTTCGTCCACCTCCTTGGCCTGGGTGTGGTGGCGGATATAGACCACCTCGACATTCTTGTAAGTCCGGCTCAGGAACAGATAGAGCAGGATGTAGAAGCGCTTGGCCATCTCCTTGGTAGCCTGATCCATGGAACCCGAGACGTCCATCAAGCAGAACATCACCGCCTGACTGGAAGGCACCGGTCGCTTGACGAAGTTGTTGAACTTGAGATCGAAGGTGTCGATGAAGGGCACCGCATCGATCCGCCGTTTCAGCTCGCGGATCTCCTTTTCGAGCTGGGACATCTCGGCAAAGTGCTCGTTGGGATCGGCGGCCAGCAGGGCGAGGCGATCCTCCAGCTCGTGCAGCTGGCGTTTCTTGCCCGCCTGCAGCGCCATGCGCCGTGCCAGCGAGTTTTGCAGAGATCGCACCACGTTGATGTTGGCGGGCACCCCGTTGGAGGTGTAGCCCGCCCGGTAGGTTTTCATCTCCATCAGCTGGTTGAGTTGGGTCTTTTGCAGGCGGGGCAGCTCGAGATCCTCGAACAGCAGATCCAGATATTCATCCTTGGAGATCTGGAACACGAAGTCATCCGAGCCTTCCCCCTGATTGGAGGCCTGCCCCTCACCGGCACCCTGTCCACCACCCCCTCCCTTGGGGCGTTCAATTTTGTCGCCGGTGACAAACTGATCGTTGCCAGGATGCACCATCTCCCGTTTGCCCCCCTGTCCCTGATGGAAATGGGGTTCGCCGATATCCTTGGTCGGGATGCTGATGCTCTCGCCCTTGTCTACGTCCTGAATGCTGCGCTTGGAGACAGCATCCGAGACCGCTTGTTTGATCTGCTTCTTGTAGCGGCGGATGAAGCGCTGCCGATTGACAGCGCTTTTGTTTTTGCCGTTGAGCCTGCGGTCGATAAAATGCGCCATAACTCCCCCTTGAACAGGTCAGGGTCAGGATGACTTGCGGACCCTGAGATACCATTCGGAGAGCAGTCGCACCTGTTTGCGGGTGTAGCCTTTCTCCATCATCCGTTCGACAAAGTTATCGTGCTTCTTCTGCTCCTCGGCCGAGGTTTTGCTGTTGAAGGAGATAACCGGCAGCAGCTCTTCCGTGTTGGAGAACATCTTCTTCTCGATCACGGTGCGCAGCTTCTCGTAACTGGTCCAGTTGGGGTTACGGCCTGCATTGTTGGCCCGGGCGCGCAACACGAAGTTGACGATTTCGTTACGGAAATCCTTCGGGTTGCTGATCCCGGCAGGTTTTTCGATCTTCTCCAGCTCGCTGTTGAGCGAGGCGCGGTCAAACAGCTGGCCGGTCTCGGGATCACGGTACTCCTGATCCTGGATCCAGAAGTCGGCGTAGGTGACGTAGCGGTCGAAGATGTTCTGGCCGTACTCGGAGTAGGACTCGAGGTAGGCGGTCTGGATCTCTTTCCCGATGAACTCTACGTAGCGCGGGGTCAGGTAGCCCTTGATGAACTCCAGATAGCGGTCGTGCAGCTCTTGCGGGAACTGTTCCCGTTCGATCTGCTGCTCCAGCACATAGAAGAGGTGCACCGGGTTGGCCGCCACTTCCGCGTGGTCGAAGTTGAAGACGCGGGAGAGGATCTTGAACGCAAAGCGGGTAGAGAGACCATTCATCCCCTCATCCACACCGGCGTAGTCGCGGTACTCCTGATAGCTCTTGGCCTTGGGATCCGTGTCTTTGAGGCTCTCGCCGTCATAAACCCGCATCTTGGAGTAGATGCTGGAGTTTTCCGGCTCCTTGAGGCGCGACAGCACGGAAAACTGGCCCAGCAGCTCGAGGGTGCCCGGGGCGCATTTGGCCTCGGTCAGCTCGCTGTTGACCAGCAGTTTTTCGTAGATCTTCACCTCTTCCGAGACGCGCAGGCAGTAGGGCACCTTGACGATGTAAACCCGGTCGAGGAAGGCTTCGTTGTTCTTGTTGTTGCGGAACTGCTGCCACTCGGATTCGTTGGAGTGGGCCAGCAGGATGCCGTCAAAGGGGAGGGCGGAGAGCCCCTCGGTGCCGTTGTAGTTCCCCTCCTGCGTCGCGGTCAGCAGCGGGTGCAACACCTTGATGGGGGCCTTGAACATCTCGACGAACTCCATGATCCCCTGGTTCGCCTTGCACAGGGCACCCGAGTAAGAGTAAGCGTCGGCGTCATCTTGGGCAAAGTGCTCCAGCATGCGGATGTCCACCTTGCCGACCAGGGAGGAGATGTCCTGGTTGTTGTCATCGCCAGGCTCGGTCTTGGCAATGGCGATCTGGTCGAGGATGGAGGGATTGACCTTCTCCACCTTGAACTTGGTGATGTCGCCCCCGAACTCGTGCAGTCGCTTGGCAACCCAGGGGGACATGATGGGACGCAGGTAACGGCGCGGAATGCCGTACTCCTTCTCCAGCAGCTCGCCATCTTCCTCGATGTCGAACAGGCAGAAGGGGTGATCGTTGACCGGTGAGCCCTTGATGCGATAAATAGGCACCTTTTGCATCAGGGATTTGAGTTTCTCCGCGAGAGAGGATTTACCGCCCCCGACCGGACCCAGCAGATAGAGGATCTGTTTCTTCTCTTCCAGCCCCTGGGCAGAGTGCTTGAGGTAGGAGACGATCTGTTCGATGGCCTCTTCCATCCCGTAGAAGTCCTTGAAGGCGGGATAGCGGGCCACGACCCGGTTGGAGAAGAGCCGGCTCAGTCTGGGATTGGCGGAGGTATCGACCATCTCCGGCTCGCCAATGGCGGTCAGCAGGCGTTCGGCGGCAGAGGCGTAGCAGGATTTGTCCTGCTTACACATGTCCAGAAACTCCTGGATGCTGTATTCCTCTTCCCTGGCTTTCTCATATCGCTGTTGGTAATGCTCGAAGATGCCCATAACTTTGCCCTCGTTATAGTCGCTTACCCTGAAAATGAGCGGATCACTATTTGTTTGGTCTTGCATTTAAAGCCTAGTCAACAGGCCCCAGTAATCCATCCCTATTTGATTGATGACACAGTGACGAAACCGGCCGGCTTACCGAGTGGGCCGGTCAGCCAGCAACACAGCTATGTTACTGACTGTTAAATTATTTTTGCCATGATAGTGAGGTAAATGTCAAAGACATAAAAAATAAATGTTTCTTGGCTTGCGGGCAGGTCCGGGCGAGTCGATGCAGGTGAAACGGGAAGCCAAGCGTGGCGCCTGTTGGCGGGAATATCAATAAAATTGTCATTACGCTAACGTCAACGTAATGCAATTTGTTTGAAGTTATAACTCTAATTTTTACATTGACGCTACAATTTCGCTCATCTAGATTGGCCATGTGCAGTTGACAAGCCGCTTTAGCAAGAGAGCGGTTTGTTGTGGCACTAAGCTCTGTTTAAGCACGTTTCCGTTGGCTTGACCCTCGCAAAGGCGAGGGTCTTCTTTTTTTTTGTCTGCTGAAAATATTGTAGTGGTGTGCAGCCTGCTTTGTATTCAGGAGTAGGCCTGCTTTAAGGCCTGCAACACGTTGGCAAAGGGATGGGCCGCCAGTTGGCCAAACCCGGCCAGGGATCTGGCCTTGACTCGGGTGGTGAGCGGTGTGGCGATGCCGCACAGAAAACGGGCCAGGACCCGCTCATCCTGTGTGCCTGTCTTGGCGATGAGGGGATCGCACCAGGCGCGGATGCCCGCCTCGTTTGGCATGATCAGTCGGGGCAAGGGTGGGAGCACGGCAACCTGGCCGCGACAGACGGAACAGTGGCCGCACCGGGCGGGGGCGGCCTCATCGGCAAAATAGCGGGCCAGGCGGTGGCTCAGGCAGTCGCCGGCGGTGAAAAAGTCCAGCATGGCCTGCAGTCTGGCAAGCTCGCTCTGCTCTTTTTGCAAGAAAAGACCGTGTAGCCGCAGCGCCTCTTCTTCTTTGTTCCACCCCTGTTGATTGACCCGGTAGACCTCGGTCATCTGCTTGCTCTCGAGCTCTATCCATCCTTGTTGTTGCAGGTAGTCGAGGGCCGCAACCGCCCGCTGGCGTTCTCCCTGATAACCCTGCCAGAGTGCTTCGAAATCCATGGTGCACCAGCTGCGTGCCAAGGGCGCGCAGGCAAACAATTGTTCCAGAAACTGGCGTCGATCCGGGTTGAAGCGGGCGAGGATGTCGCTTTTATCCAGCACGAACTTGAAGCGGTAATCGGCAAAATAGCTGTAGGCCGGCGTGATGATTCCCGCCATTTCCAGATAAACCAGCAGAGTCTTGAGGGGCAGCTGGCGGATATTTATTTCGCTTGAGAGGCGCAGCAGGGTGAATTCCCACTGCGGGCCGCTGCCTGCAATGATGTCAAGCAACTGGCGGATGGCCGCCAGATCCGGGGTATCGCCATAGACGAAATTTTCCAGCACCGGCAGCTGGCTCTGGTTGGCCAGTACGGTGCAGTGCGACAAGTGGCCATCGCGACCGGCCCGGCCAATCTCCTGGCTGTAGTTCTCGATGGATTTGGGCAGATCGTAATGAATCACTCGGCGGATATCCGCCTTGTCGACCCCCATGCCAAAGGCGATGGTGGCGACGATGCAATCCACCCGAGCGGTCATGAAATCCCGCTGGATCTGGCTGCGCACCTCAGCATCAAGCCCGGCGTGATAGGCACGTACACTGAGCCCCTGCTGCTGCAACATCCCGGCGCACTGCTCGGCGGTGTGTTGCAGGGTGACATAGATGATGGTGGGTAGGCCGGGGTCTGCGCGCAAGGTTTGGGCGAGCCAGCTATCGCGCTCCTCGGGGCGAAGCGGCACCACGGCGAGATCGAGATTGGGGCGATAGAAGCCGGTCACGATCACGTTATCGGGCTCGGTGGCAAATTTCGCCTGCATATCCTCGATAACCGCCCGGGTGGCGGTGGCGGTCAGCAGCAATACCTGGGGGATCTTCAGCTCCTCGCGATAGTGCGGCAGCTTGAGGTAGTCGGGGCGAAAGTTGTGACCCCACTCCGAGATGCAGTGAGCCTCATCCACCACCAGCAGCGACAGCGGCACCTGCTGGATAAAGCGGCGAAAGCGCTCGTTCTTGAGACGCTCCACCGAGATCATCAGGATCTTCAGCTGGCCATCCAGGGCTTGCTGCATCACCTGACGGCTCTTTTCCGCACTCTGGCTGGAATCGAGGGTCGCGGCGCTGATCCCCTTGTTTTTGAGAAAGGCGAGCTGATCGTGCATCAAGGCCAGCAGGGGCGAGATCACCAGGGTGAGATGGGGCAGGGCGAGGGCGGGCAACTGATAACAAAGGGATTTGCCTGAGCCGGTGGGGAAGATGGCGGCCGCGCTTTGGCCTGCCAGCACCCGGTTGATCACCGCCTCCTGGCCGGATCTGAGTCCGGAAAAACCAAAGTGTCGGGTCAGCAGGGTCGGGATCATGGCAGGGCTCCAGCGCAAATTGGCGATGATAACACAGCGACCCCTTGATAACGGGAGTGAGTAAGTCGGTAAAGACTGGTTGAAATGCGTACAAAAACGGGTGGTTGCCTTCCGGTTAAGAGTTTGTTGCGGGATTTTGTGATAAAAGCCGGATATTTTTTGGTGATTCTCTGGAAAAAAAAGGTGGCGAGTGGGATATTCCATCAAGCAATCCTGATAACCGCCGGATCGGCCCGACAGAAGGCTGGCCGCGGTTATCTCATATGAGGGGCAGGCGCTTCTCAATGCGGGATTGCAGACAGGACTCATGAATCATGCACTACGGTGCCTAGGGACTTTTTGATGACACAACAACACCCTCTTATCCGGCTGGTCAATAGCACCAGTCTTGTCAGCCAGATCCTGGTTGGTCTGGTATTCGGTATCCTGCTGGCCATGTTTGCCCCCGAGTGGGCCAGGGCAGCCGGCCTGCTCGGCAGCCTGTTTGTCGGCGCATTGAAGGCGGTCGCACCACTGCTGGTCTTTGTGCTGGTAATGGCGGCCATCATAGGCCACAAGCAGGGGCAGAAAACCAACATCCGCCCCTTGCTGGTACTCTATCTGTTTGGCACTTTCGCGGCGGCCGTCGTCGCCGTCATGGCCAGCTTCCTGTTCCCCTCCAACCTGCATCTGGTAGCCAACACCGCCGAGATCACTCCGCCGGGCGGCATCACAGAAGTGCTGCAAACCCTGCTGTTCAACATCGTGACCAACCCGGTCAAGGCGTTGATGGATGCCAACTACATCGGGATCCTGGCTTGGGCCATCGGCCTTGGCATCGCCATGCGTCATGCCAATGAGAGCACCAAGGCGCTGATCTCCGATCTCTCCCACGGTGTCTCCACCATCGTCAAGGCGGTGATCCGTTGTGCCCCGCTCGGTATTCTGGGCCTGGTCGCCTCCACCCTGGCCGAGACCGGCTTCGATGCCCTGTTCGGCTATGCCCAGCTGCTGGTGGTGCTGATCGGCTGCATGCTGTTCATCGCTTTCGTGGTCAACCCGCTGATCGTGTTCTGGAAGATCAAGCGCAACCCCTATCCGCTGGTGCTGACCTGCCTCAAAGAGAGCGGCGTGACCGCCTTCTTTACCCGCAGCTCCGCTGCCAACATCCCGGTCAACATGGCCCTGTGTGAAAAACTGCGTCTGCCGGAAGATACCTATGCGGTCTCCATTCCGCTGGGCGCCACCATCAACATGGCCGGCGCCGCCATCACCATTACCGTGCTGGCCATGGCGGCAGTGCATACCCTGGGAGTGGAAGTGGATCTGGCCACGGCTCTGCTGCTCTCCGTGGTTGCCACCGTCAGTGCTTGCGGCGCCTCCGGTGTGGCCGGTGGTTCCCTGCTGCTGATCCCGCTGGCATGCAGCCTGTTCGGGATCAGCAACGACATCGCCATGCAGGTGGTGGCCGTTGGCTTCATCATCGGGGTACTGCAGGATTCCGCCGAAACGGCCCTCAACAGCTCCACCGACGTGCTGTTTACCGCCGCGGCCTGCATGGCCGAAGACGAGAGCCTGATGGACGCCGAGGCGATCCCAAGCCGCGAAGCTTGATCTCGTTACCCACCTTCTCTGTTATTTGGCGCCCTCTTCGGAGGGCGCTTTTTTATGCCTGCAAATAAGGTTTTTACGGGGCATTGGCATCGCATCAGGTTGAGCCAGTCGCTTGCTGGCCTGTCATGCCTGAACGCCATGTCTGGTTCAGAGCACGAGTGAGGGGCTGGATACAAAGATGAGAAACTCATGGCGGGAAGGGCAAGCTACGACTGCACTACACCTTATTGCAACGTCCGGGGCTCTACCGTGGATTGGCAACGCCATGGCGGCCAGGATGGCATCTTTAGCCATGGCTTTAGTCAACTGTTGGCGAGCTGCGTGAAAGGTGTGACGGCGCGTATTTCCGCACAGCACAAATAGGCGGCAGTGGGCTGGCGCAAGCAACAGTGTGGCCGAGTGTACCGTGCCCGATCCCTTCTTCACGGGATGGGAGAGGCCGGTTATTCGGGAAACAGGACAGGGTTAACGAAACTCAGGGAAACGGGGGATGTTCGGGAGTCTATGTCGATAAGAGAGGAGGGACTGGCGCAGCTCGCCCATAAAAAATGCCAGCCGGATAACGGCTGGCATTTTGGTTCGGCAGCGGGAGGGATTAACCAACCAGCTGATAGAAGATGGCGGAGATGGCAATCAGACCCATGGTGGCAACGAACACGTTGCTGATCTGGCCCTGGTACTTCGCCATGGCCGGTACACGCTTGATGGCGTACATCGGCATCAGGAACAGGATGGTGGCGATGATGGGGCCGCCCAGCGATTCAATCATGCCCAGGATGGAGGGGTTGGCCACGGCGGTGCCCCACAGGGTCAGGATGAAGAAACCGATGATGAACAGCTCAACCTTCTTTTGATCCGGCTCTTTGCCAGCCTTGGTCATGTTCTGGACGATCATCCCTTTCAGACCTTCACGGGCACCCAGATAGTGGCCGAAGAAGGAGGAGACGATGGCGACGAACGCAACCAGCGGACCGAAGTAGGAGATGATCGGGCTCGCATGCTGGTTGGCCAGGTAGGAGAGCACGGCGATGTTCTGGGCCTTGGCTTCGGCCAGCTGGGCCGGAGTCAGGCTCATCACGCAGGAGAAGACGAAGAACATCACGAAGCCCAGCAGCACCATGGCGGTACGCTTGAGGATGGCATCGGATTTCTCGACGGCGCGATCACCGTAGTCACGACGCTGGGCCAGGGCGAAGCTGGAGATGGCCGGGCTGTGGTTGAAGGCGAACACCAGCACAGGGATGGTCAGCCACAGGGTGGTGGCGAAATCCTTGGCAGACGGCACCTGCGCCAGAGCGGCACCGGTCCAGTCCGGGATCAGGTAGAGGGAGATACCAGCCAGGATGGCGATGAGCGGGTAGACCAGGAACTCGGTCACTTTCAGCATCAGCTTCTCACCGGCCAGCATCACGGACATCATGCCCATGATCAGCACGATGGAGAGGATCCAGCGCGGCGGGGCAGCCATCTGCAGCTGGTTGACCATGAAGCTTTCAACCGTGTTGGTGATGCCCACGCCGTAGATCAGCACGATGGGGTAGATGGCGAAGAAGTAGAGCAGGGTGATGAGCTTGCCTGCGCCGACGCCGAAGTGCTCTTCCACCACCTTGGTGATGTCTGCATCTTTCTGCTTGGAGGAGAGGACGAAACGGGCCAGGCCGCGGTGCGCCAGGTAAGTCATGGGGCCGACCAGCAGCGCCATCACGACCAGCGGCCAGAAGCCGCCCATGCCGGCGTTGATCGGCAGGAACAGAATGCCGGCGCCGACAGCGGTACCGAACAGACTGATCACCCAGGTGGTGTCTTGTTTCGCCCAACCCTTGGTGGTCTGGACGGAGCTGAATCCTTGCTCCTGTGCGGTCGCAACATCCTGTGCGCCAATGACAGTTTTAGACATCTATCTCACCCCGAATGTGTGGTTTTTTATTGAGTCGGCGCAAGGATACTTTTTTTTCGATTAAAAATGTTGATCAAATTCACCTTACTAACGTGAAAAACCGCACTTTCTTATAGAAACGTGATCAAAATACTAAAAAATCAATTTTTGTTTATCATTTGCCACGTTAGTTTAATGTTAAAGCGCAAATTCTGTACGCCAAAATGTATCCAGATTGTTATTTTGCGGTGTGCCGTGAGAGTTGGCGGATCATGCTGGCGGTGGCACCCCAGATGAAATGATCTTGCCAGGGTATCCAGTAGACGGTGTGCCACTGTTGCTTGCGGGGAAAAGTGAGGGCGATGTGGTTGGCGGGATTGAGCAGGTGGGCAAGGGGCACTTCGAATGCCTGAGCCACCTCATCCTGGCTGAGGGTGAGCTGGTAATCCCCCTCGACCAGCCCGAGCACTGGCAGCACATCGTACTGGGAGACGGTATTGAGCGGGCTCAGGGTACCGATGACGCGGATCTGGCGGGGGCTGATGCCGAGCTCCTCCTCGGTTTCGCGCAGGGCGGTCTGGATCAGATCCCTGTCTTGCGGATCCTGACGTCCCCCGGGAAAGCTTATCTGGCCCGCATGGTGGCGCAGATGGGGGCTGCGACGGGTCAGCAGCAGCTGCAACCCCTGCTCGCGTTCTACCACCGGCAGCAGCACGGCCGCCGGTTTGAGTCCGGCGATGGCCAGCCGATGGGCTGGCGCCGGCAGTTGAAGTTGAAAGCGGGTCAGCAGTTCATTGCTATCCATGTCGTGGCTATCCATGTTCATCGTTAGCCACTGTGCCGTGGCTCCATGCCGGGTTAAAGAAAAAGATTTTTATCACAAGGCCGAGAGGTGGGGGAGGATCCGGGCCACCTTGTCGTAGGTCTCCTGATATTCGCTGTCGGCATCGGAGTCGGCGATGATGCCGCCACCGGCCCAACAAGAGAGATGGCCGTTCTCGGCGATCAGAGTGCGAATGCAGATGCTGGTGTCCATCCGTCCGTGCTGGCTCACATAGCCGATGCTGCCGCAATAGGCATTGCGTCGCTGCGGCTCCAGCTCCTCGATGATCTCCATGGCGCGGATCTTGGGGGCGCCCGTGATGGAGCCGCCCGGGAAGCAGGCGCGCAGCAGATCGACCCCCTGCCAGCGCTCGTCGAGCTCACCGTGAATGGTGGAAACCAGGTGATGCACGGCGGGGAAGGATTCCACCGCAAACAGATGAGGCACGCTGACCGAGCCGGGTCGGCTCACCCGACCGATGTCGTTGCGCAGCAGATCCACGATCATCAAATTTTCCGATCTGTCCTTGTCCGCCTGGGCCAGCTCCTGGGCTATCTGGCGATCCATCTCTGGATCAGAGTGGCGGGCCCGGGTGCCCTTGATGGGTTTGGTCTCGATATGGCGGCCATCAAGCAGCAGGAAGCGCTCGGGGGAGAGACTCAAAATGGCGCTGTGCGGCAATCGGACAAAGGCGGAGAAGGGGGCCTTGTTGGCGACGGCGAGGGCACAGTAGGCGTGCCACTCGTCCCCCTGATAGGGGGCCTGGAAACGCTGGGTCAGGTTGATTTGGTAGCAATCTCCGGCGGCGAGATAGGCCTGGATGCGGGCAAACTTCTCGCCATACTCGGCGCGGCTCATATTGCTCTGCCATTCACCTTGCAAGGAGAAGGCCGGCGCCGGTTTGCACTGTTGCTGCTCAAGCCAGGCCAGACGCTTCGCCAGCCCCGCCTCGTCGCCCCAGTGCACCAGTTGCCACTGGCCGCTGGCCACATCGCGCAGCAGCGCCCAGTCGTAGATCCCCACCACCATGTCCGGCACGCCGATATCGGCGGCGGCCTGCACCGGCAATCGCTCGAAGCGGCGACCCAGATCATAGCCAAAGAGCCCCAGTGCCCCACCGATAAACGGGAGCCTGGTTGGCTGCTCTGAAAGTTCCCCCAGCAGCGTGCGCTGGGTGCGGGCCAGCAGGGCGAGGGGATCGTCATGGTACTCGCTCTGTTGATCACCCTGGCGCAGGGTGGTGAGGGGCCCCCGGGTCTCCAGGGTGGCCAACGGATCGGCGGTGATGATGTCAAAACCGTTGTCGGCGCCGAGTGGTCCGGCTGACTCCAGCAGCATGGCCCAGGGCAGGTGTTGCAACAGGGCGAACTGATCGTGCAGGCGCGGGTGATGATCGAAGTGATAAATATGAAGTGTTGGCGTCATTTTTTGTTACACAGGCAACAGTTTAGTTTGTGGCCCCTAGTCGGTGCGGGACGGCAAGCGTATCATAGGTGTCGGTGACTAAAGAAAAAACTGCTGTGCCGTTCGTTTTTTGCTGGCTGATAGTTTTTGGTCAGCACGACCGCATAGCCAATCATATGGAAGCCCTTGTTTTGCCCTGCGGCATGGACAAGGACCAGTGAGGAAGATATGAGCATTATAAAAAAACAGGACTTTATCGATTCCATCGCCGACGCCCTTCAGTACATCTCCTATTACCACCCCCTCGATTTCGTTCAGGCTGCCAAGGCTGCCTATGATCGGGAAGCCAACCCGGCGGCCAAAGACGCCCTGGCCCAGATCCTGATCAACTCCCGCATGTCCGCCGAGGGCCACCGTCCGCTTTGCCAGGACACCGGCATCGTCACCTGTTTCGTGAAGATCGGCATGCAGGTGCAGTGGGACAGCGACATGACGGTGCAGGAGATGGTGGACGAGGGCACCCGCCGCGCTTACACCAACCCGGACAACCCGCTGCGCGCCTCCGTGCTGGCCGATCCGGCCGGCAGCCGCAAGAACACCAAAGACAATGCGCCGGCCGTGGTGCACATCGACATGATCCCGGGCAACAAGGTCGAGGTGAGCATCGCCGCCAAGGGCGGTGGCTCCGAGAACAAATCCAAGATGGTGATGCTCAACCCCTCCGACGACATCGTCGAGTGGGTCGTTAAAACCGTGCCCACCATGGGGGCTGGCTGGTGCCCGCCGGGCATGCTCGGCATCGGCATTGGCGGTACCGCCGAGAAGGCGGCCGTGCTGGCCAAAGAGGCCCTGATGGAACATATCGACATTCAGGAGCTGATCGCCCGCGGCCCCGAAACCACTGAAGAGAAGCTGCGCGTCGAGCTCTATGACAAGGTCAACAAGCTCGGCATCGGTGCCCAGGGCCTTGGCGGCCTCACTACCGTGCTGGATGTGAAGGTCAAATCCGCTCCGACCCACGCCGCCTCCAAGCCGGTGGTGATGATCCCCAACTGCGCGGCCACCCGTCACGTACACTTCGAGCTCGATGGTTCCGGCCCGGCCGAACTGACCCCGCCGAAACTGGAAGATTGGCCCGAGATCACCCGCGAGGCGGGCGGCAACGTACGCCGCGTCAACGTCGATGGCATCACCAAGGCCGAGCTCGCCAGCTGGAAGAGCGGCGATACCGTGTTGCTGTCGGGCAAGATCCTCACCGGTCGTGACGCCGCCCACAAGCGCATCGCCGACATGCTGGCGCGTGGTGAAGGGCTGCCGGAAGGGGTCGATTTCACCAACCGCTTCATCTATTACGTCGGCCCGGTCGATGCGGTGCGTGACGAAGTGGTCGGCCCCGCCGGCCCCACCACCTCTACCCGGATGGACAAGTTCACCGACATGATGCTGGGTGAAACCGGCCTTATCGGCATGATCGGCAAGTCCGAGCGCGGCCCGAAAACCGTCGAGAGCATCAAGCAACACCAGGCCGTCTATCTGATGGCCGTCGGCGGCGCCGCCTATCTGGTGGCCAAGGCCATCAAGAAGGCTCGCGTGGTCGCCTTTGCCGATCTCGGCATGGAGGCCATCTACGAGTTTGAAGTGGAAGATATGCCGGTGACTGTGGCAGTCGACTCCCAGGGTAACAATATCCACGAGACAGGCCCGGCCTACTGGTCGGCCAAGATTGCCGAGCTGGACGGCAAGCTGGCCTCTTAAGGGTTGGTTGTCACCACGAAGTGGTGAGTCTCTATAGTAAGGCGTATCTGCGGATACGCCTTTTTTATGCTTATTGCTGCCCGATCATCCTTTCTGTTCCCTTGCCTGTCGGGCATGCAGACGCGTAAAAGGGTCACAAACAGCGCCTTTATCAAGTTATTTATCCGAGGTCCTTGATATCATTCCCGGCAATATCTATCGGGAGATCAGTAAGATGACATCGGCGGGGTTTGATTGGAGTGATTCGGTAATCTGGGAGGGGCCGGGAGCCATCGCGAGCAGTGAAGAGCGCTTGAGTGCCGATCGGCTGGATCGTGCACGTTATGCCGAATTTCTGACCAACTACCTTGCCGCCGAAGGCAAGCAGCGCAACTATGTGCTTAACCTCAATGCCGAATGGGGGGCGGGTAAAACCTGGTTTATCAAGCGCTGGTATATGGAGCTGAAAGCGCACTATCCCACCGTCTATATCGATGCCTGGCAGCAGGACTTCTCCGATGATCCTTTATTGACGGTTATTTCGTCGATTATTGATCAATTGAGAGATGCAACAGGAAATAAGGTTGCAATACCTGATGGCATCAAGTCCAAGCTATTGGGGTTGCTCAAGGTGGGCGGAAAATTGGTTATCAAGTCAGCCATTAAAAAAGCTGGACTTGAAGATGGTGACTTTTCTGTGGAAGGCGAAGACGCAGATAAGCTGGTTGATACGCTTTGTAGTAATCATAAAGAGCGTTATGAATCTATCCAGTATCTTAAACAAGAGATCAGGCAATGGGTTGAAGGTGCTGTTGCTTTAGGTAACGGAGAGTTAGATTATCCTGCTTTTATTTTGATTGATGAGCTGGATCGTTGTCGTCCCTCTTATGCAGTAGAAATGCTGGAGACTATCAAGCATATATTCGATATTCCCAGAGTTGTCTTTGTGTTGGCTACAGATACAGAACAACTACAACATGCTGTAAAAGTAATTTATGGTTCAGAGTTTGATGCATATACATATCTAAGTCGATTTTTTAATAGGCGATTCAGTATGCTTAGCTGTTCAAGGCATGATTTTGTTGAAAGCTACTTATCTAATGCAAGTTACCTCGATAGCAAAATTTTTGAAACTATATGGCCTAGAGGCCTGAATGTAGGTTCTTTTAGCGATATAATTTCAGCTATAGCTGATGCTTGTCAGCTGTCATTAAGAAGCACTGAGAAACTTATTGATAGGCTGCAATTAGTACTGGTGAATATTAAAGATGATTCAGTTAATACAGCATTTCTGGTGTATCTCATAGCTTTGCATGAGAGTATGCCTTCTGACTATGAAGCTATAATCTCATTAGTGAAAAAATATTTGCCTTCAGCGAGCAGTAAGGTGAAAGAACATAAGTTACATGGTATAAATAATGTAGTCGGTACGGTGAGTATTAAAATGGAAAGCTGTTGTAATGGTGCCTTTTCACAAGGAATATATACTGTGCCAATATCAAACCTAATTGGAAACCATTTGCGGGGCTACTTGGGTGAATATGAAAATATATCATATCAACTTGAAAAAGAGGTGAAAGAGCTTAATGCAGCGTATCCATCAATAACAGAAAAAAACCTTTCTGAGAGGTTGAAATATTATGTTCTTAATTCAAAGTTACATGATAAATCACTTGTGGATATGTCTACATACAGGGATTGGGTTGAGTTAGCTATATCATTTGAATGAGATTAACGGGCCAAATAGCCCGTTAATCAATATGATACATTATTTATTATGCCGCTCATAAAGCCGCTGCACCACATCCTTTAATGCCAGCCCCTCGTTTTGCAGTAGCACGGTCAGGTGGTAGAGCAGATCGGCGGATTCGTTAATCAGCTCCTCCCGATCCTTGGCCATGGCGGCCAGGGCTACTTCCACGCCTTCTTCACCTACCTTCTGGGCGATGCGCTTGGTGCCCTTGCCATAGAGGCTGGCGGTGTAGCTGGTGGCAGGATCCGCGCCTTTGCGGGCCGCCAGGATTTGCTCAAGCTCGGCCAAAAAGCCCAGTGGCGGTACCGGGTGGCCGTCAAAGCAAGAGGTTGTCCCTTTGTGGCAGGTGGGGCCCACGGGATCGGCGGCGACCAGCAGGGAGTCCTGATCGCAGTCGGTGCTGATGGCGACGAGTTTCAGCAAATGGCCCGAGCTCTCCCCCTTGGTCCACAGGCGCTGCTTGCTGCGACTAAAGAAGGTGACCTGGCCGGTCGCCAGGGTTTTGTCCAGGGCTTCCTTCGTCATAAAGCCCTGCATCAGCACTTCGCCACTGGCAGCATGCTGGACGATGGCGGGGATCATGCCGTCGCACTTGGCCCAGTCCAGGCGCTCGATCAGCGACACATCGTTATTTACAGCTTGATTATTCACGGATGGCGACTCCTTCGGTTTTCAGCCAGCGTTTCAATTCGGGAATGGGGATAAGCCCCTTGTGGAACACGGAGGCGGCCAGGGCCCCGTCCACATCGGCGAGGGTGAAGGCATCGCGAAAGTGTTCCATGGCGCCGGCGCCGCCGGAGGCAATCAGCGGCACCTTGCAGACGGCCCGCACCAGCTTGAGCTGCTCAAGATCATAACCCTGGCGCATGCCATCCTGGTTCATCACGTTCAGCACAATTTCGCCCGCGCCGCGTTTTTGTACCTCCTGCACCCAGTCAAGGGTGTGCCAGGCGGTGGTGCGGGTGCGGCTCTCGTCGCCGGTAAACTGCTTGACCTGATAGTGGCCGGTTTGGGCATCAAAATAGGAGTCGATGCCCACTACCACGCACTGCACGCCAAATCGCTCGGCCAGCCGGGTGATAAGGCGGGGATCCGCCAGGGCCGGGGAGTTGATGGATACCTTGTCGGCACCAAACTCCAGGATCTGGCGGGCATCCTCGACGCTTTTGATGCCGCCGGCGACGCAGAAGGGGATATCGATCACCTCTGCCACCCGGCTCACCCAGCTCTTGTCCACCACCCGGGCATCGCTTGAGGCGGTGATGTCATAAAACACCAGCTCGTCGGCACCTTCCTCGGCGTAGCGGCGGGCCAGCTCGACAATGCCGCCCATCACTTCGTGGTTGCGAAACTGCACGCCCTTGACCACCACGCCATCCTTGACGTCGAGGCAGGGGATAATTCGTCTTGCCAGCATCAGTTGCCTCCTGTTTCTGTCGGGGTAGATGCAGCGGGCGCCGCCCAGCAAGCGATGGCATCGCCTACCGAGAACTTGCCTTCCAGCAGGGCGCGACCGAGGATGATCCCCTTGACCCCGGAGCCCTTGAGCGCCTCGATATCCTCGATGCCGCCAATGCCGCCGGAGGCCTGGAAACCGACGCTCGGGTAGCGGGCGCAAAGATCCCGGTAGAGCTCGACGTTGGTGCCGGCCAGGGTACCGTCACGGCTGATGTCGGTGCAGAGCACGTGCTTGAGGCCGGCGGGGAGGAAGCGCTCGATCAACGCCTCTATGGTTACTCCGCTGTTCTCCTGCCAGCCGGCTACCGCGATGTGACGGTTGCCCTGGGAGTCGATATTGACGTCCAGCGCCAGCACGATGCGCTCGGGGCCGTATTTCTCCATCCAGCTGGCCACCAGATCCGGCGATTTGACGGCGGTGGAGCCGATCACCACCCGGCTGGCGCCGGCGGCCAGCAGGTCCGCCACATCCTGCTCGCTGCGCACGCCACCCCCTACCTGCACCGGCGCCTCGGTGGCCGACAGCAGCTGGGCGATGAGGGGGAGCTGGCGCGCTCTGGCATCCTTGGCACCGTCCAGATCCACCAGGTGCAGCTGCACCGCCCCCTGGGAGACATATTCATCGAAACGGGCCTGCGGGCTGTCGCTGTAGGCGGTCTTCTGGCCGTAGTCGCCCTGATAGAGCCTCACGACTTGGCCGTTAATCAAATCAATGGCTGGGATAATCATCCTTGTTAAAGCTCCAGAAAGTTTTGCAGTAGGCGGGCACCGGCCGCGCCGGAGCGCTCCGGGTGGAATTGGGCACCGAAGAAGTTGTCGCGGCCCACGATGGCGGTAAACGGCTGGCCGTAGTTGCAGGTGGCGATGGTGGCGCCGGTCACTTCCAGGGCGTAGGAGTGGACGAAATAGAAGTAGCTGCCGCTTGAAATGCCCTTGAGCAAAGGGTGGCTCTCGTCGTGCTCCACCTGATTCCAGCCCATGTGAGGCAGGCGCAGCTTGCCTACTTCCATCAGCCGGATCTTGCCCGGGACTATGCCGAGGCAGTCGATAAGCCCGCCCTTGCTCTCGTCCTTACTCATGATCTCTTCGGAGGCCTCCGCCAGCATCTGCATGCCGAGACAAAAGCCCAGCAGCGGTTGTCTGGCGGCGCGAATAAGCGGCACAAGATTGCGCTCGTTTAGGTTCTTCATGGCGGCCACGGCGGTGCCGACCCCGGGCAGGATCAGCTTGTCAGCCGCTTCGATATCGGCCGCCTCGCGGGAGACTCGAGGCGCCGCGCCGAGGCGCTCGAACGCCATCCTGACCGAGGCGAGGTTGGCACACCCCGTATCGATGATGACCAGCTTCTGTTTGTTCACTTCCATCACAGCACCCCCTTGCTGGAGGGGAGTTCGCTCCCTTCCACCCGAATGGCCTGGCGCAGGGCGCGGCCAAAGCCCTTGAACAGCGCCTCCACCTGGTGGTGGGTGTTGCCGCTGCCCACCTTCATCTGCAATGTGATGGCCATGGCGTCCGAGAGGGAGCGAAAGAAGTGGGGCACCATCTCGGTGGCCATCTCACCCACGCTGTCGCGGCCAAAACCGCTCGGGCAGTCGAATACGAAGTAGGGGCGACCGCTTAAATCCAGCGCGGTGGCGACCTCCTGCTCGGTGAGCGGGGTCTCTTCATCCGCACGAGGGCGGCCATCGATGACCGCCTGTACCTCGTCCATCGCCAGCACGAAGCCGAAGCGGCCGATGCCGCGCTTGTTGCCAAGGGCCTGGCGCAGGGCCTGACCGAGGGCGAGGCCGACATCTTCTACCGTGTGGTGATCGTCGATGTGCAGATCGCCGCTCACCTTGAGCTTGAGCCTGAAGCCGGCGTGGGTAGCGATCTGATCGAGCATGTGATCAAAAAAGCCAATGCCGGTATCGATCTGGTTGCCGCCGCTCTTGTCTAAATCCACAGCCACCTGAATGCGAGTCTCCTTGGTGTAGCGCTCTACCTCGGCAACTCGTCCTTTGGAGAGCAGCTGATCACGGATGGCGAGCCAGTCGTGATCTTGTGGGTGGTAGCGAATCCCGCTGATGCCCATGTTCTCGGCAAGCTGCAGATCGGTCTGGCGATCGCCAATCACGAAGGAGTTGGCAAAGTCGATGCGACCGGAGGCGAGATACTCCTTCACCAGGCCGAGGTGGGGCTTGCGGCAGCTGCAGCCGTCGGTGGGGAAGTGGGGGCAGATCAGCACCTGCTCCCAGCTCACTCCTTGCGATTCAAAGAGGTGCATCATCAGGTCGTGAGGCGGCTGGAAGTTCTCCAGCGGCAGGCTGGCGGTGCCCAGCCCATCCTGGTTGGTCACCATCACCAGCACGTAACCGGCGGCCTGCAGCTCGCGCAGCACCGGGATCACCATGGGCTCGAAGCGCAGCTTGGCGAGGCTGTCCACCTGCTTGTCGGTCACCGGCTCTTCAATCAGGGTGCCGTCGCGGTCGATAAACAAAAACGGGGTCTTCATCGCTACATCCTTGTCTTACAAAGTGGGAGAGGGCAGATCACGCAGCACGGCCAGCACGGCGTCCATCTCGCCCTGATAGCCGATGGTGATGCGAATGCTGTTATCAAGGCCGGGTTTGGTCGAGAAATCCCGCAGTATGATGCCGGCGGCCCTCATGGCGGCAAACACGCTGGCGCCATCCACAAAGCGCACCAGCACGAAGTTGCCCTTGTCCTCGAACACCTCTTTTACGCATGACAAAGTGGCAAGCTCGGTTTTGAGCTGTGCCTTTTGCTTGTTGAGCTCCAATACCCGCTCCGACATCAGTGTCAGCCCCATGGGGGAGAGAGCCTGAACCGCAATCTGGGCGATGGGCTCCGGGATGGGATAGGGGGCGATCACCTTGGCCAGCATGGCGATCACCTCGGGGCTTGCCAGCGTAAAGCCGCAGCGGATCCCCGCCAGGGCAAAGGCCTTGGAGAGGGTGCGGGTCACCACCAGGTTGGGGAAACGGGCCAGCAGATCTACCACGGAAGCCTCGGGGCAGAACTCGATATAGGCCTCGTCCACCACCACGATGGCGCGATCCCGGGCCTTCTCCAGCAGGGTGATAAGCCCATCGCGGCCTACCAGATCCCCGGTGGGGTTGTTGGGGGAGCAGAGGAACACCAGGTTCACGTCACCGAGACGATCGGCGATGGCGGGCCAGTCCGGCTGGCGCGCAGGCGTCAAGGGCTGCTCGACAATCCCCACGCCACAGGTTTCGGCGCTGATGGCGTACATGCCGTAGGTGGGCGGGCAGATGAGGATCTGATCTTCACCCGCTTCGCAGAAGGTGCGGATCAAGAGCTCGATGGCTTCGTCGGCGCCGCGGCTCACCAGCACCTGATCCGGATTGACTCCCGCATAGGCGGCGTAGCCGTTGACCACTTCGGTTGGTTGGGGTTCGGGATAGCGGTTGAGACGGCTCCCCTCGACGGTAAAGGGGTAGGCCTGCGGGGCCTCGTTGGCGTTGAGCCAGACATGACCCTTGCCACCGATGCGACGGGCAGATTGGTAAGGGGTGAGGGCGCGCACCACGCGGCGCGCCAGATTGGCAATGCTCATGACAAATCCTTTTGCTGTGAACCGGTTTGGACGGCACCCGCGAGGGCCTGCAATCTCAGGGTGACGGCATTTTTGTGGCCATCGAGCCCCTCGGCCTGGGCGATGCGCTCGACGATGGGACCAAGGCTGCGGATGCCGCTCTCGCTTAGCTCCTGCACCGTATAGCGGCGCTGATAATCCGCCAGTCCCAGACTGGAGCAGGTGCGGGCATAGCCGTAGGTGGGCAGGGTGTGGTTGGTGCCGCTGGCGTAATCGCCGACGGATTCGGGAGTCCATGCCCCAAGGAAGATGGAGCCGGCATTCTCGAGTCGGTCCAGCAGCTCGCGGGGTGCGCGGGTCTGCACGATCAGGTGCTCCGGCGCATAGGCATTGGAGATGGCACACGCTTCGGCCAGATCGTCACAAAGGATCACCAGACTGCTGCCCAGCGCCTTGGCAGCGATGTCGCGGCGAGTGAGCTTGGCCAGCTGGCCTTTGATCTCGGCGCCGATGGCATCGGCCAGCAGGGGCGAGGTGGTCACCAGCACCACCTGGCTGTCAGGGCCGTGCTCGGCCTGGGAGAGCAGATCTGCCGCCACGAAGGCCGGGTTGGCGCTCTCGTCGGCGATCACCAGCACCTCGGAGGGGCCGGCGGGCATGTCGATGGCGGCGCCGCGCCAGTCGCGCGACACCTGGCCCTTGGCTTCGGTCACATAGGCGTTGCCCGGGCCGAAGATCTTGTCCACCTTGGGGATGCTCTGTGTGCCGTAGGCCATGGCTGCGATGGCCTGGGCGCCGCCGATGGCGAATACCTTCTCGACACCGCAGGCGCGGGCGGCAAACAGGATCTCGTCGCTGGCGGGGGACGGGGTACAGAGCACCACTTCGCGACAACCAGCCAGGCGGGCCGGAATGGCCAGCATCATCACGGTGGAGGGGAGCGGCGCGCTGCCCCCTGGCACATAGAGGCCGACCCGGCCGATGGGCTGGGTGCGCAGCTCGCACACCACGCCGGGCTGGGTCTCTACTCGCACCACGGGTTGTTGTTGGGCGGCGTGGAAGGCGCGAATGTTGGCGATGGCCGCCTCGATGGCGCCCTTGATGTCGTCATCGAGGCGCTCGCAGGCGGCCTCGATTTCGGCATTGCTTACCTGCAGCTGCTGGCGGGGGGCACGCTCGAAGCGCTGGCTCAACTCGCGCAGGGCCTCATCCCCCCGGCTGCGTACCGCGCTGATGATATCCCGCACCACGGCGCCGATATCGGCCTCGTCACTCAAGGCGGGCCGGGTCAGCACGTCGGCCTGCTGGGCAGGGGAGAGGGTCTTCCAGATCAGGGTCTGCATGATGTCCCTTCCTTATTCCATCATTTTTTCGATGGGCAGCACCAGGATGGAGCTGGCGCCAAGGGCCTTGAGCTGCTCCATGGTCTCCCAGAACAGGGTTTCGCTGGAGACGACGTGCAGCGCCACCTGATTGGTCTCGCCCGCCAGCTGCATGATGGTGGGGCGCTCGGCCCCCGGCAGCAGACTGGTGATGGCATCGAGCTTCTCTTTGGGGGCGTGCAGCATGATGTACTTGCTCTCGCGGGCCTGCTGCATCCCCTGAATGCGGGGCAGCAGCTTGTCGATAAGCTTCTGCTTGGCATCAGACAGGGGGTTGGGGGCCTGTACCAGTACCGCCTTGGAGCGGTAGATCACCTCCACCTCTTTCAGGCCGTTAGCCTCCAGGGTCGCGCCGGTGGAGACCAGATCGCAGATGGCGTCGGCCAGGCCCGCGCGCGGCGCCACTTCCACCGAGCCGCCCAGCATCACGCTCTTGAAGGGAATATCTCGTTCGGCGAAGAAGCGACCGAGCAGCCCCGGGTAGGAGGTGGCGATGCGCTTGCCAGCGAGACTCTGTGGTCCGGTGTAGTTGACGTCGTCCGGTACGGCCAGGGAGAGGCGGCAGCCGCCGAAGTCGAGCTGCTTGAGGGTCTTGACCGCAAAGGGCTGTCCCTGGGAGGCGCGGATGAGCTGCACCTCTTCCAGCACGTTCTCGCCGATGATGCCAAGGTCGACCACCCCTTCCATCACCAGCCCCGGAATGTCGTCATCGCGCACCCGCAGGATGTCGATGGGCATGTTCTCGACATGGGCGATAAGGCGCTGTTCGCGCAGGTTGATCTTGAGGCCGCAGCTCTTGAACAGTGCCTGGGAGTCCTGGCTCAGACGACCGGACTTTTGCATGGCGATACGTAGACGTTGTGTTTCCATTTGCTCGATTTCCTTCTAGTCAAAAACGAAAAAACCCTCGGAAGTGGGTGCTTCCGAGGGTTTATGAATCTTGCGGTCCTTTTGGAAGTCACCAGTTAAGTGTCTTCCAGCAGTCAACCTCCTGAAAGACTATTCGGGATGATGATGGTGGTGATGAGTCTTCACGGTGGTGAACTGCATGTAATCAATCCTTTACAAATAAGATGTCGTAATTGACGCCTGATTTAAACTACCTGCCTTGACAGAAAAAGCAACCCGAAATTGTGATTTGATCGATTAAAATTGAGAAAACGGTTTTCTGGTCGATAACTAGACAATAACCCCTAGCAGGAGTCGACATCATGCCCAGCCAGGACCTCTTGTTCCCCATCTTGCCCCGGGCGCCCGCCACGCCAGGCAGCGAAGAGATCAAGCGGGAAGTGACCCAGATCAGCCAAAAGCATCGGCTGCGCAAGACCGGCACTGATAACAGCGACTCCCAGCAGCGCCAGCAGCCGTACCCCTCGGCCAAGCATGATCAGCCAACGTCGGAGGAGGACGATCACAAGCCCGATCCCGAGCATCAGATCGATCTCTTCGTCTGAGCGCAGAATCAGTCCCGCTTTCGCCGCGCTTTTGGCATAATGCCCCCTTTTGCTGCGGGACTCCCTTTTGACCATCCAGACCCTGTTCAAGCCAGACGGCCCTCTGGCCAGCCATATCGACGGTTTCAAAGCCCGCGCTCCGCAACTGGAGATGGCCGAGGCGGTGGCCCGTGCCATCAAGAGTGGCGGCCGTCTGCTGGTGGAGGCGGGGACAGGCACCGGCAAGACCTACGCCTATCTGGTACCGGCGCTGGAATCCGGCAAGCGGGTGGTGATCAGTACGGGCTCCAAAAACCTGCAGGAGCAGCTCTTCTATCGAGACTTGCCTACCATCACTGAGGCGCTCTCTTACACCCCGCCGGTGGCACTGCTCAAAGGGCGCAGCAACTACCTGTGTATCGAGCGGATGAACCGGCTCTTGAGCGAATCCCATCTGCAAAAGCCTGAGATCCTCAATGATCTGGTCAAGGTGAAGTCCTGGTCCACTGCCACCGACAACGGCGATGTGGGAGATATTCCGGGACTGCAGGAAAACGCCGAGATCCTCGCCCACGTCACCAGCACCAACGACAACTGTCTGGGGCGTGACTGCCCCTATTACGACGATTGCCACCTGGTCATCGCCCGGCGCCGCGCCATGGACGCCCAGGTGGTGGTGATCAACCATCACCTCTTCTTCGCCGATCTGGCGGTGAAAGACACGGGATTTGGCGAGCTGGTGCCGCAGGCGCAGGTCTATGTGTTTGACGAGGCGCACCAGTTGCCCGAGATCGCCACCAACTACTTCGGCAAGTCGGTGGGCAGCCGCACCATCCAGGATCTGGCGCAGGATATCCAGCTTGCCTATCGGGCCGAAGCCCACGATATGGCCCAGCTTGGCAAGGCGGCGGATCGGCTCGCCATCGCGAGCCAGGACTTGCGCCTCGCCTTCGGGGTGGATGGCGGGCGCGGCAATACCCGCGACATGCTGCGCCAGCCCCTCTGGGGACAGGCGCTGGCTCGCCTCAACGATGCCATCGGGCTCTGTTACGAGGTGTTGAAACTGGCGCTGGGGCGGGGCGAGCAGCTGGATCACGCCTTCGAGCGGATCTGCGAGCTGCGCACTCGCCTTGGCGAGGTGCTGGCGGTGAACCAGACCGGTTTTTCCTACTGGTATGACTGCTCGCGGCTCCATTTTTCCCTCAACCTGACCCCGCTCTCGGTGGCCGAGCGTTTCGGGGCCGAGGTGCAAAGGCCCGAGGTGGCCTGGGTGTTCACCTCCGCCACCCTGACGGTTGATCAGCGCTTCGATCACTTCGTGGCCGAGCTGGGCCTGGCCGGCAGCGCCGAGCTGATTCTGGACAGCCCGTTCGATTACGGTGAGCAGGCGCGCCTGTGCGTGCCCCGCTATCTGCCGGAGCCCAACGCCTTTGGTCGGGGCGAACAGTTGGCCAACCTGATGATCCCCCTTATCAACAAGACCCCGGGGGGCTGTTTCTTTCTTTGCACCAGTCATCAGGTGATGCATCAGGTGGCCGAGGTGCTGCGCCGGGAGATCGGCCGCACCGTGCTGTTGCAGGGGGAGGACAACAAGCAGCGGCTGCTCAAGGAGTTCGTGGAAAATGGCCGCGCCGTGCTGGTGGCTACCAGCAGCTTCTGGGAGGGGATCGACGTGCGAGGGGCTGCGCTCTCCTGTGTTATCATCGACAAGCTGCCGTTTGCCAGCCCCGATGATCCGCTGCTCAAGGCGCGGGTCGATGATTGCAAGCTCAAGGGGGGCGATCCCTTTGCCGAACTCCAGCTGCCCAAGGCGGTGATTGCCCTGAAACAGGGGGTGGGGCGGCTTATTCGTGATCGCAGTGATCATGGGGTACTGGTGATCTGTGATCCGCGCATGGTCAACAAGCCCTACGGCGCCACTTTTATCAAGAGTCTGCCCACCATTCCCCGTACTCGGGAGTTGGCCATGCTGGGGGATTTCTTTGGCGCCAAGGTATGACGCAGCCGGGACGAACTCTTTGTGCTGAGTTGGGCTGAGGCCTCGCGCTCGGGGTATATCCCTTGGGCGCTTGCTGGCAGCGCGTCGGGTCTGCGGGCCCTGTTAGCGTGATTGAACCTGTTTGAACAACAGATCGGCACTGTTTGCCGGTCGGTAATGACATTGACTGAATGTAATCGAGATTGGAACGCATGAACGAGTTGAAGATCCTGGCCGTTGATACCGCCACCGAAGCCTGCTCTGCCGCCTTGCTGGTGGGCGACAAGGTGTTTTCCCGTTGGGAAGAGGCGCCGCGGGATCACACCCGCAAGATTTTGCCCATGGTTCAGGCTCTGTTGGAGGAAGCCGGGATAAGTTTGAGCGAGCTGGATGCCATCGCTTTCGGCCGTGGCCCGGGCTCCTTTACCGGTGTGCGGATCGGCATCGGGGTCGCCCAGGGGCTGGCCTTTGGCGCCGGTGTGCCGCTTATCGGCATCTCCACCCTGGCGGCCATGGCGCAGGGGGCTCATCGTCTGGACGGGGCCGAGCATGTGCTGACCGCCATCGATGCGCGGATGAACGAGGTTTACTTCGGTCACTATGAATGGCGCGATAGTCGCATGCAGTTGGTAGGTGAGGAAGTGGTGAGCGATCCCGCCGCCCTGGTGGCAAGTCGTGGCAAGCTGGCAGACCAGGTGACTTGCGTCGGCACCGGCTTTGAAACCTATGGTGACACCCTCGCAGGGCTTGCCGACGAGCGGATGGGGAGCAAGGTGCGCTTCCCGGCAGCAGAAGACATGCTGCCCCTGGCACGCACCGCCTGGCTGGCGGGCGAGGCGGTGGCTGTGGAGAAGGCGACCCCGGTTTACTTGCGCGACAAGGTGACCTGGAAGAAGCTGCCGGGTCGCGAGTAAGGGCAGGGTAGGCAATGGCCGTGGTGCCACCCTTGCTACCAATCGATGAACATCCCCTGCCGGCCGGTGCAGTTGGCACTGGTCGGCGCGGGAACTGACGATCTGAAAAGGAGAGTGACATGTTCAAGCGTGCGATGGTGATGGGGGCGGCCGTGTTGCTGCTCGGAGCCTGCAGCTCTGTGCCCAAAGAGCTGGCCTATGAGCCTGAAAACCAGCTGGTGGCCTATCAGCCCGCGCTGGCACTGGAGGGCAAGCCTGCCCGCTGGAGCGGGGTGATTGCCGCGGTGCACAACAAGGCGGATCAGAGCGTTATCGAAGTGGTCTATCTACCGCTTAAATCCAACGGGGTACCGGAGCAGACCGAGCAGAGTCCGGGACGTTTTTTGGCAGTCATGAAGGGCTTTGTCGACCCGACCCTCTATGCCAAGGGGCGCAGCCTGACGGTGCTGGGGACCACGGACAAGCCGGTGGATGGCCAGATTGGCGAGCACAAGTATCGCTTCCCGGTGCTCAAGGTGACGGGCAGCAAGCTGTGGCCGCCGGTCAAGGAGGTGGAGATCCGCTATATGGACCCTTACTTCTACGACCCCTTCTATGATCCCTTCTGGCCGAGACGGCCGCTGCGCCGCTAGGGGTGAACATGATTGACATCCTGCAGGAGCGTTTTCTCACCCTGGCGGACGGTCGCCGGGTGGCCCTGCTCGACAATGGCCAGCAGGGCAAGCCGTTGCTGCTGGCCTTGCATGGCTGGCTCGACAACAGTGCCAGCTTTCTGCCTCTCGCCTCTCATCTTGATGCCTTTCACCTCATCTGCGTCGATCTGCCGGGACATGGTCACTCGGATCACAAGCAGACCCCCTATGTCTTCGTCGATTGGCTGGACGATCTCTACCAGATCACCCAGGCTGCGGGCTGGACCAGGTTCACCTTGCTTGGTCATTCCCTCGGGGCGCTGATCGCCTCGGCCTATGCCGGGGTGTTTCCTGAACAGGTGGCGCGGCTCATCATGCTGGAGGGATTGGGGCCGCTGAGTCAGCCTGATGAAGAGGTGCCAGCTCAGCTCAAACGCGCCATTGTCAACCGCAGCCGTACCCGCGAGCGTGCCACCGGCGGGTTTGTCTCTATCGACGATGCGGTGGCCGCCCGCTGCAAGGTGGCGGATATCTCTTCGGCCGCGGCGCGCCTTATCTGCGAGCGCCAGCTGGTTGAGCAAGATGGCCGCTGGTACTGGCGCAGCGACCCCAGATTACGGGATCTCTCACCCCTTCGCATGAGCGAGGGGCAGGCCAGGGCGCTGATGGGGGCAATCCGCGCGCCCGTGCTCTTCATTCAGGGGGAGCAGGGCTTTGCCAGCCTGCGGGCACAATGGCAGTCGCGTCAGGATGCTTTCAGAGAGATAGAGCGGGTCCTGCTGGCGGGAAATCACCATTTTCATATGGAAAATTGTGCCAAGACCGCTGTTTGTATCGAAAATTTCTGCAAAATTCGGTAGAATCAGCGGCTTTCAATAATTCCAGGTTTGTTTTCCCCCTCACACTTTTTCATTGTTAATGTGCTGTTAATTGATGTTGCCCTATGTAAATATGGGCGGCGTTAGAGTATGAGCTTAAAACAGCTGATTGAAATTGCAGTGAACAGGGACGGAGGCAACACAGTGAGCGCACAGGTGCTAGTTATGCAGGAGAAGTTCGTGGAAAAAGTCTGGCTGAAGCGTTATCCGGAAGGGGTTCCGGCCGAGATCAATCCAGACCAATACAGCTCCCTGGTCGATATGTTTGAAGAGTCGGTAAACCAGTTCGCCGACCAGCCCGCCTTCGTCAACATGGGGCAGACCATTACCTACCGCCGACTGGAAGAGCAGTCCCGCGCCTTTGCCGCCTACCTGCAAAACGAGCTCAAGCTGAGCCGTGGCGATCGGGTGGCGGTGATGATGCCCAACCTGCTGCAGTACCCCATCGCCGTGTTCGGCATCCTGCGTGCCGGCATGATAGTGGTCAACGTCAACCCGCTCTACACCCCGCGGGAGCTGGAGCACCAGCTCAATGACTCGGGCGCCAAGGCCATCGTCATCGTCTCCAACTTCGCCCATACCCTGGAAAAAGTGGTCTATGACACCCCAATCAAGCACGTCATCCTGACCCGGATGGGGGACAACCTGGGGCTGGCCAAGGGGACCCTGGTCAACTTCGTGGTGAAATACGTCAAGAAGCTGGTGCCCAAATACAATCTGCCCCACGCCAGCACCATGCGCCAGGCCCTCTCCAAGGGGCGTTACCTGCAGTACATCAAACCCGAGATCAGCAACGACGACCTTGCCTTCCTGCAGTACACCGGCGGCACCACAGGCCTCTCCAAGGGGGCCATGCTGACCCACCGCAACATGATTGCCAACGTCGAGCAGTGCCTCGGCGTCTATGGCCCCATGCTGGAGCGGGGCAAGGAGTTCGTGGTCACCGCGCTGCCGCTCTACCACGTCTTCGCGCTCACCGTGAACTGCCTGCTGTTTATGCGTCTGGGTGGTTACAACCTGCTGATCAGCAACCCGCGCGACATCCCGGGCTTCGTCAAAGAGATCAAGAAGTACCCCTTCACCTGCATCACCGGGGTGAACACCCTGTTCAATGCGCTGGTCAACAACGACGAGTTCCAGGGCATGGACTTTACCAAGCTCAAGCTGACCATCGGCGGCGGCATGGCGGTGCAGCGGGCGGTGGCCGAGAAGTGGAAGACGCTGACCGATACTCCGTTGCTGGAAGGTTATGGCCTGACCGAGTGTTCGCCGTTGGTGAGCGTCTGCCCGTATGATCTGAGCGATTACAACGGCTCTATCGGTCTGCCGGTCTGCTCCACCGATATCCGTCTGGTGGATGACAACGGGCAGGTGATCACCGAATTTGGCACCCCGGGCGAGATGCAGGTGCGCGGCCCGCAGGTGATGAGCGGTTACTGGCAGCGTCCCGAGGCCACCGCCGAGGTGATGCAGGATGGCTGGCTCTGTACCGGCGACATCGCCGTGTGCGACGAGCAGGGCTTCTTCAAGATTGTCGATCGCAAGAAGGACATGATCCTGGTCTCCGGTTTCAACGTCTACCCGAATGAAATTGAAGACGTGGTGGCGCTCCATCCCAAGGTGCTGGAAGTGGCGGCCGTCGGCGTGCCGCACAAGGTCTCCGGCGAGCTGGTGAAGATCTTCGTGGTCAGGAAAGATGCAAAACTGCAGGAAGACGAGATTATTGCCCACTGCCGCAAACATCTGACTGCCTATAAGGTACCGAAACTGGTAGAATTTCGCGACGAACTTCCCAAGACCAATGTGGGCAAGATCCTGCGCCGCGTGCTGCGCGACGAAGAGATTGCCAAGCAGTAACCGGCGTCGCCAGGCCTCTTGGCCAGGCAGCGCAGTGATGCAAAACCGTGGGACATCCCACGGTTTTTTCTTTTGGCCCTGAAAACTTGCAGGCAAAGATGCACTATCAATTCATTTCACAGCAAGCCGAACTGGAGCAGTATCTCGCTTCTCTGGCCGACGTTCCCCTGGCCATCGATACTGAATTCGTTCGCACCCGCACCTATTACCCTCAACTGGGCCTGTTTCAAATCTACGACGGCAAGCAGCTGGCGCTGCTCGATCCGCTCACCCTGGATCTCGCCCCGCTCTGGCGACGGCTTGGTCGGGAAGGGCAGATCGCCATCCTGCACGCTTCCGGCGAGGATCTCGAGCTTATCCAGCATCAGGCTGGCCATCTGCCAAACCAGATGCACGACACCCAGCTGGCGGCAGCCTTCCTGGGCCATGGTGTTTCGGTGGGCTTTGGCGCCCTGGTCAACGAGTTTCTCGGGGTCGAGCTCGAGAAGGATCAGGCCCGCACCGACTGGCTTGCTCGCCCGCTCACAGACCGCCAGCTCGAATACGCGGCGGCCGATGTGTTCTACCTGATGCCCCTCTACGACAAGGTGATGAGCAAGCTGCGTGAAAGTGGCAAATTTCCCTGGTTCGAGCAGGAGTGCCAGAACCACTCCGCCCGCAAGACCCAGGGCAACGATCCTCGTCAGGCCTATCTCGATATCGTCAACGCCTGGCAACTGGGTCGCCGCGAGCTGGCGATCCTGCGCGAGCTGGCCGCCTGGCGTCAGCAGGAGGCGGTACGCCGGGATCTCGCCCTCAACTTCGTGGTCAAAGAGCTGCACCTGTTCAAGGTGGCGGAGCGTCGGCCCGCGTCCCTTCGTGATCTCAACGAACTGGGGCTCTCGCCCATCGAGATCAAGATCCACGGCAAGCGGATGCTGGATATCGTCGCCAAGGCCCAGCAGAGCGATCCCGACAGCTGGCCCGAGCCCATTCGCCGTCTGGTGGACTTCCCCAAGTACAAGGCGGAGCTCAAGCGCATCAAGGCCCTGGTGGACGAGAAGGCCAAAGCCAGCAATATTCCGCCCGAGCTGATCGCCAGCAAGAAGATCATCCACCAGTATTTCACCTGGAGCTGGCGAATGAGCGACGAAGAGCGGGCCCGCGCCGACAAGCCCATGCTGCTGCAAGGGTGGCGTCATGAGCTGGTAGGTCATCTGCTGGAGCAGTAAGCCAACGCTTGGCGGCCTGAAAAATCCTCACCCCCGGGTGGGGATTTTTGTTTTCTGCTCTTGAAGGCAGAGTTGAGCTCGTGGTTGACCCGCCCGGATAGCGGCCTCACTTGGCGGCAATCGGTGGTGGCAATGGGCAAAAAGCAGGATGCAGCGGCGGAAAAGGTGCCAGTTAACTGCAAAATGACAGCGAAGAAGCAAAGAGAAAAGGAAGAGAGGCAGCGGCCCATGCCGCTGCCTTTTTATTACCAGATAGGCTGGGTCAGGTAGGGGTTGCTCACCTTCTCGCGGCCGAAGGTGGAGCTGGGGCCGTGGCCCGGAATGAAGACGATCTCGTCACCCAGCGGCACCAGGGTCTTGGTGATCGACTTGATCAAGGTAGCGTGATCCCCGCGCGGGAAGTCGGTACGGCCAATGCTGCCGGCAAAGAGCACGTCACCGACCCAGGCGAGCCGCTCGGATTGGCTGAGCAGCACGATATGGCCCGGGGTGTGGCCGGGGCAGAAGTAGACGTCCAGCTCGCACTTGCCCACCTGCACCTTGTCACCCTGTTCGAGCCAGCGGTCGGGGGCGAAGGCGGGAGTATGGGCAAATCCGAACATCTGGCTCTGCTGGGGCAGCATGTCGAGCCAGAAGGCATCTTCCTGGTGGGGGCCGGTGATAGTGACGCCGGTTCTCTCCCGCAACTCTGCGGCGGCGCCCACGTGATCCAGATGACCGTGGGTCAGCAGGATGTGAGTCAGGGTCAGCCCCCGCTTGGCGATGGCGGCCAACAGTTTATCCGCTTCGCCACCTGGATCGACAAGGGCCGCCTCATGGGTCTCGTCACACCAGATGAGGGAGCAGTTCTGGGCGAACTGGGTGACCGGGATCACCTCGAATTTCAACATGGGAATTCCTCTTGCAGCTCTTGCTGATAAGGGCCGGATCAGATCGCCTGGTTGGCGTGCTGCTCGGCAAAATAGTCGAGACAGGCCTGCTTGTCGCCCCGAAACACGATGCGCTCCTGCTTGTTGCCAAGCTGGTAGAGATACATGGGATCGTAGTAGCGGGTCAGCAGCAGGGTGATCCAGGCCAGATGCAGCTCGGTATCACCGCTGCGGCTTTGCTCTTCAAGGGCCGTTTGCATCAGCTGATCCAGCTCGCGGTGGGCCTGATCCCCCAGGCGGCGCTTGAGGCGGGCCAGGGCGTCGGTCAGGTAGGCGGCAAACAGGGGCCAGCCCTCTTCATTGCCATACATGGCCTGATAACGCAGCCAGAGATCATGCACATAATCCTCGCGGATCTGCTCGGCGCGCTCGTGTTGCGGCACATCCACCACCACCAGCGGTGCCTGACACATGGTCTCGTAGAGGGAGAGCGGCAGGCAGCAGCGACCGATGAGGCGGCTCTCGTCTTCCACCACGAACGCCTGCTCGCCGTGGTGACGGCGCTTGAGCAGCTCGATGGCCAGGTTGTTTTCAAAGTTGATGTTGCTGGGCTGGCCCCCCGGCAGCTGGCCAAACGACGAGCCTCTGTGGTGGGCATGTCCCTCCAGATCCACCGCCTGGGTCACCTGATCCAGCATATGGGTCTTGCCGGAGCCGGTCATGCCGGTCAGCACGCTCCAGTGACACTCGGCGGAGGCCCTGTCCTGGGTATCGATCAGGAAGCGGCGCAGCTCCTTGTAGCCACCGGCGATGCGCGGACGGGTCACCCCGGCCTCATGGAGCCACTGTTGTACGGTTTGCGAGCGCAGGCCGCCGCGAAAGCAGTAGAGCAGGGCATCTGGCTGCTGGCGCAATTGCGCCAGCCAGCCTTCGATGCGCTCGGCGCGTACCGCTCCCCCCACCAGCTTGTGACCAAGCTCGATGGCGGCGGCCTGACCCTGCTTCTTGTAGCAGGTCCCCACCTGGGCACGCTCATCGTCCGTCATCAGGGGCAGGTTGGTGGCACAGGGGAAGGCCCCTTCCTTGAACTCGATGGGAGCGCGCAGGTCAATCAGGGGGACGTCGTTCAGGAAGACCCGGGCGTAGTCAGTGATCAGCGGCAATCCGCTCATTGGATAACCTCGATAAAGCGCTTGCCTTCCAGGGTCTTGATCTCGCCGATGGGCGAGAGGGAGAGGCCGGCGTCACGGGCGATGGCGAGCAGGGCTTCCTCGCTCTCCTTGCCCACCGCCACCAGCAGGCCGCCACTGGTCTGTGGATCGCACAGGATGTTGCGGGTGCGATCGTCCATGGCATCGAGCTTGTGGCCATAGGAGTCGAAGTTGCGCAGGGTGCCGCCCGGCACGCAACCCTCACTCAGGTAGTAATCTACTTCGTCCAGCAGCGGCAGCGCCTTGAAGTCGAGGCGGGCGCTGACCCTTGAGCCTTCGCACATCTCCAGCAGATGGCCGGCCAGACCAAAACCGGTCACGTCAGTCATGGCGTGGACCCCCGGCAGCGCGGCGAATTGCTGGCCAATCTTGTTGAGGGTGCACATGGCGTTGGGGGCCAGCTGCTCGTGCTCGGGCTTGAGCTTGCTCTTCTTCTGGGCAGTGGTGAGAATGCCGATGCCAAGGGGCTTGGTCAGATAGAGGGTGTCACCCACCTTGGCGGTGTCGTTCTGCTTGATGGCATCGAGCGGCACGATACCGGTCACCGCCAGGCCGAAGATGGGCTCCGGGGCGTCGATGCTGTGGCCGCCGGCCAGTGAAATCCCTGCCTCGTGACACACCTGACGACCGCCGTCGATCACCTGTTGGGCCACTTCGGCGGGCAGGGTGTTGATGGGCCAGCCGAGGATGGCGATGGCGACGATGGGCTTGCCGCCCATGGCGTAGATGTCACTGATGGCGTTGGTCGCGGCGATGCGGCCAAAGGTGAAGGGATCATCGACGATGGGCATGAAGAAGTCGGTGGTGGAGACAATGCCCTGACCGTTGCCGATATCGACCACGGCCGCGTCATCCTTGCTGCTGTTGCCGACGATAAGGGTCGGATCGTTGAACCCCGGGATCTGGCTCTTGAGAATGGTATCGAGCACCTTGGGAGAGATTTTGCAGCCACAGCCAGCACCGTGGCTGTATTGGGTCAGACGAATGGAAGACATACTTACCCCCTTGCTTGTGCAGGCGCTCCGGTGGGGCGCCTTGATAAACGGGCGGAATGAACCGCAAAAAACGGGTGGCCTTGGCTGCCATCAAAGGCGGCGCCGCAGGCAGTCACGCAGGACTGCCAAGCCGGACGGGGAAAGGGGGCGACCAGATGCGCCAGCGTAGCCCCGTCAAGGGCCACAGGACGGGGTATTATGCCACAATCGGCCCCGCAGGTTCGAACAGGAATTCATGGCCAAAACGACCAATTGCTGGACAATTGGCCCCGTTATCGGGAGAAATGGGTCATAAACGGCACATTACAAGGAGTTCAGGTGAACACGACACTGCGGGTCAACCATCCCATCACGCCAGAAGCCTTCGTCCAATTGCTGGCGAATACCACATTGGGGGCCAGGCGCCCCACGGAGAATTTGTCGACCATTCAGGGCATGCTGGATAACGCCGGTTTGCTGGTAACCGCCTGGCAGGGAGAGGAACTGGTAGGGGTGGCCCGCTCGGTGACCGATTTCTGTTACTGTTGCTATCTCTCTGATCTGGCGGTGGCCGAGGCGGTGCAAGGGCAGGGGATTGGTAAGGCATTGATCCGCCAGACCTTCCTGCAGCTGCAACCGGGCTGCAAGTTGATCCTGCTGGCCGCTCCCCAGGCGGTGGATTACTACCCCCGCCTCGGGTTTGGCCAGCATCCCAGTGCCTGGGTCATGAACAGTCTGGACGAGCTAAGCTAACCGGCCTGGCTCTTTTGGAGCAGGTCATCATCCTGCCCGTTCCAATGCCGGCTGGCGCGCCTGACCAACGCGGCGCAGGCGCCGCTGCAGCGGCCGCTCAAAGAGGTGATAGCTCACCGCCGAGAGCGCGATCAACACCCCCAGCATCAACAGGGTCGCCACCACTCCCAGCAGTGGATTGGTCTGGGCATACCACCATGCGGTGAGTTCGGGCGCCAGGTAGTGGATAAGCTCACAACCGGTCAGCAGCACCAGAGCATGGAGCAGGTAGATGGAGTAGGAGAGATCCCCCAGCCAGTTGGTGAGGCGGTTGTCGAGCAGGCGCAGCAGCGGGCTTTGGCGCGCACCTTGCGATGCGGCAATCCAGATAAGCAGCACGTAGGCGCAGATCAGCAGCAGGGTCAGTTGCGGCGTCATGGTGAACTGCAGCAGCACGAAGGGCAGCAGGAAGGCGATAAGCAGTGGCAGATCTTGTTGCATCATGGGCAAACTCCGCGCCGCCTTGACCCTGGGCAGCAACCAGAGGCCGAGCACGAATTCACTCACCCCACGACCGACCGCCAGTGCCCCGCTGGTGACATCCAGCGTTTCACGGCTGTGCACGATAAAGGCCAGCACCGTCAGTGCCAGCAGGGGGGCGAGGTGACTCCAGCGGCTGCGGGTGACCGCGAGCGGAATGAGCAGCGGGAACAACAGATAGCTTATCCACTCCACGCTCAGGGACCAGGCGGCGAAGTTCCAGGTCAGCCCCTGATCCGTCACTACCTGCAGCAGCAAGAGTGCACTTGGCAGCGCCTCGGCCGGGGTAAAGGGGGAACCAAACGGAGGCATTCCTTCCCACTCCCACATCTTGAACAGGGGGCCGCCGTAAAAGCCCACTCCGTGCCGCGCCTTGTAAAGCTCCCAGCCTACCAGCAGCACCAGGGTCACAACATAGAGGGGGTAGACCCGGGTCAGTCGCAGCCAGAGAAAGCGGCCATAGCTGACGGTGCGGCGGGGGGCGGTGAAGGCCTCACCGTAGACATGGGCCAACACCAGCCCGCTCAGGATAAAGAAGAGATCGACCCAGAGATAGCCATTCTCGATGAGTTGGGTGACCCCAGCTATCGACTCCATCCACTGGGGAAAGAGCAACAGACGGGCGTGGAACAGCACCACCATCAGGGCAGCGATGCCCCGTAGCGGCGTCAACAGCGGCAATGATTGATTCATGACGTTATCCCTTGTGATGTTCAGCCTGGCCTGACATCGATTTTTGTTGTTGTGCCGACCCTTCAATCCTGATGGGGCGGCGTCCCGGGCGCAGGATAGCCTCAGGCGGAATCACGTTACGCAAAAGAGAACCATACGAGTGTGATTGGAATCATAAATGTGCACTTTTTGTGCAAAAACAGGCAGCAAAGGGTGCTGGGTGTTAAATGGGTCTATCTGGGCAAGGGAGAGGTGGGCTAGCCACAGCACAGACAACAAGGGCGCGGAAAAAAATCAGGCCCGCAATGGGGCCTGATTGATCAAAGGGAGAGTGCCGATCAGCGGGCGCGCACCACCAGCCCCTTGAGGTAGAAGCCTTCCGGATAGGCGGTACCGATGGGGTGATCGGAGGCCTGGGAGAGCAGCTCCAGGATCTGGGCATCGCGACCGGCATCGAGGGCCGCATCGGCGACGATCTTCTGGAACAGGCTTTGCTCCATCAGGCCGGAGCAGGAGTAGGTGAGCAGCACGCCGCCCGGTGCCAGCAGCTGGAAGGCCAGCATGTTGATGTCCTTGTAGCCGCGGCAGGCACCCAGCAGCTGGGCCTTGCTCTCGGCAAACTTGGGGGGATCCAGCACGATGACGTCGAACTTCTCGCCCTTCTCGCGGTATTCGCGCAACAGCTTGAACACGTCGTGACGCACGAACCGGGTATTGCTGGTGTCCAGGCCGTTCAGCTCGGCATTCTGGCGGGCGATGTCCAGTGCGTTCTGGGAGAGATCCACGTTGACCACCTCCTTGGCGCCGCCTTTGAGGGCATAGACGCCAAAGCCGCCGGTGTAGCAGAAGCAGTTCAGCACCCGCTTGCCTTCGGTGTACTTGGCGGCCGCCTGACGGTTGTCACGCTGATCCAGATAGAAACCGGTCTTGTGGCCGTTGCGGATGTCCACCAGGATCTTGACGCCGCCGTTTTCCTCGATCATCACGGGTTCGTTCGGAGTCTCGCCGTAAATCACGCCGGTGCGCTCTTTCAGACCTTCCTTCTTGCGTACCGCCACATCGGAGCGCTCATAGATGCTGCACTCTGGGTAGAGGGTGCGCAGGGCCTGGGTGATGAGGTCGCGCTGGAACTCGGCACCGGCGGAGAGGATCTGGCACACCAGAAAATCGGCGTAACGATCGATGGTCAGACCCGGCAAACCGTCGGACTCGGCGGCGCACAGGCGATAGCCGGTGAGACCCTGGCGCTTGATCAGCGGATCGCGGGACTCCTGGGCATAGGAGAGGCGGCGGATAAAGAAGTCGAGATCGATGGTCTCGTCCTTGTCGAAGGTCCAGACCCGGGCGCGGATCTGGGAGCTGCCGGACCAGGCGCCACGGGCGAGCCACTTGCCATCGTTTGAGTAGATCTCGACGGTGTCGCCGTCGATGGGGTTGCCCTGAACCCGCTCGATCCCCTTGGAAAAGATCCAGGGATGGCGACGCAGCAGGGATTTTTCGCGGCCTTTGACGAGATAGATGGAAGCGCTCATGGGTAGTTGCCGATGGTAGAAAGAAAAAGGGGCCACATTCTATGTGGCCCGCAGGTAAAACTCAAACGACCCGGCGCATTTACGTCCTCCGGCATGATCTGGCGAATTACGCGATTAGATCTTGATCCCCTTGAGGGCCTGGGCCAGTTCGCTGGCGGTGGCTTTCAGTCCCTGGGTGCCGGCCACCGAGGCGCTGGCGGACTCCTCTACCTGCGCCGCCTCGTGGCGCACCTGATCCAGGTTGTGGGTGATCTCGGCGGCCACCGAGCTCTGCTCTTCGCTGGAGGTGGCGATCTGGGTGCTCATCTCCAGCACTGCATCGCTGTGGTTGCTCAATTTTTCGATATCCAGCCCCACTTCGCTGATCAGCTGCTGGCTGCTGGCGGCGCGACCGACGGTCTTCTCCATGATGTCGTTCAGCGCCCCGGTGCCGGCCTGCAGCTCTTCAATCATCTGCTGGATCTCCACAGTCGCCTGCTGGGTGCGGCTGGCGAGGGTGCGTACCTCGTCGGCGACTACCGCAAAACCGCGCCCCTGCTCGCCGGCGCGGGCGGCCTCGATGGCGGCATTGAGCGCCAGCAGGTTGGTCTGCTGGGAGATGGCGTTGATGACGTTGACCACTTCGTTGATGCGATTGGCGTTGTGAGTCAGTCGCTCCACCGCGCCGGAGGCGTTGCCTATCTCGTCGGCCAGGGTGCGAATAGCCTCTATGGTACGGGCTACCCGCTCGGCACCGTTGGCCGCCTCTTCGCTGGACTGGCGAGTCTGCTGCAGGGTGTCGTTGGCGTTGCGGGCCACTTCCCGGATGGCGGCGGACATCTGCTCCATGGCGGTGGCGAGGGAATCCATGTGCAGGCGCTGGGCGCGGGCCATGGCTTCCCCTTCGCCGGCGTGCTCGCGAAACTCGTCGGCGGCCAGGGTGAGCGCCTCGGCGGACTCTTCCACCAGTTTGACTATCTTGTGCTGACGGTCGGTGAAGCGGTCTATGCTGCCCGCCAGCACCGAGAATTCGTCCCGCACCGGGAAGAAGTTGAGACGAAAGGTGAGGTCCCCGTCGGCGACGGTCTGCAACGCCTTGTCGGTGGAGTAGAGGGCGCCGGAAACAAAGGTCATCATATAGTGGATGACCAGGGCCATCAGGACTGCGAGGACGGCGATGAGGATCAGAGTTGAGCCCTGATCATCCCACATGGATAGATTGCTGACATCGAGCTGGCCGGTGACGTAGCCCGCCTGGCCCGCTGCGGCGCTGAACCGGTAGTGCTCCCCCTGTTGCTGCAGGCCGGCGCTGCCTTGTGTCTCCAGACGCAGATCGGCGGGCAGGGCGAGGCCGGGTTGCTGGCTTACCAGCTGGGCCACCGTTTCGACACGTTCCTGCAGTTGTTGAACCCTGAGCTGGATCTCCTGCTCATGACTGCTGGCCAGCATGTACCAGCTGAGAAAGGCGATGATCAGCAGAGGGAGCCAGAACGAGACGTAGAATTTTTCACCAATGGTCAGGTGAATGAGATAGCGGTCAACCCAACGGAATTTAACTTCTTTCATAATGGAGCGGCATCCTGCAGAAGAGAGTGTGTCGCGCACATTATCGTCTTGGCAGCCAATTCCTTAAGCAGAAGGTGTGAGAAATGGGAGAGCAATCGTTTGTCATTCGGGTGTGGGGACAGGTTCAGGGCGTCGGGTTTCGCTATTTCACTCGCGAGCGCGCCCTGCAACTGGGCTTGCGAGGGCATGCCTACAACCTGGAAGATGGCTCGGTGGAGATCCTGATCTGCGGTCCAACGCAGGGGGTACAGATGATGCTGGGCTGGCTGGAGCATGGCCCGCGTACCGCCAGGGTGACCCGGATGGAGTATGAAGAGGCGCCGCCGCCCAAGGGACAGGGCTTTCATACCAATTGAGATCGACGAAAGGAAGCGGGAGCCTCGTGGGCTCCCGCTTTTGTTTGCATTATTTGGCCTGTGCGGCGTCGGCGATGGCCTGAGTCTTGGCGAGCACCGCCTGCAGGGCCGGGCGCTTGGCCAGGCGATCCCGATAGGCCGCGAGTTTTGGTGGTATGCTCTGCTCGAAGCGGGTCGCCCACATCAGGGTATGGGCCAGCAGCAGATCCGCGATGGTGATCTGCTCCCCCAGCAGGTAGCCCTGCTCAGGCACCCAGGATTCGGCAATGGCAGCTGCCTTGTCAAATTCCCACTTGGCGGTGGGGAAGATGGCCGGCAGGCGCTGGGCCTCGGGTAGGGCGAAGCGATGCTTGCCGATGGTCCACAGCGGCTGCTCCAGCTCGCAGGTGATGAAACTGACCCACTGGGCGTGCAGCGCCGAGGCCTGCGTCCCTCTCTCTGGCAGCCACTCTGGCCCGTAGACCTCGGCCAGGTACTGCATGATGGCGGCAGATTCGGTCAAAACGAACTCCCCATCCTTGATCACCGGCATCTTGCCGCTCGGGTTGAGGGTCAAAAACCAGTCGCTGCGGTTTTCCCCCTTGGCAAAGTCGAGAAACTGGAACTGCCACTCGATACCCAGCTCTTCCAGCAACCAGGAGACGCGCAGTGCCCGGCTGACAGGGGTTCCATATAAGGTGATCATGCTTACTCCTTGCCGTGATGAATGACGGATCGACGACCCGACGAGAACCGCCAGTCTAGGCAAATTGCACGATGGCGACAACCATCCGCGAGGGAGGAGGGCAAGTCTTCTTGTTAGCCCTTGGCGCAGCGGCGCTGGCATGAAAAAAGAGAGGCCACGGGCCTCTCTTTGAATGGGATGTGAAATCGCGTTTACTTGACGCGCATGCCGGGCTGGGCGCCTTCCTGGGGCTCCAGGATCCAGAGATCCTTGCCGCCGGGGCCGGCAGCCAGCACCATGCCTTCGGACATGCCAAAGCGCATCTTGCGCGGGGCCAGGTTGGCCACCATCACGGTCAGCTTGCCTTCCAGATCTTCGGGGTTGTAGGCGGACTTGATGCCGGCGAACACCTGGCGGGTCTCGCCGCCGATGTCGAGCTGCAGTTTCAGCAGCTTGTCCGCTTCCGGCACCGCTTCGGCCTTCTTGATCAGCGCCACGCGCAGGTCAATTTTGGCAAAGTCGTCGTAGGCGATGGTCTCGCTGATAGGATCGTCGACCAGGGGACCGGTTACTTTCGGCGCCTGCTCCTTGGCCAGATCCTCCTTGGAGGCGTCGATCATGGCTTCAATCTTGGCCGGTTCGATGCGGGAGAACAGCGCCTTGAACGGGGCGACGGTGTGGTCGACTAGCGGGGCGGCGATGCCGTCCCAGGTCAGGGTCTCACCCAGGAAAGCCTCGGCGCGCTCGGCCAGCTGCGGCATGACGGGCTTCAAGTAAGCCATCAGCACGCGGAACAGGTTGATACCGACGGAGCAGACCGCTTGCAGCTCGGCATCTGCCCCTTCCTGCTTGGCGATGACCCAGGGGGCCTTGTCGTCCACATAGCGGTTGGCCTTGTCGGCCAGGGCCATGATCTCGCGGATGGCGCGGCTGAATTCGCGGCTCTCGTAGGCTTCACTGATGGCGGTGCGGGCGTTGGCGAACTCGGCATAGAGCTCGGGCTCGGCACAGGTGGCGGCCAGCTTGCCGTCGAAGCGCTTGGCGATAAAGCCGGCGTTACGGGAGGCGAGGTTGACCAGCTTGTTGACCACGTCGGCGTTGACGCGCTGCACGAAGTCTTCAAGGTTCAAGTCCAGATCGTCGATGCGGCTGTTGAGCTTGGCTGCGTAGTAGTAGCGCAGGCACTCCGGATCCAGGTGGTTCAGGTAGGTGGAAGCCTTGATGAAGGTGCCCTTGGACTTGGACATCTTGGCGCCGTTGACGGTCACATAGCCGTGTACGTTGACCTTGGTCGGCTTGCGGAAACCCGCCCCTTCCAGCATGGACGGCCAGAACAGGCAGTGGAAGTAGGCGATGTCCTTGCCGATGAAGTGGTAGAGCTCGGCGTCGGAATCTGCTTTCCAGTAACTGTCAAAATCGATGTCGCCGCGCTTGTTGCACAGATTCTTGAACGACGCCATATAGCCGATGGGGGCATCCAGCCAGACGTAGAAGTATTTGCCAGGGGCACCCGGGATCTCGAAGCCGAAGTAGGGGGCGTCGCGGGTGATGTCCCACTGCTGCAGGCCGCTTTCGAACCACTCTTGCATCTTGTTGGCCATCTCTTCCTGGATGGCGCCGGAGCCGCGTACCCAGCCGGCCAGCCATGTTTCAAACTGGGGCAGGTCGAAGAAGAAGTGTTCGGAGTCCTTCATCACCGGGGTCGCGCCGGAGACGGCGGATTTCGGGTCAATCAGTTCGGTCGGGCTGTAGGTGGCACCGCAGCTATCGCAGTTGTCACCGTACTGATCCGGAGACTTGCACTTGGGGCAGGTACCTTTGACGAAGCGATCCGGCAGGAACATGGCCTTTTCCGGATCGAACAGCTGGGAGATGGTGCGGCTGCTGATCTTGCCGGCCTCTTTGAGGCGGGTGTAGATGAGGCTCGCCAGCTCGCGGTTCTCTTCGCTGTGGGTGGAGTGGTAGTTGTCGAAGCTGATGTTGAAGCCGGCGAAATCGGCCTGGTGCTCCTGGGAAACTGCCGCAATCATCTCTTCCGGGGTGATCCCCATCTGCTGCGCCTTGAGCATGATCGGGGTGCCGTGGGCATCATCGGCACAGATGAAGTGGACCTGATGACCGCGCATTCGCTGATAACGAACCCAGATATCGGCCTGGATGTGTTCCAGCATGTGGCCGAGGTGGATGGAGCCATTGGCATAAGGAAGGGCGCAGGTTACCAGCATTGTACGAGGATCAGTTGCCATAATACGTTCTTGATGTGCTTGTTGGGATGATACAGTGCCGTGCATGTTACCCGAATTGGGGGTAGCCTGCCTAGGGTTGTGGCGCTGCCCCGCCCGGTGGACGCCGTGTTGAGCGCGGCAGGCAAGCCACTGATTTGTGTGCGGTAACCGTTCACCTCAAGATAATGACGAGATAATGAGGAGTTAATGGTGATTGATTCAGTAAAACAGATCCTCGCCGAATTTAAGCCAGCCGGCTGGCACAAGGATCTGGTCGATGCCGGCTTCGTGCGCGAGATCATCCATGAAGATCAGGGGCTCACCATTCGGCTGGTGCTGCCCTTTGCCGGTCTCTCGCTGCTCGAGCAGCTCAAGGAGGACTTCGACGCCAGGCTACGCACGGCGACCGGGGTCTCCCGCATCGACTGGCAACTTGAGATAGACGTCGCCAGCATGCCGCGGGCCCAGGGTCTGGCGGCGGTGCAGGGCATTCGCAACATCATCGTTGTCGCCTCCGGCAAGGGGGGGGTGGGCAAGTCCACCACCGCCGTCAACCTGGCGCTGGCACTGCAAAAGGAGGGGGCGCGGGTCGCCATTCTGGATGCGGATATCTATGGCCCCTCCATCCCCACCATGATGGGTACCCTCAAGGAGCGACCCGTCAGCCATGACGGCAAGATGATGGAGCCGGTCATGGCGTGCGGCCTCAAGAGCAACAGCATCGGCTATCTGGTTGCCGAGCAGGACGCCACCATCTGGCGCGGTCCTATGGCGAGCAAGGCGCTGGCGCAGATCCTGGGTGAAACGCGCTGGGGCGAAGTGGATTATCTGGTAGTGGACATGCCGCCAGGCACCGGCGACATCCAGCTCACCATGGCCCAGCAGGTTCCCACCTCGGGGGCGGTGATCGTCACCACGCCGCAGGATGTGGCGCTGGCCGATGCGCGCAAGGGGGTGGCCATGTTCAACAAAGTCGATGTACCCGTGCTCGGCATCATAGAGAACATGAGCTACCACGTCTGCAGCGCTTGCGGTCATCACGAACCGCTGTTTGGCACCGGCGGTGGCCAGAAGATGGCGGAGCAGTATCATGTGGCGCTGCTTGGCCAGATGCCGCTGCACATCGACATTCGCCAGCACATGGATGATGGCTGTCCGACCGTGTTCGGTGCGCCGGAAGGCACCCTGGCTCAGGCCTATCTGAAGCTGGCCCGCAGGGTAGGGGCTGAACTCTTTTTCAGCGCAAAACCGATTGCGACCCCCCTCTACACCCGGGCGCTGGGTGATTAATCGGCTGTCGATAGCTTGAAAAGGAATTGAGGGTGGGCATGGCCCACCCTTTTTCATATAATGGATCGGTTTAAATCATCCCCACAGCTCTTCTCTTTTAGGTATTTGTCATGTCTGATACTCAACATTCGTGTGTGATCATCGGTATTGCGGGCGCGTCTGCGTCCGGTAAAAGTCTTATCGCCCAGACCATTTATGAAGAGCTGGTGGCTGAGCTGGGGGCTGGGGAAATCGGTGTCATCTCCGAGGATTGCTACTACAAGGATCAATCCCACCTGACCATGGAAGAGCGGGTCAAAACCAACTATGACCATCCCAGCTCCATGGATCACAGCCTGCTGGTAGAGCACCTGGGTTCTCTGCTCAAGGGGGAGGGAGTCGAGATCCCGCAATACTCCTACTCCGAGCACACACGGATGAGTGAAGTGACCCGCTTTGCGCCGCGCAAGGTGATCATTCTGGAAGGGATCCTGCTGCTGACCGACAGCCGTCTGCGCGATTTGATGGATGCCTCCATCTTCATGGATACCCCGCTGGATATCTGCCTGCTGCGTCGTCTGGTGCGCGACGTACAGGAGCGTGGCCGCACCATGGATTCCGTACTCAAGCAGTACCAGAAAACCGTGCGCCCCATGTTCCTGCAGTTTATCGAGCCTTCCAAGCAGTATGCCGATGTGATCGTGCCCCGTGGCGGCAAGAACCGTATCGCGATCGACATGCTCAAGGCGCGTATCCGCCACATGTTGATTGGTTAAGATGAAACAAGCCGGGTGATGCCCGGCTTTTTTAAATGAATAATTTGTCAGGAGAGTCGCCCAATGCGTCTTTGTGATACCGATATCGAACGTCATCTGGATGAAGGCAAGATCGTCATCGAACCCAGACCCGGTGTGGAGCGGATCAGTGGCGTCAGCGTCGATGTGCTGCTCGGCAACGAGTTTCGGGTATTTCGCGATCACACAGCCCCCTATATCGATTTGAGCGGCCCGAGCAGTGAAATGGCCGACGCCATCGATCGGGTGATGAGCGACGAGATCCACATTCCGGATGGCGAAGCCTTCTATCTGCACCCGGGTCAGCTGGCGCTGGCTGTGACTTATGAATCCGTTACCCTGCCTGCGGATATCGTCGGCTGGCTGGATGGTCGCTCTTCGCTGGCGCGCCTTGGTCTCATGGTGCACGTTACCGCACACCGTATCGATCCGGGCTGGTCCGGCCGCATCGTGCTGGAGTTCTACAACGGCGGCAAGCTGCCGCTGGCGCTGCGTCCCAAGATGAAGATCGGCGCGCTGAACTTCGAGATGCTCTCGGGGACTGCGGCACGTCCCTACAACAAACGGGAAAATGCCAAGTACAAGAGCCAGCAGGGCGCCGTTGCGAGCCGTATCAACCAGGATTGAGGTGGCGGCAGATAACATGAAAAGGAGCACTCAGTGCTCCTTTTTTGTATCCGGCTGTCGACAACCATGGGAATGAGGGGTCATCAAAGGAGACACGGCCAGCAACAAAAGATGTTTTGCTGTGCGTTTTATGACCTTGATTAGGTCGTTTTGGGATTTATAAATAGTAAAAAAAAGCGTTTTTTAATTAGAAAACACATGAAATAACGCGTTTTAAGCAATGATTGGTTGATTTAATTAATCCTCGACAGGCCGCATGGAACCTGTACCTAAGCTGTACTGATGAAAAATGCTCTTTTTTTTTATGGCTGAAATATTTCACGGGTGGCTATGGCGTTGGCCGCCATCTGGCATAATCCGCCGCAACTCATAAACAGGCTTTTTTTTATGTTTGAAATGTTCAGTGGTTTGGGTTTGTGGTGGTCAATCGGTTTGGTATTGGCCGTTTTTTTTGTGCTGGCCTATGAATTCATCAACGGCTTTCACGATACCGCCAATGCGGTAGCAACGGTGATCTATACCAAGGCAATGCCCGCTCATCTGGCGGTTGTTGCCTCCGGGATCTTCAACTTCTTTGGTGTCATGTTTGGTGGCCTGGGGGTGGCTTACGCCATCGTTCACTTGCTGCCCATCGATCTGCTGCTCGGGATGGATTCCACCCAGGGATTGATCATGGTGTTTTCCTTGCTGTTTTCCGCCATCGTGTGGAACCTGGGCACCTGGTTCTTCGGGATCCCGGCATCCAGCTCCCACACCTTGATTGGTTCCATTCTCGGGGTTGGCGGTGCCTATGCCTGGATCAGCCATAAACCGGTGACCCAGGGGATCAACGTGGGCAAGGCCATCGACATCATGCTCTCCCTCATCATCTCTCCTACCATCGGTTTTATCGTCGCGGCCCTGTTGCTGCTGGCAATGAAGCGTATCTGGACCAGCAACAAAATCCATAAAACGCCGGAAGAGCGTCAATTGGTCGATGGCAAAAAGCACCCGCCATTCTGGGCTCGTCTCACCCTGGTTGCGTCGGCCATGGGGGTGAGCTTTGTACATGGTTCCAACGATGGTCAGAAAGGGATCGGTCTGGTGATGCTGGTGCTCATCTGCATGGCGCCGGCCTACTTCGCGCTGGACATGAACAGCCGCGCCTACGATCTGGATCGGACCCAGGATGCCAATCATCGCATCATGGAGATCTATGAGCGCAATCAGGCGGCTTTGGGCGAGGTGATCAACTTCTCGGCGCCGGCAGCCAGCAAGGAAGAGCTGTTGACTCACTGCTCTGCCGACAGTGCCTTGCAGGCGATGGCGACGCTGGATACCCGACTTGACGCCGTGCGTACTTACGATCAATTGAGCCCGAGTGATCGTCGTGAAGTGCGCCGTCTGCTGCTTTGTATCGACGATACTGCTCGTAAGGTCTCCAAACTGCCGCTGCCGGCCAAGGAGCTGACCGATCTGGCCAAGTGGCGCAAGGATCTGACCGCGACCGCCGAATACGCACCGACTTGGGTCATCGTCTCCATCGCGCTGGCGCTGGGGTGCGGCACCATGGTGGGCTGGCGCCGCATCGTTCACACCGTGGGAGAGAAGATTGGTTCCTCCGGTATGACCTACAGCCAGGGCATTGCGGCCCAGATCACCGCAGCCAGCTCCATCGGGGTCGCCAGCTTGACCGGCATGCCGGTATCCACTACGCATATCCTTTCTTCTGCGGTTGCGGGCACCATGGTGGCGAACAAGTCCGGCCTGCAGAGCCAGACCATCAAGACCATCCTGATGGCCTGGGTGCTGACCCTACCGCTGACTATGTTGCTCTCCGGTGGTCTGTTCATTATCAGCAATCATTTGTTTGGTTGAACAGCAACGTAATTTTATAAAAGGGCCTGCGGGCCCTTTTTCTTGTCCACAGCTTGAGAGCAGTCGATGCCTTGACCCTCTCAAAAGCGCAGACAGCTTTTAATTGACTTGGTTGTCAGATTGCTTTTACTTGGCGACAAGAGGGGACTCCTAATTTCCAGGTCTTTCACGATGGTGATAAGGCAAGGGGAAGGAAATCATAGGATAAGACTTGAATGGCCACAGGGGTGTTGTGAGGAGAGAGTAGAGGTGAGTTGGTTAGCGGCGAAAATAGATTGCCTTGTCGGCAGAGGCTGAACGTGCGGCACAGTTCGTTCTGTATGTGTGACGGCCGTATGTAGCGAAGAGTCGAAACTGAAGGGCTAGATGATGTTCCTGCCGAGCCATTTCCGTGTTTGTTATTTCATATCAATGGCCCAAATTCATCGATAGGAGATGCACTGGACTACTCATTGAAACTCGCCACTGGTTATCATCCATCATCAGCCATGTTGTTGATTTGGAAGGGGGGCCGAGAACAGAGATGTGTCGAAAGGAATCCTAATATATGCCAACAAACTAAATGTTGATGACAATATTTTAAACCAAGACCTGAAACCTCAATGCTCTCTAACAAGGCCAAACAGTAAAGAGTCGGGAGCGATTGGCAAGATGATGAGAGTTAATAGTGAAGACCTGAGGGATGGGAAAGGGGAGCCTGATCCGAGGCACCGGCGCAGTAGTACTTGGATGATCAAATCAAAGCAGGTGGCAGGTACCGTATCCAACAGGACAAAACTGATATTTGGCCAAAGTTAACTGTGCGACAAATAAAAAGAGCCACTCCGGGGAGTGGCTCTTTGCAAATCAGACTTGCTGATTTAATGATTACGGACGACCAGCCGGGCAGGATGCCACGTTGACGGCAGCGGTGCTGCCACCATGGCGACCTGAGCTGCTGACCTCACTGCGGACCAGCGGCGGGTAATCAACTGGCTCGCGGGCAGGTAGGGCAGGGGCTTCGGCCGGAGTAGCCATCGGCGCAGATGCCTTGCGGGCGCGCGCCAGCAAACCAGCACCGTGCATAACCTGCTTGGTGATGGTCGTAGCAGGTTCCGCTTCTTCCACAGCAACCTCTTCGGTTGTGGTGACAACGGGTGCGGAAACTTCTTCTACCACAACAGGAGTCACAGGCGCAGCTGCGATAACCGGCTCTTCAACCTCTGCGGTTTCTACAGCCTCAACCACGCTTACGCTCTCGACCTCGGAGGAGGCGGCAACGGCTTCAGGAGCTGCATCTACAACAACTTCGGCAGTTTCTGCTTGAGTGTCAGCAACAGTGGCTTCCACCTTGTCGGCAGCTTCTTCCGCGATGGTTTCAGCGACCACATGCTCGGTCAGCGCGGCAGAGGCCTGGAGGGCTGCGGCAACAGCTTCGGCGCTCGGAATGGTGATCACCGGTACTGCAGGCTCTTCCACTTTGACCTGGGCTGCATCGGATTGGGCCGCAGCAGTCATTGTCACTTCGGCCTGCGGCTCTTCATCACGCTGGCTGCGAGCCTCTTCGTTAATGCGCTTGCGACGCTGGCCTTCAATGCGCTGGTTGCGCGGAGTGCGGCGGGAACGGCGCTGGCCTTCGGCCTGCTCATCCTGCTCGTGGGCAACATTTGTTTCCACGGCGGCAGCCTGAACGTCCTCAACCGGCAGGGCAGGGGTGTCAGCGGCAGCAACATCGACACGGATCTGCTTGCGCAGTTGACGACGTTCGCGGCGCTCGGCCACTTTCTGCTCTTTTTCCTGACGCGGTTCAGCGGCAACGGCAGCGGTCTCTACGGCGTCAACCATCACTTCCGCGCGGGGTTCGCGCGGGGCACGAGGCTGGCGCGGGGCACGAGGTTCACGCTGTTCGCGTTCCTGACGCGGCTCGCGAGGTTCACGTTCCATACGCTGTTCAGTGCGTACTTCACGATCCTGACGCGGTTCACGCTCCTTGCGAGGACGACGGTTGCGGTTTTCGCTTCCTTCGCGATTATCACGGCCGGCGTTGTCACGCTTCTCGGACGCATCGGCATTGTTGCGGTTACCGCGATTGTCATCACGACGACCACGTTGACCACGGCCACGGCCCTCTTCACGCTGGTGACGATGACCCTCTTCCTTGTTGCGCGTCTCACGACCTGCGGCCGCTTTCTCGGCAGGCGCTTTCACATCAGCAGATGCTGGTTCGCTACCAAACAGACCAGCGATCCCTTTGAACAGCTTGCTGAAGAAGCCACTGCTCTGTGCCGGAGTCGCCACGGTCGCGGCCGCTTGCGGCTGGGCGACAGGTGCTGGCGGAGTCGGCTGGGCAAAGCCTTGCAGCAGCGGCTGCTCGCGTTCGATCACCTGAGCCTGTTTGGGCTGATAGACCGGCTTGGCAATTTCGGTTTTCAGCTCGTAGCTGGCCCCTTCCGGGATCTCGCTCTGGCGGATGCGCGTCACTTCATAGTGCGGCGTTTCCAGATGCTGATTCGGAATGATGTAGACGCGAACATCGTTACGTTGTTCCAGGCTGGCGATGGAGGAACGCTTTTCGTTCAGCAGATAGGCAGCCACATCGACCGGTACCTGAGCATGCACCTGTTCGGTGTTGTCCTTCATCGCCTCTTCTTCGATGAGACGCAGGATGGACAGAGCCAGTGACTCGTTGTCGCGGATCACGCCTTGGCCCTGGCAACGGGGGCAGATGTGGCTGCTGGACTCGTTGAGGGAGGGACGCAAACGCTGGCGAGACATCTCCAGCAGACCGAAACGGGAGATACGGCCCAGCTGGATGCGGGCACGGTCCTGATGTACGGCTTCACGCAGACGATTCTCCACTTCGCGCTGATGGCGAACCGGAGTCATGTCGATGAAGTCGATGACGATGAGGCCACCCAGGTCGCGCAGGCGCAGCTGGCGAGCGATCTCGTCGGCCGCTTCCAGGTTGGTCTGCAGAGCGGTCTCTTCGATATCGCCACCCTTGGTGGCGCGGGAGGAGTTGATATCGATGGAGGTCAGAGCTTCAGTCGGATCGATGACGATGCTGCCGCCGGAGGGCAAGCGCACTTCACGCTGGAAGGCAGACTCGATTTGGCTCTCGATCTGGAAGTGGTTGAACAGGGCAACTTCGCCCTTGTACAGCTTCACACGATTGAGAAAATCGGGGCGAACCAGCTCGATGTGAGCCTTGGCACGCTCGAAAATCACCGGGTTGTCGATCAGGATCTCGCCTACATCACGACGCAGGTAGTCACGAATGGCGCGCACAATCACATTGCTTTCCTGGTGGATCAGCACGGGAGCGGCACGCTGTTGCGAGGCCTTGTGAATGGAGTCCCAGTGGTTGAGCAGAACATTCAGATCCCACTCCAGCTCTTCCGGAGACTTGCCCACACCGGCGGTGCGCACGATGAGGCCCATGCCGTCCGGCACGGTCAGTCCGCTCAGGGCTTCTTTCAGCTCGGTCCGCTCGTCACCCTCGATGCGGCGGGAGATACCACCGGCGCGGGGGTTGTTCGGCATCAGTACCAGGTAGCTACCGGCCAGGCTGATGAAAGTAGTGAGGGCTGCACCCTTGGTGCCGCGCTCTTCCTTGTCGATCTGGACGATAACTTCCTGACCTTCACGGACCACTTCTTTGATGTTGGGACGACCCTGATAGGAGTAACCGGAGGGGAAGTAATTGCGGGCGATTTCCTTGAGAGGCAGGAAACCGTGGCGCTCGGCGCCGTAGTCGACAAAAGCAGCTTCGAGACTGGGTTCTACGCGGGTGATCTTGCCCTTGTAAATGTTCGCTTTCTTCTGCTCGTGTCCCGGACTTTCAATATCCAAATCGTAGAGCTGTTGTCCGTCAACCAGCGCTACGCGCAACTCCTCTTCTTGAGTTGCGTTGATCAGCATTCTTTTCATTGAGTTCTCATTATTGTGTCATTTTGATTTCCTCCACCTGGGTCCTGCCGGCGCCGGCCTCGGGTCTTCAGCATACTGGGGCAACCTCCCGGTTGGGGTATGCATGAGGCGCAAACTGAGGGCGCTCTGGTCATCACTTCTCGAGAAGGGACGTTACGGATGCCGCAGTGGAGACAAATTAAAGGTGATGTTTGTGTTCTCCATGCGTTGTACCTCGCACCCGGGAACCGACATGTTCTTGTATACACGGTGTTTCGGGATTGGGTGGCATACTTTTTGGCCACTTAGTACAAGGCTTGAACACAATGACAAAACCTTGTTTATTATCCCATTTAAACCTCTTTTATAGCAAGGCGCCATTTTTCAACAAACCATGCAGCCAAGGGGCTCAGGCAGTGTTAAAATCCGCGCCATGACACAGATACATCAACAAGTGCAGCTGCTCACCATCGAAGCTGAGCATGACGGGCAGCGCATCGATAATTTTCTCAAGACTCAGCTAAAGGGCGTCCCCAAGAGCCTGATCTATCGCATCCTTCGCAAAGGCGAAGTGCGGGTAAACAAAAAGCGCATCAAACCGGAGTACAAACTCTGCGCGGGCGACGAAGTGCGGGTGCCCCCCGTGCGTGTGGCCGAAAAAAATGAGCTGCCCTCGGCCAACCTTGGGGTTATCCAGCGCCTCGAGAGTCAGATCCTGTTTGAAGACGATGCCATGATCGTACTGAACAAGCCTTCCGGTATGGCGGTGCATGGCGGCAGTGGCCTCAGTTTCGGCGTGATTGAAGGGCTGCGCGCGCTGCGCCCTGAAGCCCGTTTCCTCGAGCTGGTGCATCGTCTCGATCGCGATACCTCAGGTGTGCTCCTGGTCGCCAAGAAGCGCAGTGCCCTGCGCAGTCTGCACGAACAGCTGCGGGTCAAGACCATGCGCAAACAGTATCTGGCGCTGGTACGTGGCCAGTGGCAGTCACATGTCAGGGTGGTGAATGCGCCGCTGCGCAAAAATGAGTTGCAATCTGGCGAGCGGGTGGTGCGGGTCAGTGCCGATGGCAAGCCGTCGGAAACCCGTTTTCGGATCGTGCGTCAATTCGCCGAGGCGACCCTGGTCGAGTGTAGTCCGATCACCGGTCGTACCCACCAGATCCGTGTCCATACCCTGCATGCCGGTCACCCGATCGCCTGTGATGATAAGTATGGAGAAGCCGCGTTTGACGAGAAAATGCGCAACCAAGGGCTGAAACGTCTCTTTTTGCATGCCTGGAAGCTGACTTTTACCCATCCAGCCGATGGCCGCGAGATGCAGGTCGAGGCGCCGCTTTCCCCCGAGCTCGACACCTTCCTGAACGGATTGCCTCGCTGATGCCAATATCCGGCTCGCTCTTTTCGAGTCGTCACTGATCAAAAAACGGGAGCCTGGGCTCCCGTTTTATTTTGTGGCATTTTATGCCGAGTCATGAGATCAGGGGAGGGCAAGACCGTGGCGCTCTAGCAGCTCGATCAGGCCGATCAGCGGCAGGCCGATCAGCGCATTGGGATCGCGTCCCTCCAGCCCTTTGAACAGCACTATTCCCATTCCTTCGCACTTGAAGCTGCCGGCACAGTCGAGTGGCATCTCGGCCTCCACATAACGCCGGATGGCATCCTCGCCCAGAGTACGAAAATGGACGGTAAAGGGCTCTACCAATTGTTCGGCGCGGCCGGAAACGGCATCCAGTACGCAGAGTCCGGTGTAGAAGGTAACACTGCGTCCCTGCGCCGCCATCAGCTGGGCAACAGCGCTGTCAACTGTGCCCGGTTTGCCGAGGATACGACCATCGCATACACACACCTGATCAGAACCGATAATCAAGCCATGATCAACCCGATTGGCAATAGCCGCAGCCTTGGCGTAGGCAAGGCGAGCCACCAGCGCTTCGGCGGTTTCACCGGGCAGGGGGGATTCATCTACCTCGGGAGCTGCGCATTCAAAGGGGAGACCGAGCTTCTCCAGCAAGGCTTTGCGATAACGAGAAGTTGAGGCGAGGATCAGATTCTGTGGCATAATCAGGTACCGATGAGAACGAGTACCGGCATTCTAGGGACTTGTGAGGTTAAAATCATCGGCGGTAAGGACTTTTTCCTTTGACTATCAGTTGTTAGACCTATATTATTCGCGCCCTATGCAAAAGGTGAAGTTGCCCGTTAAGGTTGATCCAGTCCGTAGTGCCTCGAAGCTGCTCGATTATGTCGGGATAGTGGAAAAGTCGCAGATGCCCAGGCTGGAGGAATCAACCGCTGGCTTGCAGAGTGATATCGAGGTATCACTGCACTTTGGCAAAGATGTCCAGAAGTTGACCGTTATGAAAGGCACTGCCCATGCCAAGGTTGACCTGGTTTGCCAACGTTGCGGGGAGATTTTCGAACATCTCTGTGAAGCTGAATTTATCTACACTCCGCTGTTCGAAAGAACAAACGAGGAAGAACTGCCGGAAGCTTATGAGCCCATTGAGTTGGACGAAAACGGCGAGATAGATCTTCATCAAATCCTGGAGGATGAACTCATCCTCTCGTTGCCTCAAGTGGCCATGCATTCTCTGGATGCGTGCCCGCGAGGCAACATGGAGATGACCTGGGGTGAAATCGAACCTGCTGATGAGCGGCCGAATCCCTTTGCAGTTCTTGAAGAGCTTAAACGTAAGTGAATTTAGGAGTTAGCCTACAATGGCCGTACAACAGAACCGTAAAACCCGTGCCAAGCGTGGCATGCGTCGTTCCCACGATGCGCTGACCACCGCTGCCCTGACTGTTGATCAGACCAGTGGCGAAACCCATCGTCGTCACCACGTGACTGCCGATGGTTTCTACCGCGGTAAAAAGGTAATCGCTTAAGGATTGCCTTTGTCTACGCAAACTGTCGCGCTAGACATCATGGGGGGAGATATTGGCCCCTCGGAAACAGTGCCTGCCGCCGTGCAGGCACTGTCTCTTTTACCCCAGCTAAAGCTTATTCTGGTCGGTGAGCAACACCAGACCTCCTCACTGCTGCAGCAACATGGCTTGCTCAATCACCCTCGCGTTCGTTTCGTGCATGCCTCCCAGGTCGTGGGAATGGGCGACAAGCCGATCGTGGCGCTGCGTACCCTGAAAGACTCCTCCATGCGGGTCGTGCTCAACTTGGTGAAATCCGGCGAAGCCGATGCCTGCGTCAGCGCCGGCAACACTGGCGCCCTGATGGCCATGGCCAAATGTGTGCTCAAATCCCTGCCCGGCGTCGACCGTCCAGCTCTTATCAAGGCGCTGCCCACCTTGAGTGGCAAACGTACCGTGATGCTGGATCTGGGGGCCAACGTCAGTTGCGATGCCGATACCTTGCTGCAATTCGCGGTGATGGGGTCTGTGGTGGCTGAGAAGGTCGAGGGCATTGCTGCCCCCCGGGTTGCCTTGCTCAATATTGGCGAGGAGGAGATCAAGGGCAATGATCTGGTGCGCCACAGCGCCGAGTTGCTTCGTCAGTGCTCCGCCCTCAACTATGTTGGCTTTGTCGAGGGAGATCGCATCTTCAGCGGCGATAGCGACGTCATTGTATGCGACGGGTTTGTCGGCAATGTTGCCCTCAAAACGGCGGAAGGGGTAGTGAGGATGATGGCCGAACTGGCCGGATATCCCCGCAAGAAGCGTACTTTTCTTGGCCGGATCGCAGGATTTCTGTTCAAACGGCGTTTTTATTACCTGAACCCCGACCAGTATAACGGCGCAAGTCTGTTAGGATTGCGCGGCATTGTGGTAAAAAGTCATGGGCGGGCCGAACGACGCGCCCTGTGTAATGCGATCCTGCTGGCCGCACAAGAGGCCAAACATCAACTCCCACTGCAAATAGCAGATCGCCTTGAAGCTGTCTTCTCCGACAGGGACCTATAAGAACTCTATGCATAGCAAAATTCTGGGTACTGGCAGCTATCTGCCGAGTTCTGTGCGCACCAACGCCGATCTCGAGCAGATGGTTGAGACCAGTGATGAGTGGATCGTGGAACGCACCGGGATCCGTGAGCGCCGCATCGCCGGTGCCGACGAAACGGTTGCGACTCTCTCCTACCAGGCCGCCTTGCGCGCCCTGGACGCGGCAGGTTTGACCGCCGCCGATCTCGACATGATAGTGCTGGCAACCACCAGTGCCGAAAACGCCTTTCCCGCGGCAGCGTGCGAGCTGCAGGGCCTGCTCGGCGTGCCGGGCATTCCCGCATTCGATGTAGCGGCCGCCTGCGCCGGTTTCACCTACGCGCTTTCCATTGCCGATCAATTCGTCAAATCCGGTGCCGCTCGCCATGTACTGGTGGTTGGGGCCGATGTGCTGTCCCGCATGTGCGATCCCGAAGATCGTGGCACCATCATCCTGTTTGGTGATGGGGCAGGGGCCGTGGTGATTGGTGCCAGCGAAACCCCCGGCATCCTCTCCACCCATCTGCATGCCGATGGCCGCTATGGCGACCTGCTCAAATTGCCCCACCCCCGTCGTGGCATGCCGGGCGCCGAGCTTGAAGCCTACATGTATATGAAAGGCAACGATGTGTTCAAGGTCGCGGTCACCCGTCTGAGCGAGATCGTGACCGAGACGCTGGCTGCCGCTGGCGTTGAGCCGAGCGAGCTGGACTGGCTGGTTCCCCATCAGGCCAACTTCCGTATCATCAGCGCCACCGCCAAGAAGCTTGGCATGAGCCTCGACAAGGTGGTACTGACCCTCGACAAGCACGGCAACACCTCTGCCGCCTCCGTTCCTATCGCCTTCGATGAAGGGGTTAGGGACGGTCGCATCAAGCCGGGCCAACTGGTCTTGCTGGAAGCCTTCGGCGGTGGTTTTGCCTGGGGTTCGGCGCTGGTTCGCCTCTGATCTTCTGCGGGATGCCCTTGGCGACATCCCGTAACCGATTTCATTTTTGTCTTAGCTAAAAGGAATCAATGATGACCCAATTTGCCATTGCCTTCCCGGGACAGGGTTCCCAGTCTGTTGGCATGCTGGCCGAACTGGCCGAACAACACGCCGTGATCAAGGAAACCTTCGCCGAGGCGAGCCAGGTGCTGGGTTACGATCTGTTTACCTTGGTGATGGAAGGTCCGGCCGAAGAGCTGAACAAAACCTGGCGTACCCAGCCAGCCCTGCTGACCGCATCCGTCGCCCTGTGGCGTCTGTGGCAACAACAGGGTGGGGCAGCTCCCGCCGTGATGGCCGGTCACAGCCTGGGCGAATATTCCGCCCTGGTGTGTAGTGGCGCGCTGGCCTTTACCGACGCGGTCAAGCTGGTCGAGCTGCGTGGTCTGGCCATGCAGGAAGCCGTGCCGGAAGGCACCGGTGCCATGGCCGCCATCATCGGCCTGGACAACGACGCCATCGCCGCCAACTGCGAAAAAGCGGCAGAGGGGCAGGTGGTTTCTCCGGTCAACTTCAACTCTCCGGGTCAGGTGGTGATCGCCGGCCACAAGGAGGCCGTCGAGCGTGCCAACGTGCTGATGAAAGAGTCTGGTGCCAAACGTGCACTGCCGCTGCCAGTCTCCGTGCCATCCCACTGCGCCCTGATGAAACCGGCCGCCGAAAAACTGGCCGCTGCGCTGGACGGGATCGAGATCAAGGTTCCGAGCATCGCGGTCATCAATAATGTCGACGTATCCTGCGAACAGGATCCGGTCGCCATCAAACAAGCCCTGGTGCGTCAGCTGTTCAGCCCGGTACGTTGGACCGAGACTGTGGAGCGGATGGCCAATGAGGGGATCACCCTCGAGATCGAGATGGGTCCGGGCAAGGTATTGACCGGGCTCGCCAAGCGCATCGACAAGCGGGTGGAAGGTATCCACGCCAACGATACCGCCTCTTTCGAGCAGGCGCTGGCCCAGTCCAAGTAAACAGGAGCAAGTAATGAGCTTTACCGATAAGGTTGTGTTGGTCACCGGTGCCAGTCGTGGTATCGGTCGTGCGATTGCTGAAACTTTTGCCGCCCGTGGTGCAAAAGTAGTCGGTACGGCGACCAGCGAGAGCGGCGCCGAGGCGATCAGCGCCTATCTGGGTGAGCAGGGTTGCGGCATGGCACTGAACGTGACCAGCCAGGAATCCATCGAAGGCGTCTTCGCGGCTATCAAGGAACGCTTTGGCGACATCGATATCCTGATCAACAACGCGGGGATCACTCGTGACAACCTGTTGATGCGGATGAAGGATGACGAGTGGAACGAGATCATCGACACCAATCTCACCTCCCTGTACCGTCTGAGCAAGCCGGTATTGCGTGCCATGATGAAAAAGCGCCATGGTCGCATCATCAGCATCGGTTCCGTTGTGGGAACCATGGGTAATGCCGGTCAGGTCAACTATGCCGCCGCCAAGGCTGGCCTGGTGGGCTTCACCAAATCACTGGCGCGGGAAGTGGCATCCCGTGGCATCACAGTGAACGCGGTTGCGCCCGGTTTCATCGAAACCGACATGACCCGTGCCCTGAATGAGGAGCAACGTGCAGGCATCATGAATCAGGTACCTGCCGCCCGTTTGGGTGATCCAAAAGAAATTGCCGCCGCTGTGGTATTCTTGGCATCTGATGATGCCGCCTATATCACTGGAGAAACCCTGCATGTTAATGGCGGGATGTACATGGTGTAATCAATTTGTCGTGAGATCTGTTCAAATTTGCGATAGTACGCCGAAGTTTGGCACATTTCGTGGTTTGACCAGCGGCAAGCTACTTGCAAACTCACGGCAATTGAATAAACTACCCCAACCAGACGCAATAGCGTATTTTTAAAGGAAAATTCAGGTCATGAGCAACATCGAAGAACGCGTAAAGAAAATCATCATCGAACAACTGGGTGTTAAAGAGGAAGACGTTAAGAACGCTGCCTCCTTCGTCGACGACCTGGGCGCTGACTCTTTGGATACCGTTGAACTGGTAATGGCGCTGGAAGAAGAATTCGATACCGAAATTCCTGATGAAGAAGCCGAGAAGATCACCACTGTTCAAGCGGCTATCGACTACATCACCGCTAATCAGGAATAATTTCCTGTTCTGAAGGAAGCGGCCCAAGGGCCGCTTCTTTTATATTTGTTCCCTTTCAAAACACCTCTCGGAGACTACCTCAGTGTCAAAACGCAGAGTCGTGGTGACCGGCTTGGGGATGCTTTCCCCGGTGGGCAACACTGCTGAATCCAGCTGGCAAGCCCTGCTCAACGGGCAGAGCGGCATTTCCCCCATCGAACACTTTGATGCCAGCGAGTTTGCAACCCGTTTCGCCGGCCAGGTCAAAGATTTTGATCCCGAGCAGTACGGTATCAACCGTAAAGAAGCTCGCAAGATGGATCTCTTCATTCAATACGGCGTGGCCGCCGGTATCCAGGCACTGGATGATTCTGGCCTTGTTATCAACGAAGAGAATGCCGAGCGTGTCGGCGTGGCCATCGGCTCCGGCATCGGTGGCCTGGGTCTGATCGAACAGAACCACAGCAGCCTGGTCAACGGTGGCCCCCGCAAGCTGAGCCCCTTCTTCGTGCCGTCTACCATCATCAATATGGTGTCCGGTCATCTCTCTATCATGAAAGGCATGCAGGGCCCCAACATCGCCGTGACCACCGCCTGTACCACGGGCACTCATGCCATCGGCATGGCCGGCCGGATGATCGCCTATGGCGATGCGGACGTGATGGTCGCCGGTGGGGCCGAGAAGGCTTCCACCCCGATGGGGATGGGCGGCTTTGCCGCAGCCAAGGCGCTCTCCAACCGCAACGACGAGCCGCAGAAGGCGAGTCGTCCGTGGGACAAGGATCGCGATGGTTTCGTGCTGGGTGACGGTGCCGGTGTACTGGTGCTGGAAGAGTACGAACATGCCAAGGCCCGTGGCGCCAAGATCTATGGCGAGCTGGTTGGCTTTGGCATGAGTGGCGATGCCTATCACATGACAGCGCCTCCCGCTGATGGCAATGGTGGTACTCGCGCCATGAAGAACGCCATCAAGGATGCCGGGATCGCCCCCGAGCAGATCGGTTACATCAACGCGCACGGTACCTCCACTCCACTGGGCGATGTTGCAGAACTGCGTGGCATGAAAGAGGTATTCGGCGAGCATGCCAAGTCATTGATGATCAGCTCCACCAAATCCATGACCGGTCACCTGCTGGGGGCTGCGGGCGCCATTGAGGCCATCATTACCGTGCTGGCACTGCGTGATCAGATCGCGCCGCCGACCATCAACCTGGATAACCCGGATGAGGAGTGTGATCTGGATCTGGTTCCTCACGTGGCCAAGCCGGGGAACTTCGAGTACGCCCTCTCCAACTCCTTCGGTTTTGGCGGTACTAATGGTTCACTGATCTTCAAACGCGTATAATTTGCCGAAGGGCAATGACAGGGGCCCGATACTGACGGTATCGGGCCTTTTTTATCGGAGGATCCCTTGCTTATCAATGGAATGAATGTCGATGCCATCTCGGCCAAGGATCGCGGTCTTGCCTATGGAGATGGCCATTTCACTACCATGGCGGTCAGGAATGGTCGAGTGCTGGAATGGCCTGCCCATCTGGCCAGGCTACAGCAGGCTAACCTCCGTCTGGGGATCACAGACCCGGATTGGGAGCTGCTGGCAGAGGAACTCGATTCGCTCGTGGCCGAACAAGCAGAGTGTGTAGCCAAAGTTGTCCTGACACGTGGCGAAGGTGGGCGTGGTTATGATGGCAGTGACTGCCGGCATCCCACCCGGATCCTCTCCCTTGCGCCTTTTCCGCAACACTATCGCGAATGGCAACAAAGCGGGATCGAGATGCTGGTATGCCGGCAACGGATCGGCGATGCGCCCATGCTGGCAGGTCTCAAGACCCTGAATAGACTGGAACAGGTGTTGCTTAAAAGCGAACTAGTCAGTCGCGGTGCAGTCGAAGGAGTAGTGCTGAACAGCAGGGATTGTCTGGTGGAAGGGGTCAGTGCCAATCTGTTTTGGCGTCGGGGCAAGACGGTGTTCACGCCCGATCTGGCCCGTGGCGGTGTCGATGGCATCATGCGGCGCAAGATCATGATGATGTTGAAACAGATGAGTATTGAGTTGCGTGTGGTAGAGGCTCCGCTGGAGTCGCTGCAACAAGCGGAAGAAGTGTGGCTCACCAACACCCTGATGGGAGTGGTGCCGGTCAACGGCATTGAAGAGTTTCACTATCCCGCAGCAGTATTGAGTCGTCGTTTACAGGAGCGTTTGGTCATTGAAGTTTAATCGGCTTTACACCCTGCTCGCGGGGGCGGCCCTGACAGTGGCCGCCGCCGGGGGTTATGTGCACTACAAGTGGCAACAAGTGGAGACCCTCACCAACAAGGGGCCGACCCGGCTCTTTACGGTGGAGAAAGGGGCCCATGCCGCTCGTCTGATCGCCGAATTGGGGGAGGGGGAAACCAGTCCCTGGGCGGTGCGGCTCTGGTTGCGGGGTCATCCCGAACTGGTCGCAATCAAATCAGGTACCTATGAGATCAAGGAGGGAGCCCCGCTCAAGGAGACGCTCTCCCTGTTTGCCTCGGGCAAAGAGTTTCATTTCAGTCTGACCTTTGTCGAAGGCTCCCGTTTCGAGGACTGGCAAAAGCAGCTCTCTAGCGCCCCTTATCTGGAGCGCCTGACGGTGGAGCAATCCGAGGATGAACTGGCCCGCGAGCTTGGCATTGAAAATGGCAAGCTGGAAGGGTGGTTCCTGCCGGAAACCTATGCCTATACCACCCATGCCAGCGATCTCTCCATCTTGCGGCGGGCACATCAGGATATGGAAGCCTTCCTGCAGCAGAGCTGGGAAAAACGTCAGGCCAACCTGCCTTACAAAACCCCTTATGAAGCGCTGATCATGGCCTCCATCATCGAGAAGGAGACCGGCAAACCAGAGGAGCGGGCACAAATTGCCTCTGTCTTCGTCAACCGGTTGCGTCTTGGCATGAAGCTGCAGACCGATCCCACTGTGATCTACGGGGTGAAGGATCGCTACGATGGCAATATCCGCCGCAGCGATCTGACCGACAAGAACCCGTACAACACCTATGTGATCGACGGCTTGCCGCCCACCCCCATCGCCATGCCTGGCAAGGCCTCCATTGAGGCAGCCCTTAATCCCAAGTCGACCGATTATCTCTATTTTGTCGCCAAGGGGGGCGGTGCCCACCATTTTTCCAAGACCCTCGATGAACACAATCGGGCGGTTCGTGAATACATATTGAAGAAGTCCTAATGTCTAAATTTATCGTGATCGAAGGATTGGAAGGGGCAGGGAAGAGCTCCGCAGTGCGTTATGTCACCGATTATCTGCATAACCACGGTATCGACCGCATCGAGTGCACCCGCGAACCGGGTGGCACGCCGCTGGCCGAGCGGATGCGCAGCATCGTCAAGGAGGTGCACGACGAGCGGTTGACCATCGAGGCCGAGCTGCTGCTGATGTATGCCTCCCGGGTACAACTGGTGGAAACCCGCATCAAGCCGGCGCTGGCCGAGGGGATCTGGGTAGTGGGAGATCGCCACGATCTCTCCTCCCAGGCCTATCAGGGGGGCGGCCGCGGTATTGACGCCCACTTGATTGGTGCCATCAAGCAAGCGGTGCTCGGTGAATTCAAACCGGATCTGACTCTCTATCTCGATATCGATCCTGCCGTTGGTTTACAGCGGGCCCGTCATCGCGGCGAGCTGGATCGCATCGAGCTCGAACAGCTCTGCTTTTTTGAGCGTACCCGCCACCGTTACCTTGAGCTCGCGGCCAAAGATGATTCCATTGTGGTGATCGATGCAGAGCAGACTCCGGATCAGGTAAAAGCCGCCATCGAAAGCGCGCTGGACACGCATTTATGTATCCCTGGTTGATCCCCGACTGGCAGGCCCTGAGCCAGACAGCCGCCAGTGGGCGGCTGGGTCATGCCTGGTTGTTGCTGGGCGATCCCGGTCTTGGCAAGGAGCAGCTGGCGGAACGCCTGGCCCGCCTTCACCTCTGTCAGCAACCGGATCGGGGAGAGCCCTGCGGTCATTGTCACTCCTGCCAGCTGTTTGACAAGGGCAATCACCCGGATCTGGGTCAGGTATCCCGTGAGGGGAAAACCATCGGGGTCGAGGCCATTCGCGATATTTGCAACCGGCTGCAGGGGTCTGCCCAGCTGGGACGTGGCAAGGTGGTGATCATTCCCGATGCGGAGCGAATGACGGAATCGGCGGCCAATGCTTTGCTGAAGACGCTGGAAGAGCCGGCTGGCGACAGCTTGCTGCTACTCATCGCTTCCCAGGTTTCCCGATTGTTGCCCACCATATTGAGTCGTTGTCACAAGCATGTCTGTCAATTACCCGCTGAAGGAGAGACGGTGCGCTGGCTGGCGGAGCAGGGGCATCAGGCGACCCTGGCCCAGGTGCGGATCTGTCAGGGGGCACCGTTGCGGGTACTCGACTATATCGAGAAGCAACAGGATGGCGCCCGTCGCGAATTGTTGGAGCACTTCGTGGCCCTCGGCAAGGCGCCGAGCAAGGCAACCGTACTCTGCTCACAACTGGGTCAGGAGACACAGGTCCGCTTGCACTGGTTGCAACTCTTTTTATGTGATGCTCTAAAAATCCAGGCTGGCTGTGGCCATCATCAATTGGCGATGCCGGATCTGGCGGCGCTCAGTGGACAGCTGGCCGAGCAACACTCCAGCGAAAAACTGCTCGACGCGGAGCAGCAGCTGGTCGCCCTCAAGGCTGTTTGTCAGCAGGGACAGCTTTCCAATCCCACCATCCATCTGATGAACTGGCTCAGCCGCTGGTTATAGATCTGAAAAGAAAGGTTGTTTATGTTACTCGTTGATTCCCACTGTCATCTTGACCGCCTCAGCTATGGCAGCAAGCAAACCGATATGGCAGATGTCCTGGCCAAGGCGGCGAAGCTGGATGTGGGATATTTTTTGTGTGTGAGCGTCACCCAGGCACAGTTTCCAACCATGATGGCAGCGATTGCGCCTTATCCCCAGGTGTTTGCGTCCTGTGGGGTGCATCCGCTTAATCAGGAGCCGGGTGTCGATGCCGATCTCCTGCTGCGCCAGGCCGCCGATCCCCGTGTCGTTGCCATCGGTGAAACCGGGCTCGATTATTTTTATTCGCCGGAAAACAAGGCGGTGCAGCAAGCTTCGTTCCGTGAACATATCCGGGTAGCGCGCGCCCTGAACAAGCCACTCATCATCCATACCCGTGATGCCCAGGAAGATACGCTGCAGATCATGCGTGAAGAGGGGGCAGATCAGGTGGGCGGCGTGTTGCACTGTTTCACCGAATCCCTGGAAATGGCCGAGGCCGCCATGGCGATGGGTTTTTATATCTCCATATCGGGTATTGCGACCTTCAAGAATGCATTTGCCTTGCAAGCCGTGGTCAAAGCGCTGCCTCTGGAGCGACTGCTGGTCGAAACGGACTCACCCTATCTTGCCCCCGTGCCCTATCGGGGGAGGGAGAACGAACCCGCGTTTGTACGAGATGTTGCCCAGTTTATTGCAGATTTGCGTCAGATCCCCCTGGCCGAATTGGCAGAAGCCACTAGCCGGAATTTCTTCGAGTTGTTCAAACTGGCCAAACCTTAGTCACAAAATGCCCCGCAAAAGTGGGGCATTTTCTTTAAACATCAGACTCCATGGCATTCACATTTTTCATGTGCTCCATACGTTATCTCTCACAAAAGATATTTCTTCATGCCAATGTTGCTGCTAAACGAGTTAACGTGTGCCTTAAAAAATAAAGGATTGCCCTCGGTGTTTACTTTATTAAATGAAGCCACTTAAGTATCGATAATATTCATTATCGATACTTGAAGGATCTTGAAGATCCTGTAAGATCTTTCGAAACTTCACATAGAATCATAGTGTTACGTGGCTTACCCTACTTTTTCAAACCCCGCACATCAGTCACTGCAAACCGTCTTTGATGCCCAGCTAAATAGCCGGGCCAGGCGATTTCTACGCAGTGCCAAGGCTGATTCCACACTCAATGCCTATCAGGCGGATACCCGCATCTTCGTATTCTGGTGCCAGTTGCATGGGCTTGATCCACTGCAAACAACCCATCACGACATCATGAACTTTCTGGCGGATCAGGCCGATGGGGTATTAGCCGACTGGGTATGGCTGGATAAGGAAGAGGGCAAGGGGGAGCTACGTAATGGCGAGCCGCGCAAGCCGGCTACTCTGGTGAGACGACTGGCTGGGATCCGCTACGCCTTCAAGCAAAAAGGCATTCACCCCATGCCAACCGAACATCCCGAAATCAAGGAGATGATGCGCGGCATAGTGCGGCTCGGTGACAACCGAAAGCGCAAAACTGGTGCCCTGACACTACAACCTCTGGCCAGAGTGCTGAGCGGGATCGATACCTCAACCTTGGCGGGCCTTCGTGACCATACCTTGTTGCTGCTGATGTTCAGTGGCGCATTGCGCCGATCGGAAGCGGCACGAATTGAAGTCTGCGACCTGGATTTTGTGGGGCAGGGGATAAGGCTTCGTCTCAAACCCAGCAAACATCAGCTGCACGAAACCGAAATAGCTTTGGTGCCTGGCAAGCAATATTGTCCGGTTCAGGGACTACAGCGCTGGTTGGAAAAAAGCCGTATCAAGGAGGGGGCACTGTTTCGCCGGATGAACCGTTGGGGGCAACTCACGGAGGAACCGCTCGGTCCGCAAGGCATCAACCTGATGATCAAGCGTCGTACTGGCCAGGCCATTGATGATCTCTATGTCAGTGGTCACAGTTTGCGCCGAGGCTTTATTACCTCGGCGGTGACCGCAGGCAAACCCATGAACAAGATCATCGAAGTGACTCGCCACAAAGACATGCGTACCTTGCAGGAGTACTTCGACGATGCAAACAAGTTCTCCGACCATGCGCTTGATGGATTGCTGTAATCATTACCGCGTCACTAACAATTTTATGTTAAATGATATCTCTTTGATCTGGTGGTATATTTATCGCGCTTATACAAGGCCCCCATTTCGAGCGGGGGAGCGGGGAGTTTCTCTTGTCCATACCTTGTCGGTATTGAAGGTGAGAGATAACAAGGTTGGTAATTAAAGTTTGTAGCACTTATGAGTCAGGAAACGAAAGAGAATTCGGCCCTCGATAATGCAGAGCGCCAGCGCCAACATGTGAAGCGCAAACAGGAAAGCCATACCCGGCTGCAGTGCTGGATCAGCAATCGCCACGCCGCACGTTTGCATGAATTGGGCATTCATCTTGAAGACAGTCAGGCTTCCCTGATAGAGCAGGCGATCGATCTGCTCTATCAGCATGAGATCTTGTCATCGCCATCCCCGGTCGAGGAACCCTTGCTCGAACCTGTCGAGTAGCTGGGAAGGGGAAACATCAGATATAAAAAAAGCCAGGTACCAATTCCTTGTACCTGGCATAGGGGAATTGGCTCCTTGCAGAGCCGTGCGCTAACTGGTGTTCGGATTGCCTTAAGCTTAGACAATGAACCCGGCTTTTCAAGATCCGACGAAAAGTTCAACCGAAGTGTGGGTTTTCCAGACTCGAACAGAGGCGGAGCCCAACCCTTTCTAACCTGTGGTCATTCGGCAAACAGATTGGTATCTCGCACCAGTTCGCGGGGCAGGGCATTCTTGACTCGGCTGCCGACCCATTTCCCCATCCCCAGGGTATGTCCCTGGTAACGTACGATCACCTCGCCGACGCCAGCCTCCTGCTCAGGCCAGACATCCCGTCCCATCATGAACTCCCGTGCATTGGTACTGTCGAGCTCGACAAATCCCCGGGTTGCCAGGTCACCATGGGCCAGGGCCCATTCGTGGGTGAGGCGATAACCTTTCTTGAAAGTCTCTGCCAATTTGAAGCCGATGCGATCGAAGCGCAGCTTGCCCTGAACCTGTTCGAACAGCGCGGGGAAACACCAGATCTCGTCATTGCGGCCAAATAACTGTCCCTGCAGCGCCACACCAAACGTGGCTGCGATGTCGCGCGCCATAGGATCTGCCTCCTTGGCCGGCAGCGGCGAGAAGGGGAATTTGCCGAGTTTGCCCGGTTTGAACATGGTGTTGGGCACTGAGTGGTGCTTGCGCAATCTGGCGACGAAAAAACCTTCACTATCGAAGATTTGGGGCCAAACGTGCAGGTATCCTTCCGCTGTGCATGCCTGCTCGGCCCCGGGGAAGAGGCTCGCCAGCGAGTCAAAGCTCAAGGCATCGCCAAACTTGTCCAGCAGGGATTGGCAGATGGCCTGGTTCTCCTGCTGGCTCAATGTGCAGGTGGAGTAGACCAGTACACCGCCGGGCTTGAGGGCATGGAAGGCGCTCTCCAGCAAGCCGGCTTGCATCGCCGCGATCTCCTCGATGCTCTCCAGGCTCCAGTTGCGCAGGGCATCCTCGTCTTTGCGCACCGTCCCTTCGCCGGAGCAGGGGGCATCGAGCAAAATGGCGTCGAAGGTCTCCGGCAACCACTGGCCAAATACCTTGGCATCAAAATGGGTCATGCCCACATTGGTGACGCCGCAGCGCTGGATATTGGCACTCAATACTTTGAGTCGACTGCTGGAGTACTCATTGGCAACCAGCATCCCCTGGTTGTTCATCAGCGCGGCGATCTGGGTGGTCTTCGAGCCGGGGGCGGCGGCAGCATCGAGCAGCATGCCGTCGGTTTTGATCTTGTCGCTGGCAAAAAGCGCCGTCACCGGCAGCATGGAGCTCGCTTCCTGGATATAGAAGAGGCCGCTCAGATGTTCCGCCGTGTTGCCAAGAGGGACGGTTTCATCGGCCCGGGTCAGCCAAAAACCGGTGTCACACCAGGGCACGGCATCGAGCTGCCAGCCAAGGGGGGCCATTTTGGCCACAAAGTCAGACACGGAGATCTTCAGGGTATTGACCCGGATACTGCGCCGCAGTGGCCGCCGACAGCTGGCTACGAACTCCTCCATGGCGAGGTGAGCCGGCATGATGGCCGCGATATGACGTAAAAAATGATCGGGAAGGTAGGTTTTGTCGTGCACGGCGCCGTCTCGTCAGACCTGAAAAAGGGGCGCATTTTACCACAAGCCCCGTAAAATCCTGAACGTTGGTGCCGGGAAAAATAACAAGCCCGGCGCAGAGCCGGGCTTGTGGTCAAGGTTTTTGGTTAAAAAGAGGAGGTGATCAGGGCTGGATGCGCGGGCTCCACTCCAGCCACTCTTTTTCCGCCTTGGCATAGAGCGGATAGCGGTGGCCCGCCTTGACGGTCGGCCCCATGTCCCGCTCCGGGGTGTTGAAGGCTATGCCACCGGCCAGCAGGCTCTGCACCGTTTCCACCTCTATGGTGCCGCCGGTCAGACCGATGTCGGCCTTGACGCCGGAGACATTCCAGAAGCGGGAGTGGGCTCGTACCAGATGGGCATACTCCTTGTTGACGTTCACATCGATCAGCACCTCGCTGCCATCACGGGCCAGAGCGACCCTGGTCACGCTGCCGACCACCATCTTGCGAAACAGCAGGGGACTCCCGACGCTCAAGCCATTGACTGACGGGCTTTTGAGGGTCAAGGCCAGCCCCACGGGATCAGTCTGACTCAGTGGGAAACGTTCTTTACCTGCCCCTTTGCCGGGCAAGGCCTCCACGAAGGCACCCTTGATCAGGGTATCGAGATGATTCACCCCACCCAGACCCAGCTTGGCCTGTACCAGAGTGAAACGAGCCCCGGATTGCAGGAAGCGTTCGGCATACTGACCATCCAGCTGCGCCTTGAAGATCACCTGACCCAGCGCAGGTTCCAGTTCGATCTGTTCAATCTTGCCGATCTCGACACCGCGATAGCGGATCGGGCTGCCCACCCCAAGGCCAGGATTGCTCTCGGCAACCAGGGTGAGTGGCCGCACCCTGGCGGTGGCCTGCTCCTTGCTGTCAAACAACTGATGGCTGCTGCGACCTGTGCCCAGCAGATCGAACTCGATGGCACCGCGCAGCAGGGTCGCGAGATTGCCGACCTTCACCTTGACGCCATCGACCCCGACCCTGGCATCGACCGCTGCCTTTTTCCAAAATTGCGGCTGCTTCGCCAGCAGGGGCGCATAGACACCGTCGATCTCGAGCGCTATTTCGACTCCTTCGTTGATGGCCCGCAACTGTGTGACCTTGCCTGCTTCCAGCCCCAGATAGTGCACGGGCGTGCCGATGCCGATGCCATCTGCCTGGGCGGCCTTGAGCAACCAGCGCTGCGGCTTGGCATCCTGGCTGCCGAGCAGCGCCAGCTCCTGGCTGGGATAGAGGCGGTTGATCCGCTCGCCACTGGCAGCCTGCACCAGCTTGATGCCGCCGCTGAGCCAGGCACTGGCCGGACTGGTTTCGACCTTGATGCCACTCAAGTCAGCAGCGATCTGCAACGGCGCCGCCCGGTAGAAGCGGGCGCGAGCCAGCAGGTGCTGGTACTCGGGCTGGATCATCAGCTCGACGCTGGCATTGCCTTGCTTGTCGAGGATGAGCTGGTTGATGCGGCCCACCTGCAATCCCTTGTACCAGATAGGCGCATCCTGATTGAGCCCGGCCAGCTCCTCGGCCTGCAGGCTGATGCGGGTCCCCGTCTGGGGGGCTCGGTCGGTGAGCGTCATCTGCTCGACCTGGTTGCCCGCTACATAGTCCAGACGAATCGCCGGGCCAGCCAGCAGGCGATCCGCATGCTTGACCCCGGTGGGGGAGAGCGCCGCACTTTCCCAGACCAACTGGCTCTTGTCGGTGATCCGCCAGGCCTGCTCCGGGTTGATCAGCGCCGTCACGTCCCGCCCCTTGTCGGTCAGGATAATCGGGTCGATGCGGCCAATCTCGATCCCTTCGAAGAGAATGGGCATCCCCTCCTTGACTGGCAGGTCCCCCGCATTGATGGCGATGCGTGTCCCCCGGGCTGCTTCATTCAGTCCCTTGAAGAGGGTGAAGATTTGTCCCGCTTCAGCCTCAGGTGAGGTTTTTGGTGAATCAAAAGCGATACCGCCGCTCAGGATGGAAGTCAGGCTGCCAGCCTCGACGTTGACGCCGGCCAGGCTGAAGGAGCCCTTGATGCCGCTGATGTTCCAAAAGCGGGTATCGGCCTTGATGAGGTGCTCAAAACGGGGCTCGATCACCAGATCCAGCAGCACATTCTGGTTGTCCTGGCCGAGGCGGGTGTTGATGACGCTGCCCACCTCAATACCACGAAAATAGAGCTTGGAGCCAATGCCTACCGAGCCGAGAGAATCCGCGGTCAGGTGCAGCATGCGTCCCTGCGCCTGATACCCCGGGGGAGGGCCTTCCAGAGCATCGAAGGTATCTTCAAACGGGTTGCTCTCACGCCCCGGTTGCAAGTTGATGTAGTTGCCGGAGACCAGGGTATCGAGGCCCGAGATCTCGGTAAGGGACGCCTTCGGGCTCACCAGCCAGAAATCGGAGCCCTTGCGGATTAGCGAGCGGGCGCTGCTCTCTATCTTGGCCATGACTGCAATCTTGCGACCATCTTCGGCCAGCTCCAGCTCCTGCACCACGCCGACGGCAACCCCCTGATAGCGGATCTGGGTCTTGCCGGGCAGGATGCCGTTGCCCTGGGCAAAGTTGATTTGGATAAGCTGGCCCCGGCTCGCTATCTGCTGATAGAGAAAACCGCCCGCCAGCAGCAGGGCAATGAGGGGCAGCAACCAGACCGGCGATAACCAGCGACGTTTTTCAATGACGGGTTCAGCCCCGATCATAGTGACTCCTTATTGGCTGCCTTCGACAGCGCATCGACTAAATACAGAGAATGATTCAACGGGCCGCTTTGTCCCACAGCAGGCGGGTATCGAGCATGCGGGCCGACATCATGGTCAGCACCACCACTCCGGCAAAGGCCGTGGCGCCGGGGCCGGCCCGCACGCTAAGCATGACGCCGCGATCCACCAGAGCGACCATCAAAGAGATGACGAACAGATCCAGCATCGACCAGCGGCCGATGAAATCGATCACCCGGTACATCAACAGCTGACGCTTGCGACGCACCGGCTTGCTGCGTTGCAACTGCCAGCAGATCCAGCCCAGCCCCAGGATCTTGCCCACCGGCACCAGGATACTGGCGGTCAGCACTATGGTGGCAATGCCCCCCATCTTGCTGCGATAGAGGGCCATGATGCCGCTGAAGATGGTGTCGGACTGCAGCAACCCCTTGTTGTAAAAATGGGTGATGGGCAAGAGGTTGGCGGGCAGCAACATGAAGGTGGCGAGCGCCAGAAAGCCCCATGACCAGGCCAGGGAACGGGGGATCCGCACCTGCAATTTGCTGGCGCAACGTGGGCAAACGCTACCGACCTGATAGCGCACCAGCAGGCCGCAGGTGTGGCAGCGGCACAGTCCCAGTTCACGGGCGTTGGTCACGTTGCGACTCCTTGAGAGGAATACGTTCCCAGTAGGGGGCGGGATCAAACAGGATAAGCAGGGTCATGTTGAGCAGCATCAAAATGCCAAGGCTCAGCAAACCGCCGCCGAGGCGCACATCGGCGATATCGACCAGTTTGAACAGGGCCACCAGGAGGCTGACGATGTAGACCTCCAGCATGGCCCAGTGACGAAACACCTCCACTGCCTTCAAGGTTGGCGCCAGGAGATGCCAGCGCTTGGCGAGCCCGGAGGCGAGGGCAAAGATCCCCCCAAGCAACCCCACCGGCGCCAGCACGGCGCACCAGAGCACCAGACTGGCAACCCAGAGCTCTCCTTCTTCAAACAACACCATGATCCCCCGCAGCAGGTTGGCGTCCGAATTGACACCGGCGAGGCGCAGGTAGAGCAGGGGTTCAAAAAAAGCGGAGGGAAGCAGCATGAACCCCGTGATGGTGAGCGCCATCAGTTGCGAGGGGCGAAAGGCGTAACGGCCGTAGAGATGCTGGTGACAGCGCGGGCAGTGGGCATGGCGACGCAGCGGCAATGCCTTGCGCTGAATGAGCAAGTCACACGCCGGGCAAACGATCACGGAACCGGGCTCCATCATTCGATTCAACCTGTTGAAGGAATTGGTGAAATTTACCTTAAAAGCCGTCATCTGTCTTGCCTGGCGCGGGTCTGCCACGAAAGTATGATTGACGTTAACGTAAACGTGATATTAGATGAGTTAACCAGACAGATGAAAGGAGTCATGATGTCCAGTTTGCCCCCCTCGGCGGGCCTGCGTTTTCGCACCGCCCTCGCCAATGAACGCCCCCTGCAGATCGTCGGAACCATCAATGCCTACATGGCGCTGATGGCCGAGCGTAGCGGTTTTCAGGCCCTCTATCTCTCCGGTGCCGGGGTGGCCAATGCCTCCTACGGCCTGCCGGATCTTGGCATGACCAGCCTGAACGACGTCTTGATCGATGCTGAAAGGATCACGGCGGCGACCCGAGTTCCACTGCTGGTGGACATCGACACCGGCTGGGGCGGCGCCTTCAACATCGCCCGCACGGTGCGGGCCTTCGAGCGGGCAGGGGTGGCTGCCGTCCATATGGAAGATCAGGTCGCTCAGAAGCGCTGTGGTCACAGACCCAACAAGGCAGTGGTCTCGCTGGAAGAGATGTGCGATCGCATCAAGGCGGCTGTGGATGCCCGCGAGGATGAACACTTCGTCATCATGGCGCGCACCGATGCACTGGCAGTGGAGGGGATTGGCTCGGCGCTGGAGCGCGCCGCCGCCTACGTGGCCGCCGGGGCAGACATGATCTTTGCCGAGGCGGTGACCGAGCTTGGCCAGTACGATCTCTTCAAGCAGGCGGCCGGGGTACCGATCCTGGCCAACATGACTGAGTTCGGCAAAACAGAGCTGTTTGATAAAGTGCAGCTCGCCGCCCACGGGGTCGACATGGTGCTCTACCCCTTGAGTGCCAATCGCGCCGCCAATCAGGCGGCTCTCAACGTCTATCAACACATTCGCCAGGATGGCCACCAACGCGCCGTCGTGGAGACCATGCAGACCCGGGAGTCGCTCTACGACTTCCTCGGTTATCACCATTACGAACAGACACTGGATCGTCTGTTCACATCCAGGGACTAGGAGGAAGAGGCAATGGGACAGCAAAAACCGTTGGGTGGCGCCGGCCTGCGCGGACAGAGTGCGGGGGAGACCAGCATCTGCACCGTGGGCAAGAGCGGCACCGGGCTCACCTATCGCGGCTACGACATCAAGGAGCTGGCCGACAACGCCCAGTTCGAGGAGGTCGCCTACCTGCTGCTCAAGGGCGAGCTGCCGAGCAAGCAGCAACTGCAGGAATACAAACGCGAACTGCGCCGCCTGCGCACCCTGCCGGCCGCACTGCTGGAGGTGCTCGAGCGCATTCCCGCCGATGCCCATCCCATGGACGTGCTGCGCACCGGTTGCTCCATGCTGGGAGATCTGGAACCGGAAGATGGCTTCGAGCATGAACACGAGGTGGCCGATCGCCTGCTGGCGGCCTTTCCGGGCATTCTCATCTACTGGTACAAGTTCAGCCACGAAGGCGTGCGCACCCCACTGGATACCGACGAAGAGTGCATCGGCGGCCACTTCCTGGCGCTGTTGCACCAGAAAGCCCCAAGCGAGCTGGAGCGGCGCGTCATGCACGTCTCCCTCATCCTCTATGCCGAGCACGAATTCAACGCCTCTACTTTCGCGGCCCGGGTCTGCGCCTCGACCCTCTCCGACATGTTCTCCTGCATCACTGCCGCTATCGGTACCCTGCGTGGGCCCCTGCACGGTGGCGCCAACGAGGCGGCCATGGCGATGATCGAGGATTGGCAGGACGAGGGCCAGGCCAGACGCGAGCTGCTGGCCAAACTCGCAGCCAAGGAGAAGATCATGGGCTTTGGCCATGCGGTCTATCGCACCTCGGATCCGCGCAACGTCATCATCAAGGGGTGGGCTGAACAGCTGGCTCAAGCCTTCGGCGATGATCGTCTCTACCGCGTCTCCTGCGAGGCGGAGAAGGTGATGTGGGAAGAAAAAGAGCTCTTTCCCAACGCCGACTTCTTCCATGCCAGCGCCTATCACTACATGGGGATCCCGACCAAGCTGTTCACCCCCATCTTCGTCTGTTCGCGGGTCACCGGCTGGTGCGCCCACGTGATGGAGCAGCGCGAGCACAACCGGATCATCCGTCCGAGCGCCGACTACGTCGGTCCGGCCCCCCGTCATTTTGTCTCTCTACAACAACGATAAGGAAATCACGATGTCCGCCAACGTCGACGTCAACCACAGACCCGCACCTGACCAGGTACTGGTCGATATTGCCGATTATGTCTGCAGCCACCCCATTACCAGCCAGGCGGCCCTCGACACCGCCCGCCACTGCCTGATGGATACCCTGGGCTGTGGCCTGCTGGCCCTGCGCTTTCCCGAGTGTACCAAGCACCTGGGCCCCATCGTGCCCGGTACTGTCGTCCCCTTTGGTGCCCGGGTGCCCGGCACCCAGCTTTGCCTCGATCCGGTCAAGGCGGCCTGGGATATCGGCGCCATCATCCGCTGGCTCGACTACAACGACACCTGGCTCGCTGCCGAGTGGGGACACCCCTCTGACAATCTGGGGGGGATCCTGGCCACCGCCGACTGGCTCTCCCGTACTCGCGTGGCCGAGGGCAAAGCGCCGCTGACCATGGCCGATGTGCTGGTGGCCATGGTGAAGGCCCATGAAATCCAAGGTGTGCTGGCGCTTGAGAACTCCTTCAACCGGGTGGGCCTGGATCACGTGGTGCTGGTCAAGGTAGCCAGCACCGCCGTGGTGACCCACATGCTGGGGGGGACGCGCGATCAGGTGATCGACGCCGTCTCCCAGGCCTGGGTCGATGGCCAGAGCCTGCGCACCTATCGCCACGCGCCGAACGCAGGTTCGCGCAAGAGCTGGGCGGCGGGGGATGCGACGTCCCGTGCGGTGCGCCTGGCCCTCATCACCATGAGCGGCGAGATGGGTTATCCCGGCGTGCTGAGCGCCCCCAAGTGGGGGTTCTACGACGTCCTGTTCAAGGGCAACCAGTTCGCCCTTCATCAGGGGTATGGCAGCTATGTCATGGAGAACGTGCTGTTCAAGATCTCCTATCCGGCCGAATTCCATGCCCAGACTGCGGTGGAGTGCGCCATGAAGCTCCATGGCGAGGTGAAGGGGCGCCTCGATGAGATCGACCGCATCGAGCTCACCACCCATGAGTCGGCCATTCGCATCATCAGCAAGGTGGGCGCCCTCAACAACCCGGCGGATCGGGATCACTGCCTGCAGTACATGGTGGCGGTGCCGCTCATCTTCGGTCGCCTCATCGCCGAGGATTACGAGGACGATATCGCCGCCGATCCCCGCATCGATGCCCTGAGAGACAAGATGGTGGTACAGGAGGACAAACGTTATAGCCGCGAATATCTTGAAGCGGACAAGCGCTCCATTGCCAACGCCATCCAGGTGTTCTTCAAGGATGGTACCCACACCGCCAAGGTGGAGGTGGAGTATCCGGTCGGACACCGCCGCCGTCGTGAGGAGGGGATCCCGCTGTTGGTGGAGAAATTCCGCCACAATCTGGCGACCCGTTTCCCGGCCAAGCGGGTAGGGGAGATCCTCGCCCTCTGCCAGGATGGCAAACAGCTGGCCAGCACCCCGGTCCACACCTTCATGGATCTGCTGGTGATCTGATCTGCCGCCATACTGGCCATCTAAAAAACCCAACTACGACAGCGGGCCCATCTGGCCCGCTTTTTCTTGCCCTGGCTATCGGAAAAGAGACGCAGCGCGCTGACTGCCCGCCATTCCCTCCGTTTAGGTCAATACATCGGCATTCCCGGCAAACAGGGCGTCCATGATCGCCGTCTCGCGGTTGGCAATGGTGGCCAGAAACTCATCGGCTCGCCCCATCTGGTGGCAGACCCGATAGCCGCGCTCGACGAAGGAGAAAAGCTCGCCCAGCCCCGCCAGATGGGCAGGTCCGGAGACCAGCTTGAGAGTGGTACCGAGCAGGGGCTTTCGGGCCAGTCGGTCCAGGGTCGCGCCAAGCTCACCCACCAGCGCTATCTGCTGCTCCCGCCGCGTCCTTTCTCCCACGGCGCGATAGGCGATGGCGTAATGGGTCGCGCTGATGGGGTCGATGCCATCGATGCGGCGCAGCGCCACTACCATCAGATAGTCGAGCTCCTCCGAGAGGGCATCAAGCTCGATCGCTTGGGCCAGCACCTTGAGGCCGGACTCGGGCAAGAAACGCTCGGCGGTCGGCATCACCCGCATCACGTCAGCATCCCGGCGGGCACAATCCCCGGGGCCATAGAGATCGGTCAGGAAGAACTCGGCGGCCGGGCCATAACGATCGCTTTGCAGCAGATCCTGATGGGTGCGCCCCAGCCGGTCAGCCTGCCACTGGCGCAGCCTGTCCCGGTCCGCCCTGTCTTGCGGGTGGGTGCGGATCTGCTCGCGCAGGGAGGCAACCCGGTTGAGCTGGCTATAGAGCCGCTCCTGGATACTCGCGTCATCCTGATGGGTCATGTCGTGCTCTCTGGCCTGGGGATAAACAAAGGGTCGAAAAATCAGTGGCTTTGCCATAGCGTCAGAGAAAGTGTAACGCGCCGGCGGCCGGGAATAAATGGCAAGCCCGGGTGCCCAGTAGCAGACCACCGACTCTGTTAAGTGAGTCCCATTTATCGGCACACCTCTTTCACTTGTCGTGAACATGTGTTTAATATCAATAAACATTTCCCAGCAGGTATTCGCCATGTTCCTCTATGACTCGCGCAGCGGCAGCAACCCACTTTCCACCATTCAGGTCAGCCGCCGGCATGAACTGGGCCTGGCGGCAGCGCGACTGGCCGCCGAAGCCATCGCCCAGGATATGGGGGAAAGCTACCAGCTTGACTGCGAATGGGCGAACGAGGAGGAGACGGAACTGCGCTTTCGCGGCTCCGGGGTACAGGGGCTGCTCACTCTCGACGAAGACTCCCTGCATCTTGAAGTGCATCTGGGATTGATGCTGTTGCCGGTACGCAGCGTGCTGGAGCAGGAGATCCTCGATTATGTGAAACATCGGCTCCCTTGCCCGAAATCTGTTTAAAACTCTTTCAAGGCGCCTCGCGGATAATAAATTTTAGCAGGACGCCTTGTTTGAATATCTATTTTTGAAACGAGCCGATTATTTAACCGGGGAATAAATAATCTGCCTCAGGCTGCTTGAATACCACACAACTCTTTTTGTTTTGTTTAATTGAAAGCCGTCTCTTTTTATTGTCATTTCACCGTGCACATGCCCCATGCCAATATGCCGTTCGGCATGACTGATGAGCTCGAAAATGCATTTTGTAGGGAAACAAAGATGCCATTGAGTGAATTTATCTCCTGCGTCGATACCGCCTGGCTGCGCATGGACAGACCCAACAACCTGATGCAGATCATCGGGGTATTGATGTTTGACGGACAGCTCGACGAAGCGCGCCTGAGACAAGGTCTTCGTCACACCATTTCCCTGCAACCACGTTTTCACCAGCGTGCTGTGCTGGAAGGGGGGAGCTACTACTGGCGCCACGATCCCGACTTCGATCTCGATCAGCATCTCAAACGGGTGATCCTGCCGGGCGAGGCTGGCAAGCTGGAGCTCGAAAAGCTGGTGGCCGATCTTGCCTCCACCCCCCTCAACCCGCAGCGTCCCCTGTGGGACATGCACCTGACCGACACCTCGCTTGGCGGTCAGGCGCTGGTGGTACGCATCCATCACGCCATGGGGGACGGTTTTTCCCTGGTTAAAGCCATGCTCACCATGATGGACAACACCCCCAAACCGGCCGCCATTCCCTTGTCCGAACCCCGCATAGATGAGGATGACGAGGAAGAGGAGGAGTCGCATCAAGGCAGCCGCCTGGTGCGGGCCGGGCTCAAGCTCACCGGCACCCTCTGGTCCAAATACGTGGAGGTGCTCACTCACCCGACCAAGGCGATGGATTATCTCAAGACCGGCCGTGACGTGGCGGGCGAGCTGTGCAACATCGCCACCCTGGCGGACGATTCCCCCTCCCGCCTCAAAGGCAAGACCGGCAGCACCAAGCGGGTAGCCTGGTCGCAGCAGATCCCCTTGCCGGACATCAAGGCGGTGGGCAAGGTGCTCGGCTGCTCGGTCAACGATCTGCTGATCGCGGCCACCGCCGGCGCGTTTCGCCACTACCTGCAGGCCCACGGGGAGGACGCTGACAAGATTGAGATCCGCGCCCTGGTGCCGGTCAATATGCGAGCACCCGACGATGATGGCACCCTTGGCAACCGCTTCGGGCTGGTGGCCCTGGATCTACCCCTTGATATCGAGCACCCGCTGCAGCGGCTCTTCACGGTGCGCGATCGCATGCAGGCTCTGCGCAGCTCGCTACAACCCGTGGTGGTGCTCAATTTGCTGGAGGTGCTGGGCATGGCCCCGAAGACGGTGCAGCAACAGGCGGTCGATCTGCTCTCGGCCAAGGCCAGCGCCGTCATCACCAATGTGCCGGGCCCCCAGCAGACCCTCTATCTGGCGGGAGCCCGTCTGCGCCAGCCGCTGTTCTGGGTACCCCAGGCCGGCGATATCGGGGTCGGGGTATCGATCCTCTCCTACGACAACAAGGTGCAGCTCGGCCTTATCACCGACAAGCTGAGAGTGCCGGATCCCGACAGCGTAGTGGAACGCTTCGCGGTGGAGTTTGAGCAACTGTTGCTGCTGGTGTTGATGGATCCCGAGCTGTTGTTTGACCCGGACGGGTTGGATGCGCTGCTGGGCTGAGCCGCCACCCCGCATGCCCTTTGCTTAAAAAAACAGAGGCCAACCCGACGGTTGGCCTCCTTGTTTGCGCTAAAGGTAATCGTTACTCCTCTTCCAGTTCCTCACGAGCCGCTTCCACATCGAGCCGCTCCATGGCATCGGCCGGCTCGCAGCTGGCCGCTTCGGCATAGAGGGCCTCGGCCGCCTTCAAACGGCTCTTGCCATAGAGCATCACCTGAGCATTGGCGTACTCCATACGGGCGATGGCGGAGTCCGGAATAAGGGCCAGCGCCGCCTGGAAGTGGCGCTCTGACTCCTCCTTTTTAGCCCCGTAGGTGAGGCCGCCTATCATGGCACCGAGCTTGTCGACGATCTCCGCATGCCAGGCCCCGAAGGCGATATGCGCCTCAGCGTGCTCGGGGGCTAGCGCCAGGGCCTTCTCCAGGCTGCTCTTTATCTTGTCGCCGATCCCTTGGGAAAGGGCCTTGGAAATGGAGATCACCTGGCTGTAACGCCCCAGCGCCAGGGCGTGGAAATACCAGGCGTTGGCATTGTCAGGCTGCCGCTTTTGCAGCTTCTCGGCGTTGCTGGCGGCGAGTTCAAAGGCGGCCCGCTTGGCGTACTTGTCCTCCAGCAGGTAGCTGGCGTGGATCACCAGCGCCTTGTTCACCACATTGAGCCCAGCCTCTCCGGCGTCGTTGCCAAGGGCCACCGCCAGGGCAAAATCCCCGGTGTGGTAGGCGCGCCAGGCATCCTGCACCTTGGGATCTTCGGGCCAAGGTTCGGCATCCCCCTGATGCAGCCTGGCCCACTGTTCGGCCAGCTCGTCGCCCGGGTACTCATAGGCCCCGCCTGGAAAGGGGAAAGGGATGAAATCGGAGAGTTGGGACTGTGAGGTTGTCATGCATGTTCTCCCTGTTGCATGTGGTTCACACCTTGCTGGTGTAGTGGTGGGCGAGGGCGTCCAGATGAACACGGGCATCCTCGCGCAAATAGGGGGCCACCAGCTGCATCACCTGAAACACGCCACGGGCGATATCGGCGTCCTCGCCAGGGTGCAGGGCCCGTTGATAGGAAATCCAGAATGTCCCCACCAGCGCGATATTGACGGCGAGCGACTGCATCTGCTGCAAGGTGCCCGACATCAGCCCCACCGTTTGCAGATGGTGACAAATGGCCGCGGCGGTCTGCTCCTTGCGCCGCAGCAAGGCGGAAAAGTGCCGCTCGACCCGGTGATAGCTGTTCATCAGAGCCGAGATGTCGTAGTAGAAAAAGCGGTATTTCCAGATGGTCTCGAACATCAGGTGCAGGAAGAGCCAGATATCCTCCGGCTCGTCGGAGGGGGCGCTGACCGCATCGAGCAGACGGGTCATCTCCTGCTCGAATTCGCCGAACAGGGCGTTGACTATCTCCTCCTTGTTATGGAAGTGGTAATAGAGGTTGCCCTGGCTTATCTCCACCTCGGCCGCGATGGCGGTGGTGGTGACGGCACTCTCACCCTGCTGGTTGAAGCAGGCAAGGGCGGTGGTCAGGATCCTCTCACGGGTACGCCGCTTGGGTTTGCGCTCCATGCTACTCCTTCGACACGGGGCGCCGCGCCCCCTGGCCATAGCGGCGGGTGAGCCAGTGCTGCAACTGCTCGAGCGAGCGGTCGAGAGCCGCCACCGCATCCGTGCTGGGGGTGAGCAGGGAGCGCTGTTTATCCGCCAGCGCCGCCAGATTGAGCTCAAGGCCATGCCGGGCCAGCACAGGGGCCAGGGTATCGCGCCGCGCCCAGAGATCCCGGCGGGTGTGCTGATAGGCGTGCTCGCACAGACGGCGGCGATCCCGGTAACTGAACACATTGGTAAAGAACATCTCGCCATCGGCGGGGGAGGGTTCAAACAACAGGACGTCGGCATCGGGGTACTGATGCTGGTAACGGTCCATCCCCACATGCATGCGCGAGTGAATGATGGCGCGAAACGTCTGGGCCAGCACCACCGGCAGGCCGCTATCCACCAGATTGGTGGGCTCGCAGGTCGCCATGTCTGCATCGAAGGGCACCAGCGGATTGATGCAGAGGACCAGATCCGCCCCCTCCTGTAGCGCCACCGAGGCGTGCAGCGTCTTGATCAGCGCCCCGTCCACATAGTGACGACCGTTGATAAGCGAAGGGGGAAAGAGGCCGGGCAGGGCGGCCGAGGCCTGTACCGCGGCCGAAATGGGCACATCGTCGTACCCCGGGCTGCCGAAAGCCACCGGGTGACCGGTATCGAGCTCGGTCGCCACCACAAAGAGGCGACTGTTGAGCTCGCGAAAATCGTTGCTGCGACCGGGGCGGGAGAAGAACTGGGTCAGGATGCGATCCACCCCACGGTTGTCAAACAGGCCGGTCGGGATCGCCTTGGCGAGCCCCTGCAGGGATTCGAACAGACTGTGTTTCCAGGGGGCGGCCAGATAGTGGGTCAGGCTCTGCCACGCCAGCGGCGGTATGGTGCCAAGGCGCGCGACATATTCACGAAAGGCAGGGCGCAGCAGGGTGGCGGGGTCGAAGATCTCGCTGGCATCGTCACTGAGCAGGATCCGCACCAGTTTCTCCGGCGAAATGCCGTTGGCCAAGGCCGAGGCGACCACTGCGCCTGAGCTGACCCCCACATAGATATCCGCATGCTCGAGGCGCAGCCCACGGATGCTGTCGGAGAGCGCCGCACAGGCACCGACCTCATAGATGCCACCAAGCGGGCCCCCGCCGGCAAGGGCCATCGCGATCGTACTCATAGTCGCCTCCCTCTCCATGACACTCTTCATGACACTTTTCATGACGATACCGGCCCAGCGCAGGGCATGGGCCGGTATCGATTAGCAGTGCACCGTCAGGGGATCAGGGGAGGACGCTTTCCGCCTTGGCCTTGACCTCTTTTACCGCCTCTTCGGCGGCGGAGAGCAGATCCGCAGCCTCTTCAGCGGCCGCCTCCTTGGCCTTGGCGACCGGCGCTTTCTTTACCGGAGCCTTGCGAGGGGCCGGCTTTTTGGCCGGGGCAGGTTTGGCTTCGGCGGCAGGGGCCTCGCCCTCCTGGGCATCCAGCAGCTGTTGCACCACCTCGGTCAGCTCGGCCATGCGCTTGGATAGCTTGTCGATGTCCTTGCGGGTCGGGATCCCGAGGCTGGCCACCGCACGGGCGACGCGCTCCTCGAACACTTGCTCCAGACGGCCCCAGGTACCGGCGGTCTTGTCGGCCACGGCGGCGATCTTCTCATCGGCGCTCTGGCGGGTCTTGGCCTGCAGAGCTTCCCCTTCCTGCACCAGGGCGTCAAAGATCTTGCCACCCTCTTCCTGGGCTTTGGAATAGGCACCGAGCCCTGCCAACCAGATCTGCTGGGTCGACTCCTTGATGGTGGAGGCGAGTTGGTTGTCGGTGACCGAACCGGCCAGCGCTTTGAGTTTTTTAGCCATGATATTGCTCCTTGAATAACGGCAGATACATGTAATGGCGACAACGACAACGGCAATCCGGTTGAGGCATTACTGATTTTTCATCTTCAGTTTATGGACAAAAAATAGAGGGTTCTACCTAATAACGAAATAGTCGATTAACTGAATTTAGGGATGGCTCACGAACCGGTAATTGTATTGAAGATTCCCATATGAATCGTGATATACCTAACATCAACTAACAGTAAAATCAGTAGCGGAACCATAACATGAACTATTTCATCACAGGCGGAAGTGGTTTTATCGGGCGCAGGTTGATTAAGAAATTGCTGGCACAATCCCCTGACAATCACGTTTATTTTCTGATGCGCGCCGCCAATCAGGATAAATTACCCGAGCTTTACGACTACTGGCAGGTGGATGAAGGACGAGCTACTCCGGTATTCGGGGATATGACGCTGCCGCTGCTGGGAGTGACAGAGGCGCTGCAAGGGGAGCTTCGCGATCGGATCGATCACTTCTTTCACCTGGCCGCCATCTATGATCTCAACGCCAAGGCGGGCGTCCAGCAGCAGGTCAACGTCGACGGCACCCGTCAGGCGGTACAGCTGGCGGCCCAGCTGGGCGCCCGCCAGTTTCATCACTGCAGCTCCATCGCGGCAGCCGGCCTGTTCGACGGCCTGTTTCGGGAAGACATGTTCGAGGAGGCCGAGCAGCTCGATCTGCCCTATTTCCAGACCAAGCACGAGGCCGAGGGGATCGTGCGCAAGGAGTGCATGGTGCCCTGGCGCATCTACCGGCCCGGGATCGTGGTAGGGGATGCCAACACCGGCGAGATGGACAAGATTGACGGCCCCTATTACTTCTTCAAGACCATCCAGAAGCTGCGTCGCCTGCTCCCCCCCTGGATGCCCGCCATCGGGGTGGAAGGAGGACGCATCAACGTGGTGCCGGTCAACTTCGTGGTCGATGCCATGGCCCACATCTCTCATCAGGCGGGGGAGGAGAACAAGACCTTCCACCTGACGGATCCCAACCCGATGCGGGTCGGCGATATGCTCAGCACCTTCTCCCGCGCCGCCCACGCCCCGGAACCCGCCATCCGCATCAATGCCTCCCTGTTCAGCTTTATCCCGCGCCACCTGATGGCGATGCTGATGACCATGACGCCGGTGCGCCGCATCCGCGATGCCGCCATCGCCGATCTGGGGCTGCCCAAGGATGTATTTCGCCTCATCAACTATCCGACCCGCTTCGACAGCCGGGAGACCCAGCGCGTACTGAAAGGAACCGACATCGAAGTGCCTCCGCTGCACAGTTACGCCTGGCGTCTGTGGGACTACTGGGAGCGCCACCTCGATCCCGAGCTCTTCATCGACCGCACCCTGCGCGGCCGGGTCGAGGGCAAGGTGGTACTGGTCACCGGCGCCACTTCCGGCATTGGTCGGGCCACGGCCCGCAAACTGGCAGGGGCGGGGGCTATCGTCGTGACCATCGCCCGCGATGAGCAGAAGATTGCCGAGACCCGGGCCGAATTTGCCGAACTCGGCCTGTCACTGCAGGTCTATCAGGGTGACTTGGCCGATCTGGCACAGGGGGAAGCCATCACCCAACAAATCGTGGCGGATCATGGCGGGGTCGATATCCTCATCAACAATGCCGGTCGCTCCATCCGCCGCTCCATCGAGGACTCCTTCGATCGCTTCCACGATCTTGAGCGCACCATGCAGCTCAACTACTTCGGAGCGCTCAAGGTGATCATGGGAGTACTGCCAGGGATGATCGAGAAGAAGAAGGGGCACATCATCAACATCTCCTCCATCGGGGTGCTGACCAATGCGCCGCGCTTCTCGGCCTATGTTGCCTCCAAATCGGCCCTCGACGCCTGGGTGCGCACCGCGGCCTCCGAGTTTGCCGACAAGGGGGTGAACTTCTCCATCATCAATATGCCGCTGGTGAAGACCCCCATGGTGGCGCCGACCAAGGTCTATGACCAGGTGCCCATGATGACGCCGGAAGAGGCGGCCGATCTGGTGTGCGACACCATCATCAACAAGCACGTACGGCTGGCGACCCGCCTCGGGGTCTTCGGTCAGGTGGTCCATGCTCTGGCCCCGCGAGTGGCCCAGGTGATCATGAACACGAGTTTTCGCACCTTTGCCGACCCCAAAGATGGCGATCAATCCAAGGCAACCGCCGATCAGGTCGCGGTCTCGACCCTGATCAAGGGGATCCACTTCTAGCAACACGAAAGAAGTCATAAACACAACGGGCCTGAGTGATCAGGCCCGTTTTTTTTCAGAAGCGTTTCAAGAGCCCCTGCAGCAGATCCGTGGTGCGACGGGAGTAGAGCAGCGAGAGGTGGCCGAGAGCGGGCAGTTCGATATCTTCCATCCCGTCCAGCCGCTGACGCTCCTGGGGCATCACCACGTTGTCGTGGCTGGTGCGCACCGACACCCCAGGCACGCACAGGGGCACGCAGGCAAAGCGTTGCAACCAGCCGGAGCCCGGCTCCATCTCGCGGGCATTGGCACCCACCCCCAGCATCGCCAGCTGGCTGCCCTGATGAGGGGTCGCCAGGGTGATCAGCGCGGCCACCTTGTCACCGCCTGCGACCGCCAGATAGTCGCGGCATACCAGCCCCCCCATGCTGTGACCGATCAGCACCAGCTGGCTGGCACCGGTTTGGGCCAGCACATGGTCAATCCGCCGGGCAAGCAGGGGCACCATCTCGTCGATATGACCAAAGGGCGGAGAGAGGGTGATGGTCGCCACCACATGGCCAGCTTCCTCAAGTCTGGCTCGCTGGGTGCGCCAGATCCCGCGGCTGCAACCATAACCATGTACCAGCAACACGGGACGCCGGCAGGGTGGCAACCGATCGGGGGCCATCAGCAGCGGCTCGAAGGGGAGCAGCCAGGTGAAGGTGTAGAGGTAGGCAAGCATCTCGCCAGCCATCATCTTGACCCTGGCCCAGAGGCTGATAGCCGGGGAGGGGTAAAAGCGGGTGAACAGCCAGCTGCCCAGCACCACCAGGCAGCGCAACATCAGCAGAGTCAGCGCCACCCACAGCAGGGTCAACAGCCAGGGGAGATCCATCACCAGGCGGCCAATGCCCCCGAGCAACAGCACCTCCACCATCAGCAGGATAAACAGGTGTTGTACGATCGTCATCAATCCATGCTCCGACCAGTCAGACCTAGAAGCCAAATGACACTTTACTATCTAACGACGTCAATAGCTGCTTCCTCCATCGCACTTTTCCCTTCCCCTGTTTGCAATACTGTATATCCATACATATACTCTACTGACCAACACCAAGAGGAGGCCATCATGGCTGTCGAAATCAAATATGTCGTGGTTCGTGGGGGAGTGGAGAAGATGACCTTTGCCAGTAAGAAAGAGGCAGATGCCTATGACAAGCTGCTGGATACGGCGGACGAGCTCATGCTGCTGCTGGAAGAGGCCCCCATCGAGCTGGCCCCGCAGCAGCAAGAGAGCCTGGCATTCTACCTGGCCGAACAGCGTGATCGACTGCAAACCCTGCTGCGTGGCGGCAAACTGCAGACGACGAGCAACAAGGAAGATGAACAGGCGCCGACCAAACGCAAAGAGAAGCCGCTCAAGCAGGTGGCCTAAGGCCCCCTGGTACGCCGCGCTTGGGGTAAATATCTACCGCATTCACAAAATCAGCATTTACAGTCATTTAAGTCGATATTTACCCCGAGAATTTTTTAACAACGCCGCATATTTATTGCATAAATTAGAGCCGTATTCAGAGTGCGGTCGCCAGCATCGTATCAGCTTGATGCCGGGTCTAACAGCATCGACTTATCGATAGTCGTGCCCCGCAGGTCAGGGAGCCTGATTAGCTGACAACCGAGCGGGTCTTGTATCCACACCCTGAACTTACCCTTGAATCAATGCACTCTTGCCAAGCCATAGCATCATCATTACAAGCTACACCATGACTCATCCAACTTGTTCTTTGCCCCCCGCCATGCCGCTTTTTGACGGTCTGGCCTACCTGGAAGCCGGTAATACCCAGGTCAATCTCTATCTAGCCAACCTCAGTCTGAACGATGTCCCCGACGCCGGGCTGGTCTACGAACTGGCGGTCGACTGGCTGCTGGAACAGCGCCATAACGAAAACAACTACAAGACCTACCGCAGCGAGCTGACCACCTTTTTCCACTGGTGCTTTCGCGAGGCCGCCATCAGCCCCAAAGATCTGACTCGCCGCATCATGATGCGCTATCTGGACTACTGCCAGTCCCCACCACAGGAGCTGATTGCCTATCGCAATGTGGCGCAGTTCGTGCTGGACAAAGAGTGGGGGGAGCGCCTGCCTAATCCCCATTGGCGACCTTTTCTCGGCAAAAAGGATCTCGGGCGGGCCCTACCATATCGGCTGAGCGAGCAGGCGATGAAGACCAAGCTCGCCATCCTGTCAGCCTTTTTCCAGTACCTTATCCAGGAAGAGTACATGGACAGAAACCCGGTGCTGTTGTTGCAGCGGATGAAACACCCGGTGGAGAAGGAACCGGATGATCAGGTGCAATCTTTCAGCGAGCTGCAATGGTCCTATGTCATGCAGGCCGCCGAGTGGCTGGCCAGCGACAATCCCGAGCAGCACGAACGCAGCCGATTTCTTACCATACTGATGTACGCCTGTTATCTGCGGATCTCGGAAGTGGCCGCCAGACCGGGCTTTACCCCCGTCATGGGGCAATTTCGCCGGGATCGCAAAACCGGCGTCTGGGGCTATTACATTCCCCAGAGCAAGGGTGGCAAACGGCGAACCGTGGCCGTGTCGCAGGCGCTGCTAGAGGCTCTTGGCCGCTACCGCCGTTTTCTGGGCTTGACGCCGTTGCCGGCGCCGGACGAACAGACACCGCTCTTTATCCGGCACAAGGCGGCAGGTCATGGTCGCGAACAGGGGCAACTCAACGCCAATCTGGGGATCCGTCAATTGCGGGATCTCATCATGATGGTGATCGCCAAGGGAGCCGATCATGCCGAGCAGGATGGCTTTGCTCAGGATGCGGCCGAGATGCGCCAACTGTCGCCCCATGCCATCCGCCACACCGGCATCACTCACGATATCAATCTCAACGGCCGACCGCTCTCTCACGTCCAGGCCGATGCCGGCCACGACAGCATAGATACCACCTCGAAATATCTGCATATCAGCAATAGCGAGCGACATGAGAGTGCCCAGAAAAAGCCACTGGATCGACTTGGCTAAAAAGTGAGAGATAACAAATCAGAAAACAATATATTCACCACACTCAACTCTCAGCTTCTTTTATGACGTTAGGTTGATTGACAGGGGCAGGGGAGGGACCCCATGCATGGGGCCTTGGCCAGGGACGGCCATGTGATTTGTTTCCCGCAGACGTCAACATCTTCCCTTCTTATCGCCCACTTCCCGTCTTGCCAAATATCGTGGCTTCACGATGCCGGATCAGGGGGAGGGGGATCTATTGTTATTGCCATAACACCTCACACCAGGAACAGGCTATTCGATTATCCAGCTGAGCGCGAAATCATGGTGAGCGAGGAGGCCTGGGTGGATCTGACGGTCGGGGGATCTTCTATTTCCAAATAGCCAGGAAGCTCATTGAAGTTGGGTTGGAAGAGGCGTCTCGGGTTGTTAAACAAATTGGTCGGTTAACATTTCGCTATCGCCTGATTAAAGGGCATGCTCATATCGAAGAAACGGATAAATTCGGCCAATTGAAATTCTCAAATAATGCCGATAACCCCATTTATCGGCATTGGCATTATGGAGCAAGGTGATGGGGTTATACACACCCACAAATACCTCAACGAAAGCAACAAGAGCCTCCTGGATAAAAATGATGGGCAACTGGGATGAATCTGTTCGATCAACGCGTCATCCAGATCCCATATTGGTTCCGTCATTGCTAAACGCGTGCTCTGCGGTGTCACACAATGCGTATGTGTTACAGGCGATCTGCAGGGAACCAGACCGGTAGTGTGTTGTGCAAAAGAATCTCCGCAGGCCTAGCTAACTTGTTAATGGCGGACGGCACTTGCAGAAATCGATCATATATCTCATGGCTGACAGAGCTATTCAGCTTGGTAAGCCATATTTCATTTCGCCAGATCCGTTTTCATCGCTTTGAGGAGACCATCGAACGCGTCATTTCTTTCTGACCGAGGCCCGTCATTGGTATCAATAATTCTCTGCGTATATCGCGAAACCTCTTCGGAACCAAACAGATTGCAACGCGTCTGCCACAAAGCGAACTCCTTCGATGCAGCATCCGATGGATGAATGCCTGAAATCAATGTGTAATCCATGAGAAATCCCACTTGCATGTTGCATGATTTTCAATGTTACCACGGGTCTCCAACTCAACGCTTCCCACCCAACGACACTGCGCATAATGTCGCGTTAAGTTAAATGCCCATCCGAAACCCGCCGATAAGCCATCCCACGCAATTTTGCTGGTTTATCAGGTATTTAGTTGGATGGAACGAGAGTTGACCAAAAACTTCATTTTTCGTTGGTTTGAGTGCGGTTTATCGATTGAAGAGACGGCCAATCTTTGTTTTGTTTCTGTGAGGCAGGTCACAAACTGGGATAAAGGCAAAGAGATCCCTCCTGTCTGTAAACGGCTAATGCGCATGGCATCGGGCAGGGAGCTGCCCACGATTTTCAAAGCCTGGGAAGGATGGCGAATGGCGAACGACTGCCTGATTTCGCCCACCGGAGTGAGATTTGATAGACGAAGGATAGAGGCCCTGGCAATCATCCAGGTCGAGCGCTCAGAGAAACAGAAGGAAGCGTTCCATTGGAGGAAGAAGCTAGGAGTAATGTGACACTTGGGGGCTACGGCCCCCATTTTATCATCTCCAAAGCAGGCCTTAACCTGTTGACATAATTGAACAAAATGATTTTTTTTGCATGTCAACACGTATCTATAGATTTATCAGTCTGGTACGATCTTTCTGGTTGGCCATAAGGCCCAACCCGAAGGAGAGCTTAATGACATTTGCCCATGGTATGAAAGTAAAGCACGTTGACAGTGAAACCACGCTGTATGTCGAGTTTGTAGACGGCATGAAAGTTACCTGCAGTGAGCTCGGTAATGTTGGGGTGTATCAGACCATCACTGTTGCCGCAAACAACCTACAACAAATTGTCAACATAGATATGAAGTCGTGTAAGGTTGCCGCCCAATTCGATCCAGGCCAACAAGTGGCACATATCATGGCTCCTGGTTGCCCGATGAGAGTTGAGTATCAATATCAACACGCCAATGCTCAGCACTCAGTAATTGTCTGCTCCACTCTTCGTGAAAAGCACTTAGTGACGTTTGAGTTTGACCAACGTTCACTCATCGAATACGAAGAGGCTCATCAGTACGGCTACCCTAAGATCGTGTGAGAAAGGTGGAAGGGCACAAGAGGGTAGGGGACTAGAGTAGAATTCCCCCCGTATTACTATACGGGGGGCCAAGTTGATACAAGGATGAAAAATGAACGACGTAAGCAATAAACAAAAATACAACATTTTGATCTCGTTTTATGCTACACCCAAAAATAATAAAAGCAGACGATTCGCTTTCAAAAAACAGAATGAAATCATTCAAGGTGAGCCATTTGAATGGGGCTTAATCATAAAAAATATTGGTTCAGCACCAACCCCAACGGCAAAAATAATTGAAGGAGCAATTTCTTGTCCAACAAGCAATATAGAACAAACAATGGATCAAGAAGAAGTTCTTGTAAAGCCATTAAATCCAGATGAAGAAACGAAAATTAAAATTGACGATTGCAAATCTGATATGCACGGTATTCTTCTTGTGAAAATTAAAATAACACCAGAAAAAGAAGATGACAGTGGTCTATTTATAACATATCAACTGGATGCTAATCACAATAAAAAAATGTTATATTCGAAAGGCGAAGACACATATAACCGCTGGCTCGATTCCATTTACATTCAAAATAAAATGGAGTTTTTACAATCACGAACAAACTCCCACATTTTAGCATTAACAATAATAACAGCATGGGAGTCTATATTTGGCATAAAAGCAACAATAAAAAACATTTTATTATTGCTCGGATTTGCCTTTGAAAAATTACATTATTTTATATTGCTTTGTATTGGTATGTTTTAATCCTCTAGATACTAAGTGCCTGCTAGTGCATAACTCCCTCAGCGCAGGAAAGCCTCAAAAGCCGGTTTAGCAGGGAAGGGGGTGATCCAGTCACAGGGCTAGATGGGCGTGTTCCGCCGCGAGGCTTTCGAGGGACAAATAGGCATCAAGGGGCGGCTTGTAGGGGCTACCGCCCCTGCTCTTTGTAGTCTTAAGCCTGGCTATTTAACATAAACAACGCAGTCACGTTATTGCAGTTATGATGTCCGGCCACGCTTGGCCAGTGCGCGACGCCTGGCACGGCAGCACATTCTCCACCGATAACTGAACTCCGCCAACATTACCAGCAGGACACCGCCCCAGAGAGGGGAGAGCAAGATAGCAATCACCGTATAGACCAGATAAAGCGTATCCCCCTCAAGCCCGCCACCCATTACAAGCGCAAACAGAATAAACAGCTCAATACCGACAATCACAAACACCATATCCGCAGCCCTTTATTATGTCCGGTCATCTTCTGGAGCATCACTGCCACGGTTGCCAGGGTAGAGCGCGGCATTGTACTTGCGCCGCAAAGCGTCCCCCTCGGGGTCGCAATACACATCAACAGGCTCGCCCTGGTACTTCACCACCGCATGACAGGCACTGATGGGCTCAACCCTGGCCAGTTGATCCGGCCAGTCATCGCTTGATATAGGCTGCACGTCATCGCCTTTGCGAAGGCCAAAGCAATATTCGACCCGATATTCCCCGCGATCATCCTTGATCAGGATATGGCAACTGATAATCAGGCGATGGCCAGCGAACGGCCCTACAGAAAGAACCCCGCCAGGAGACGCAGCAGGAGCGCTGCTAGGACGTACCCCAGCAGAGGGCGCAGCACCCACCGCCCCAGGAGTCGAAACAGCGGCAGGAGAGGGCGCAGGGGCCTTAGCAGACTTATCAATATATTCCGGCTTAATGAAACCGAAGAATACACAAAGCCCCCACAGCGCCAGAATAAAAAGAATTTTAGGATCTCGGAATATCGAGCTACCCGCGATTGTATCCGTGACTTGACCGGTTGTAGTTGAGTCATAAAGTTTGAAAACATAATCAGGCACCTTGTTGAATGGCTTGGCTTGCAATACATCGGACACGGACGACCCGCTATTATCTGCCAGGTGCAGCACCGTTTTATAACGCCTGCCAAAGCCCAGAATTTTCATATTGGTGTGACGAATAGCAGTTTCAGAGGCCGCCCTAATAACGCCGTGCACCTTTTTGATGTTCGGGGTTGTAAATACAAAGTCCCAGTTATGATGGCGGTGCATATCAAATGCCACGTCGATGGTTTCCGGCCGCCCATCTGCTTTGGCCACATCCGGCCCACCTGGATAATCCAGGCGATCCAAATCACTTTGCCGCCAGGCTGGCGGAAATATCCGCTGTACCTCATCGACCAGGAAGAAAACCCCTTTGGGAGCCCAATGATAGAAGCGGGCGAGACGGTCGCGGCCCTCCTGGGATTCGGTCTCGATATAAGTCACCTGGAATTCGTCAGGCACTGCCTTGCCGAGCACCTCCTTACACCGTTCTGCAGTGAACCCGCGCACGTTGGTGATGATGTGACGGCCAGCCTTGATGGCGGGCAGCACGTCGGTATGAATAGCCCCCGAGGACTTGTAGGAGCCAGGGGCACCGTGATGGATCTTGATGGACATTTACCACCCCATGATGTTGAGCATAAAGCGGGTGACAAACGCCTGGGACAATATCGCCAGCCCCTTGTCAAAGTGCAGATATAACAGCATCCCCCGTACACTCCCTGGTAACTGATCAAATGCCAGGGAAAGCATTTCGCTAAATTTGATATTCAGTAATATTTCCCTGGCCACATCCCAGGTAAATGTCAACATGAATATCTTGAACTCAACCCACTGGACAGCCAACCGCACCGCCAACCAGGCGCTAAACTGCACCGCCAAGTTATAAATATCATTGAAGAATCCCGAGAAGAAATCACCCATCCATTCCATAACTCACCTCTTGAAAATAACCATGAGCGCGATGAAGTAGAAAATAAACATCATCATGGCCGCCAATGTCTGCCAGTAGTCCTGGGAGGGCGGACATACTTCAAAGCTCTTTCCCTGGTAACTGAATAAGTCCAAACACTTCAATGGTTCCGCAGGGCCAGATAAATTAAATGAAAACACCTCCTTGGTTTCCCTGGCAATATCATCATATTTATCTGATAGCGCTTTGCGGGTTTCCTCTAATTTCCTCTCCATGCCTGGTACGTCAAAATAGCAATTGTCGCCATTGCATGACGACTTATAAGCAGAACCCGCAACCGACATAGGGTTATTCTCAGAACCAGGCATTTTGGAATAATCTATTCCATCTCCGCCTGCTCCAGGCTCAGAGCCTCCACCCTCACCATCAGAACCACCGCCCAAACCATCCTTAATGGCATTGGTGTTTCTGGAAATGTTATCCAACATACCCGTCATTTCACCAAACATCCGCATTTGACTACCCATCATTGATTGCATGGTGTCAGTATTACTTTGAATATTTGAAAGGTTATTTGACTGACCATAAGAGTTTTTAACCAAATGATCCCGCAACAAACTTTCTATCGTATCGTTATTAGTCCCGCCACCAGAGCCGCTAGAACCACCAGAGCTACCAGAATCACCAAAAAGTTTATCCTGTAACATCTGTTCTATATGACTAAGGGATTGCATCTGCATCCTGTTGTTAATATCCGAGTTCTGCTCCAATGATAAACTTTGAGCGGCAAAGTCCTTTAACGTTGCAACATCTTCCTTCATATTACCGACATAACTAATAAAGCCACCCGAAATGGCGCGAGCTTGATAATAACCGGCACTTTGGATAGTAAGGCCGAGATTATTAAATAAATTGGAAATGTCAGCGGTATTATCTTTGCCTACATAAGTTGGGCCACTATGGAAAGTCTGAATAGTGCCAGGAGTACCACCAATGCCACCATTGCCACCGCTACCATCCTCACTACCACCGCCACCAATAGAGCACTCTACGCCAGTGGTTTGAATAGGCCCCTTGCTACCAGAGGCAAACTCTATGCAAACTCCCGTGCAATCTACAAAACACCCACCCTTAGAGGAATTTTCAAATTTAACGCAATAAGGCAGCGCGGTAGAAATAGGAACGTTAGAAACCTGAACACCTGTAGGGCACGAAGCATATAATTTAAATGGCAATGCCAAAATAAATAAGAAAATAAAGCGCACGATGCCACCTAATGTAAAAAAGGCGACCGGAGTCGCCTTAAATAGAGAAGGATGATCTAAACCCCTCGACAAAGAATAAAAACCAGAGCGTCCCTATAAGTAAGGACATGGTTTAAGCTTTGCGGATAAGGCCGATCATGATGCCAACAGCTACCACGGAAGCCACAACCATCAAAACCTTCGGAGAGGTTTGGGTCACATCCGATTGAGCCGCATCCAGTGCCGCCTGAGCAGCAGCAGCAATGGAAGCGCCTCCCTCAGCATTTGCCGCAGCAGCAGAGACGGAACCTACCAACGCAATGCAACCATTGCGAAACATGCCTGACATTTTAGCCATTATTTTTTATCCTCGTTTTGCACCTACAATTACCCGGGCGACTGCACCGAGTTTCAAACCAACGACCCACATGGTTAAACCAAACCCGAAGGCCATTGATACGGTGGACACATCAAATTGAAACCAATTGGATATATCCGTTAATTTGGCGTGCTCCTGGACTGTCAGGAGCACATATTGACAAGAGTCCCCCTCAGATAATCTGGCATATCCTTCGGAGGTGATATTTAAACAAAGCATTATCGCGCCCTCGTCGTCGCTCGCTGCGCGCTCTCGCTCCTCCTCCTCGTTGCGCGGCGGTTATACCGGCTTTTTAGTGGCTTGATAACCAACCACCACGTTTCGGGTCGGATTCTGGGGATCCGCTTCCAGAATAAGATCTATAGCGACCAACTTCGGACAATCGGCCACTTCTTTAATGGTGGCCGCATCGTTACGCAATGCCAGCTGACGGACTTCATAGCCCCAGGAAGTGATATTGCACTCGGGTTTATTGACGTTATTGGCAGGGGCCAAATATTCCACCTGGGCAAAGTCATAAGGCACAGGGGAGCCGGACTTGCGGGAAACACCAAAGCCATGAGTTACGCGAGTAACCAGAATAGAAGTCAGCAGAGACATAGTATTTATCCTTTGAAGAACCATTATCAGGTCGAAATTAAATGATGCTCACCCGATAAAATTTCAGGTGGAAGCGGCATTCTTAACCGCGCCGGAATATCCAACGGTTCCAGGTGCGCTGTTAATTGGTTAACAATCTTCTCAGGGGCTAGCCCTTCAATGTTTGCTAACCAATTGACAAGGCGGCCCGCCATCCGAGACATATTAAATACGGCATTGTCCCTGGAGGTTTTGAACTTGTTTTTAAAGGTGGTCACTCGCACCGGAGTTACATCCGATTGCTTGACCGCATCCAGCCATTTTGAAAATTGCGGATACATCCCCGCAAAATAAGGGTCTGGATTAATCAGCACATCGAGCGGTATCTCCCTGTCCTTATTGTGTAACTCGCCTTCGGCGCGTACCCAATGCGGATATTCTGCCGACTGCATTTGTTTGCCTTTCTCATATACCCGAGCGCACTTGCCATTTATCCTGCTGCCCACGTAGAAAGAGCAGCCCTTGGTCGGCACCATGCCAAAGCGCTTGGCAATCCCTTTGCACACCTCGGTGATCACGAACTCACCCGATTCAATCTTCATCCAGGAGGGAGCGCGGCCCCGCTGCGGGTGAAACGCTCCCGCTTCGGCGCCAGCAATGGCCCCCTGGTAATTGATGTGCTCACCGCTGTAGTCATCCAGGGCGAGATCCACCCGAGTGATACGCACCGTGGGAATGTGAGAGATAACAGAGTGCAAAGCCGGCATATCCAGGGCGGCACAACCCACGCCGGAGAAACTGACCATGCAGCCATGGTTAGCCGCACCCCAACCAATCAGGCCACAGGGGAGGCCATCACACAGCAGGTCGGCCGAGTTGGCGTAACCGTGCAGACCGGAGCGGCGAGGGCGCATAGTAAAGCGCGGCTCGGGGATGGGGACGCCAATCCTGGTGTTGAGTTCCTCTAACCACAACTCGATCTCGTTGCAGCAGAGGGCATCCAGGAACTGGACGCCGTAGCTGTCGATCAAGTCGTTGTACGCTTCCCAATACTTGGCACCCTCGACCACCTCGAACTCGGAGAACTTCAGCAGGTCAGCACAGACCGCCTTGAGCTCCTTGCGCATATCGGCGCGGGACTTGTACCCAGAGTGCAGGGCATGTTCCATCATTTCCGTCATGGACGGGGTACACACAGGGGAGGGGGCCTTGGCCACACCCTTGAGGCTCAACCGCTCGGTGGCCTTGTCGTACACCCGTACCGGAGCGGTATCGGGGGAGCGACGCTCGGCCTTGTCATAAAGACGCTCGGTCACCTTGTCGAAGCGGGCGAGGGGAGCGAAGCCAACCGGACGCTTCCACAGGTAGCGCAGGCCCTCGACGGCAGGCGCTGAAAACGCCGCCTGGATGGCCTTGTTCTCGGTCTTGAAGCGCGGGATAGCCTTCAACAGCGCGCCTTGCTTGGCAAGTTCGGTCATCTGGCGCAGCTCGGTCGGTGCCCAGGTAAAGGAGAGATAGTCGATCAGGGTTTTGGGTTCGGCCTTAGCCTGGGCCGCGTTGATGCCGATAACGCTATTTATCGGCATTACGGATTCATGACCAGTCATCAGAAGAAATCCTCCGGTGCGTCACAACCTCCGTGGAACTGCTCGTTATCACACTGAGGGCAGATAAGAAGGACTACGCCAGGGTTAGCCTCTGAGGTCAGGCGGCTAAGGGTGTCGGACTCACAACCGCAGAAGTGGCAGACCCCAGCCAATGGCATATCCGGAGTAACAGGGTTATGACCAGTCATCGAAGAACACTCCCTGGTCATAGAAGCCTTGCCAAGTCTCTTCCGTGACCTCGACCAGCTCAAAAACGGTATCGGGATAGGTCATCGACAGATAGATCCGCATCTCGTGCAGGTCGCGGAACATCTCAACCTGACCCGCCACACAGGCGGAGAGATCGCCTGTCGGCTCAGCCTGCCAATAGACCTTGCGCTCGATAAGAGCAGGCGAATCAAGGTTTTGTGGGCTAAAGTGGGTCATGGTTCATGCAATCAAATGGTTAGTTGAATGCATTGAATCATTTAAATAGTTAAATGGAAACGAGGCTATTTTGGCCTTTTTGGGTATGATGGGCCCAATAGTGGTACGACTCAGGAGCAGTTTTATGGACTCAAAAGCACTAATCCAGGCTTACATGAGAGCCAAAAAGTACACTCAGTTTCAGGAAGCAGCCGCAGACCTGGGATTTACCAGCTCTTACATCTCTGCTGTGAACAAAGGAAAGTCGCAACTTACTGATGAGACTGCAAAAAAACTTGCCGAGGCAATCGGCCTGGACGTGAAAGAAGTCCTAATCAACCTGCACGCAGTCAGAGCCACCGATCCAGAGCTGAAACGCGCCTGGTACGACATCCTGGCCCAGTACACAAAAGCATCTAGCACGGCTGTAGCCCTTGCTATGGCTGTGCTGCTGACCCCAGACCACGGGCAGTTCTTACCGCGCATAATGTCGCGTTAAGTTAAATGCCCATCCGAAACCCGCCGATAAGCCATCCCACGCAATTTTGCTGGTTTATCAGGTATTTAGTTGGATGGAACGAGAGTTGACCA